>DAOPJR010000072.1:0-16165 GCA_035399765.1 Draconibacterium sp. | reverse complement strand
TATTCATCAGAAGGTGCCTGGCAATATCCCATCCCTCTGGATGCTAATCCCGACACCGTCGATTTTGATACTTTCCTGGGACGGGCACCCAAAGTTCCGTTCGAACTCAAGCGTTTTTTCCGTTGGAGAAATTACAAGGATTATGGTACCGGAGTGGCTGGAGACCTTTTTGTACATGCTTTCTCAACCTTGCATTATGTGATCAGTTCAAATGGTCCGGAAAGAGCCCAGGCCACTGGCGGACTACGTTACTGGAACGATGGCAGGGATGTTCCCGACGTATCAATAACTCTTTACGATTTTCCTCAGACAAAAACACATGCTGCTTTCAACGCGGCATTCCGAGTTAATTTCATAGCCGGAAACGGTGGAGGAGGAGGTTTCAGACTGGTGGGGACTGAAGGCGAAATGGAGATCGGTTCAAACAGGGTAAAACTCATTCGTTCAAAACTGAACATGAAACCGGAGAGCTATTCACTGATTGCGTATACTGAGGAAATGCAGAAGAAAATTAAGGAAGATTATGATTTGAAATACCTCAATGAAAGAAAAGCTGATCTGGCAGTTGGCGAAACTACATACCAAACTCCAAGAGAATACAAAGGTGCTCATTACGACCATTTTTTTACTTTCTTTCAGGGTGTTCGTGGGCAAAAAGAAATCATTGAAGATCCCGTTTTTGGATTGCGTGCTGCTGGGGCAGCGCTTCTGGCCAACGAAAGCTATTACAACGCAAAACCGGTTCGGTGGAATCCCGATACGATGAAGCTGGTTTAATAAAAAGCCAGTCATTTCTCTCTTTCCCGAAGAGCATTTTGGTATTCCTTTCAGAGAATGCCAAAATGCTTTTGGCATACATTAAAATTGTAGTATTCCAATCAAATTTTAATATCAAACCTATGAATCGTAAGTTTTTAACAATCATCGTGTTTGGGGTTTTTACATTAAGCATGATAGCTTGTCAGCAAAAGTCTAAAACCGAATCTTCATCCGACGAATTCTCAAAAAACTGGCAAATCTTTTCATCCGACGGTCTTCAGGCGAGCGGAGAAACAATATCGGCTCCAACATTTAAAGTTGAAAACGGATACACTGTTGAAATTCCTGCAACCGTAATGGCAGCGCTGGTTAGGAACGATGTATACAAAGACGTTTTCTACGGAGAGAATCTCAAAAAAATTCCAACCGCACAATTTAAAGTTCCGTGGTGGTACAGAAAAACCTTTGAGATAGGGAATGCTTCCGATAAATCATTTTACACTCTTTTGTTTGAAGGCTTGAATTACAAAGCCAACATCTGGCTGAATGGAAAATTAATTGCTTCATCCGACAGCATTGAAGGGGTTTACCGGATGTTTAATATTGATGTTACCCAATTCCTTCAGGCCGGTTCGAATACTTTAGCTGTTGAAGTTATTCCTCCAAAGAAAGGAGACCTCACCATTGGTTTTGTCGATTGGAATCCATGGCCACCGGATAACAACATGGGATTATGGCGGCCGGTGAAACTTATTAAAACAGGTGCCGTGGCCGTAAATAAGGTTTTTGTAAAACCATGGCTGAATACTGAATCGCTAGAAGAAGCCACACTGACCATTTCTGCACAGTTGGTGAATCATTCTGACAAAGCTGTTTCGGGTCAGGTGGAAGCGAGCATCGAAGGATTCAGTGTAAAAAAGGAGTACAGTCTTGCACCCAATGAAATCAAAAAAATAACTTTCGATCCTAAAGAATATCCGGAGTTAAACTTGAAAGATCCGAAAGTATGGTGGCCCAATAATCTGGGAGATCCCAATTTGTACACAATGGATATTTCTGCTAAAACGGATAACAAAATATCTGATCAAAAGTCGGTTCGCTTCGGAATCAGGGAAGTGGCCGATTATGTAAATGAAAACGGGCACCGCGGTTTTATCATCAACGGAAAGAAAATTCTGATTAAAGGTGCCGGGTGGGTCGATGATTTGTTTTTAAACGATTCCGACCAGAAAGTGGAGGACCAGGTTCGTTATGTAAAACACATGAACCTGAATACGATTCGCCTGGAAGGTTTTTGGGGAAACAATCAAAGTATTTATGATTATGCCGATGAATATGGTTTGCTTATTATGATTGGCTGGAGTTGCCAGTGGGAGTGGGAAGGATATTGCGGAAGACCCGAAGATGAGTTTATGGCGATGAAAACTCCGGACGAAATTAGTCAACATTCGAGAGCTTACATGGATCAGGTGGAATGGTTGCGAAATCACCCAAGTGTTTTTCTATGGGTGTATGGCAGCGATAAACTGCTGGTTCCTGATCTGGAAACAAAGCTGAATGAATTGCTGACCAAGGAGGACGGTACAAGACCAATCCTGAACAGTTGCGGTTCTGCCGTAAGTGAAATCACCGGCCCAAGCGGTGTGAAAATGAACGGACCTTATTCGTATGTAACACCTAACTACTGGTATGTAGATAAAAGAAATGGTGGCGCTTTCGGATTTAATACCGAAACCGGTCCGGGTATGCAACCTTCGCCCATCGAAAGTATAAAAAGGATGATTCCGCCGGATCATTTATGGCCTGTCGACAGCATGTGGATGTACCACCTGGGAAGAAACGAATTTGGCAACTATAAGCACTGGATGAAGCCATTTGATGAAAGATACGGTGGTGCAGACAATGTGGAAGCCTTTGCTTTTAAAGCACAGATGGTCAACTACGAAGCGATGCGGCCTATGTTTGAAGCTTTCGAGGTGAACAGGCCCGATGCTACCGGGGTTATTCAGTGGATGCTGAACTCGGCCTGGCCCGGAATGTTGTGGCAGTTGTACGACTGGTACCTGATGCCAAACGGAGCTTTCTACGCCGCCAAAAATGCCTGCCGTCCGTTGAATGTCGTTTATAATTACGGAGATAAAAACATTTATTTATCCAACGATTATCTGGAGGCGTTTGATAATTTAACTGCAGAGGTTCGTGTATTTTCTGATACCGGAGCTGAATTGTTTTCAAAATCACTGAAGACAGGAATTGGAGAAAACCAGGCACAGAAAATAGTTGAAATGCCGGAACTTGAAATTCTTTCGACGACATATTTTCTGGATCTTCGCCTTAAGAATGCGCAGGGTGAAACGGTAGCCGTGAATTTCTACTGGCTTTCAACACAGGAAGATGTTCTCGATTACAAGAATTCTACCTGGTTTGTTACGCCTAATTCTTCATATGCCGATCTGACTGGTATAAACACGATGCCTGAAACAGAAATAATAGTGAATCACGAAATGGAAGAAAGAGGTGATAAACTATGGGTAAATGTCACTATAGAAAATCCTGGAGTTCAGCTGGCATTTTTTGTTGAATTGGCATTAAAAGACCCTAAGACAGGTATGACCATATTGCCAGTATACTGGGACGATAATTACGTATCGTTATTGCCCGGTGAAAAAAGGGAGATATCCGGTTATGTGTTTAAAAAAGACGTCGGCACTGAAGAACCTGAATTGAGTTATAAGGGATGGAATACTAAATAATAATGTACTGTAAAAGGGAGTCGGACCATTGTACGTCGCTCTAAAAAGTGTATTCATCTCAGAAGTTTGGAATTCTTAGAATTATATTTTAAAATGTATCAGTTCAATTAACCATAAAATCGCATATTATGAAAAAGCTTCTGGCATTCACATTTATTTCTTTGATCGTCGCCGGCGTTTATGCGCAGGACTGGCCTCAGTACGGTGGCCCTGATCGGAATAGTATCTCAACCGAGACCGGTCTTCTTCGTTCCTGGCCAGCATCCGGGCCCGAAGTACTCTGGAAAGTGGATGTCGGCATCGGGTATGGAGGTCCAGTAATTAAAGACGGAAAAGTTTATTTACTCGACCGCAATGATAAAACCGGTGATATTATGCGTTGTTTTGATCTGAATACAGGCAAAGAACTCTGGAAATTTGCCTACGATGCAGCAGGTGAAGTGATGTTTCCCGGTTCAAGAAGCGTGCCGGTTGTAGATGATAACCATGTTTATTCGTGTGGTCCGTATGGAGATACCTATTGTTTTGATTTAAAGACACATAAATCTGTTTGGAATGTGAATGTATGGACTGATTTTGGCGGTGTTCCTGGAAATAGTGGAGAAGGAGGGCGTGGCCCTGATGGTTTTCCGACATGGGCGATTTCTCAGTGTCCGCTTATTTACGGCGATTTGTTGATTCTTGCTTCACAGGCTCCTGAAGCCGGTGTGGTGGCCTATGATAAAAACACAGGTAAACTAAAATGGAAGACTGCTAATTTAGGGCCAACCGGTTATGTAAGTCCAAACATTGTTAAGATTGACGGACAAGATCACCTGGTGATGGTTACTGCTTCGGGCGGTGGCAGAGGACAGGATCCGATACCCGGGAACGTGGTTGGAATGGAGCCGCTCACGGGTAAGATTCTCTGGCAATTCAACAACTGGCTTTGTCGTATTCCAATTCCAATGGCGGTAGATGCCGGTAACAATAAGCTCCTGATAACCGGAGGTTATGAATTGGGAGCGATGATGATCCAGGTGGAAAAGAAAGCTGACGGAATTTATGGGACAAAAGAACTTTATCGGACCGAAGAATTTGGTGATCAAACGAAAACGCCGGTTTTATACAAAGGATATTTTTATGGAGAATACGGTACTAACAACAAACGCGATGGACTAACTTGTATGAGTCCGGATGGTACGATTATGTGGAAAACCAAACGTGATCCGGATTTTAATAAAGGAAGTATTATAGTTGCGGATGGTTTGATGCTGGCAACCGACGGTGCTAAAACCCTTTACCTTATTGATCCCAGCCCCGATGGTTTTAAACCTATATCGAAAGCTGAGTTGCTGACAGAACAAGAAGGTGGCAATAGTCGTAACGGAATACAAAACTGGGCACCATTGGCATTGTCGGGTGGGAAACTCCTGATCCGTGATCAAAAACAGATGTTGTGTGTGAAAGTGGGAGAATAACACATAATAAGCCTGAACGCTTCAGTCTGCCAGACGATTGTTGACTCTTATTTGTCAAAAGCATAAACAAAAGGTCATTTCCATGAAAGGAAGTGGCCTTTTTTCAAAATAAGTATTTGATCAGTCATTTTGTGCGATATTGTTTAGGTGACAAACCAACATGTCTCTTAAAATACCTTCCAAAAAATGACTGTGTTGGAAAATTTAGCCAGTCACTAATTTGCTGGATGGTCATATTCGTAGAGTTGAGCAAAGCTTTTGCCTCTAAAATTACGTAACTGTCAATCCACTCATTGCCACTCTTTCCGCTTGTCTCTTTGATGATTTTAGACAGATACTTGGGTGTCAGAAATAATTTCTGAGCATAGAACTCCATTTGCCGCTTTTCTTTAAAATGAATGCCAACAATCTCCAGAAATTTTTTAACCAGCACTTCGTTTTTTGTTTTCATTTCCTTTTCCGGAATCTTGTGAAACTGGTAACTGGTTCCGTAAAAAAATGTCTGGTTCAGGTGTTTGACCATTTCCATACGATACGGATTATCTTTCATTCTCACTGCATTTTTAAACATGCCATAATAGGTTATCATTCGCTGTAAGTCTTCATCATTCAGTTGTATAAAAGGATTTTCTTTAACAGAAAGGAATAAACCAGCCGAGTATTGCTGATTCATAAACAGATTTTCCAAAAAACGGTTCGACATGACAATAAAATGGCCAGAGAAATCATCGCTGAAGGATTCGTATTGTAAAACCTGGTCGGCCATAATTATAAATAAAAAAGGCGCTGTCACATGGTAATGGTTCATGTTCACCATCCCTTTAATCGTGCCCTGCGTACAAATAATGGCAGTGGTAACATCTATTTTAAAAGGTACATTGAAAGAAGAAAATATTCTGGGCTCATCAAATAAAATATAATCTTCACCAATCGAATCGGCATTGCTTCTTTCAATTTCTTTTCGCCAGTCAAAAGTTGAAACCGCTTCCTTCATAGACCTTTTTTGACACAAATATAATCTTAATTATTTCGACAAAGTCAATAATTCGACCTAAAGGACAATATGTGAGAAATTGAGGACTTTCCTGTCAGTTGTGTATGGCTACCTTTGTAATGTAAATCAGAAAACAGGAAACAATGAAACAAGTATGCGTCATTACCGGTGGCGGAAGCGGAATAGGTTTAGCTGCTGCCAAATTATTAGGAAAGGAGTTTTACATTATAATCGCCGGAAGAACCTTGAAAAAACTTGAAAGTGCTTTGTATGAATTGTGGGATGAAGGAATCAGTGCGGAAATTTATGTTTGTGATATAGCAAATCGAGAATCCGTGAACCAATTAGCCGCTTATGCAAAACAAACCGGAAAAGTCAGTGCCGTGATAAATGCCGCAGGGATGTCGCCAAATATGGGTGAAGCCAGAACCATAATGGAAGCCAATGCATTGGGAACAATTAATGTAAACGAAGCGTTTTTAGAAGTCATGGAAGAAGGTTCTTGTCTGATTGATGTTTCTTCCATGTCAGGTTACATGGTTCCATCCCTGTTATTGCCGAACAGTAAATACAAATTCAGCCGGATGGACAAAGACCTTTTCATGAAAAAAATGATGGCGAGGGTTAACATTTTTCCACGGAAGTTCAGATCAGGAATTTCGTATGGCATTTCAAAAAATTTTGTCATCTGGTACGCAAAAACCGATGCGGTCAGGTTTGGTGAAAAAGGCATTCGAGTGTTGAGCATTTCACCCGGTTCTTTTGAAACGCCAATGGGCGAACTGGAGAAAGACAGCACCGAAGAATATACAAAATTAAGCGCCATAAAACGTCCCGGTAAAGTGGAAGAAATTGCCAGCCTGTTTCAGTTTTGTATCAGCGGGAAAGCAAGTTACCTGACCGGGATTGATATTCTTTGCGATGGAGGATGTGTCGCTTCGGGAGTAAACCCGTTAAAAAGAAACCGGGTTAACAATGTCGCCTGAAAACCGATTCAAAAAAATTAAAAGAAAGATTAAGATGAATGTAAAAGATAAAACAATAGTGGTTACCGGTGGTGGAAACGGCCTGGGCAGGGCACTGGTAACCGACCTGCTTGAACGGGGTGCACGGGTTGCAGCAATCGATATAAACAAGGCTGCGTTAAATGAAACTTCCGAACTTGCAGGGAAACACACCAAGAATTTGCTGACATTGGTAGCGGACATCACCGACAGGAATGCGGTTGAAAATTTGCCGGAACAGGTGATTGCTAAATTCAATTCGGTAGATGGTATTATTAATAATGCCGGTATTATTCAGCCTTTTATAAAGGTAAATGACCTGAGTTATCAAACCATTGACCGCGTGATGAATGTTGATTTTTACGGAACGCTCCACATTACAAAAGCTTTTCTTCCCTATTTATTAAAACGTTCGGAAGCACATATCGTAAACGTGTCGAGCATGGGAGGACTTTTCCCCGTACCCGGACAGGGCATTTATGGCGCGGCAAAATCGGCAGTTAAACTTTTAACCGAAAGTTTACAGGCAGAGCTTGAAAATACCACGGTGAAGGTAACGCTGGTTTTCCCCGGAGGAATTGAAACCGATATTAAATTTAACTCCGGGGCGGAAAAAAATCAGAAGGATAATAATGCGTCAAAAAAGGCAGCAATTCAACCTTTAAAACCTGCAAAAGCAGCACAACTGATTATAAATGCGATGGAGAAAAACAAAGACCGGATTTTAATCGGAACGGATATAAGGATGATGAATTTTATTCATCAATTGAGCCGCCGAATGGCCATCCGACTGATAAATAAACAAATGAAAACGCATATTCCTGATTAACCAATAAAATGTAAATCACAAAAGAAATCGAAACATGAACTCTACAATAAAAAGTATAAACCTAAAATTCATTTTTATAATGACAACTTTGGCTTTCAACCTAAGTTTATTAGGCAACTCCAATAGTAACCCTACCGAATTTCCAAACCGGGAGCAACTGTTTAACGCAGACTGGAAATTCATTCGTGATTCCATCACCGGCGCGGAACAGGTAGATTTTGATGATTCCGGATGGTTGAATATTGACCTGCCCCACGATTACAGTATGATGGACCTTCCCGGTGATGACACCGAAGAACAGATTGGTCCTTTTTCAAAAAAATCACCCGGAAACGGAAATTCAACCGGTCAGGTTATTGGGGGAACGGGTTGTTATCGCAAATCGTTTACCATGGATCAGGCAGACAAAGGCAAAACAGTTGTTTTAAATTTCGACGGTGTTTACATGGAATCAGAAGTGTGGGTTAATGGCAAAAAAGCCGGAGTTCATAAAAATGGATATACACCGTTCTGGTTCGATATCACGAACTTGTTAAACGAGCCTGGAAAAACGAATATTGTCGCTGTTAAGGTTGAAAATAACGGGCGGAATTCACGCTGGTACAGCGGTTCAGGAATTTATAGAAATGTACATCTCATTGTAACAAATCCGGTTCACGTGGCTGTTTGGGGAGTTAAAGTTACTACACCAGAAATCAATGCGAATTCAGCCCTGGTAAATGTGGAACTTACTGCTCAAAATGACGGGCAAAACGAAACAGCGCCTCAAATCACCATCAACATTAAAGATAAGGACGGAAATATAGTGGGCACAACTTCTGACAAAATCAGCATAAAATCTCAGTTCAATAAAACAATTAAATCACAAATCAGAGTCGAAAACCCGGAGTTGTGGTCGCTGGAATCACCAAATCTTTATTCGGCTGAAATAGCAATTACAGAAGGAAATAAAACGCTTGATAAATACAATCAATCCTTTGGAATCCGTTCGATTGAATTTTCGGCAGAAAAAGGATTTCTGTTAAACGGGAAACCTGTTTTATTAAAAGGTGCATGTATTCACCATGACAATGGATTGCTTGGTTCTGCAGCTTTCGACCGGGCTGAAGAAAGAAAAGTTGAGCTTTTAAAAGCCAATGGGTTCAATGCCATCCGCGCTGCCCACAATCCATATTCCGAAACCTTTTATCAAGCCTGCGACCGACTGGGAATGTTGGTTATCGACGAATTTACCGACATGTGGGAATACTATAAAAACCCTCAGGACTATTCACGCTTTTTTAAAGACTGGTGGGAAAAAGATGTAACAGATTGGATGCTGCGGGATAGAAACCACCCGGGTATCATTATGTGGAGCATTGGAAATGAAATTTACGAACCTGAGGACACCACCCGTTTACGCATTGCCAGTCAGCTGGCCGGAAAAGTGAGAGAGTTGGATGACACCCGTGCAGTGACAACAGCGATTACCGGTTTTTTCTATCCCGATGGCTGGGAAACAACTACTCCTGTTTTTAATTTGATGGATGTTTGCGGATACAATTACATGCTTGATAATATTGAAGCGGACCACGAACTGTTTCCCAACCGAATCATCTACACTTCAGAATCTTATCCGAAAGATGCGTATGCTTACTGGGAAATGGTGGAGAAACAGCCGTATGTGATTGGTGACTTTGTTTGGACTGCCCTGGATTATCTGGGAGAGGTTTCTACAGGTAGTACAAGTTATGTCCCTTCAACCACAGGAGAAACCGTTTCAGGAAACTTTGCCGGATTCAAATTACCGAAAGGGGTAAATATTTTTGACATGCAGTTAAGAAGACCTTCTGCCTGGCCCAACTTTGTAGCCGAATGTGGCGACATTGATATTACCGGAGAAAAAAGGGCACAAATGATTTATCGCGATGTGCTCTGGGACAACAGCCTTCTCGAAGTCAGTGTGCACGAACCGATTCCTGATGGATTTGCAGAAAACCTGGGCGGCTGGGGCTGGCCAAAAGAATACCAAAGCTGGACCTGGAAGGGTGAAGAAGGAAAGCCGCTTGATGTCAGGGTTTTTACCAAAGCACAGCAAGTCAGGCTTGAGTTGAACGGAAAGGTTGTTGGCGAGAAAAATCTGGGAAATGATGATAAATACATTGCGGAATTTAAGGTGCCTTATCAGGCCGGAGAATTAAAGGCTATTGCACTTGAAAACGGAAAAGAGATTGCCAGCAAAGTATTAAGAACGGCAGGCGAACCGGCTTCCATAAAACTAACAGCCGACCGCACTGAAATTACGGCCAATCGCAACGACCTTTCTTTTGTAAAAATTGAAATCGTAGATGGAAACGGAATAGTAGTTCCAACCGATTCAATTCCTATTAAACTTGAAATCAGTGGGAATGGAGAACTCGCAGCATCCGGTAATGCAAATCCGGGCGACATGGACAGTGTGAACAAAGCAGTAGTAAATTCATGGAAAGGAAAAGCGCAGGCAATTGTTCGCCCGTTTGCAAAGGCAGGCGAAATAACTTTAAAAGCGCATGCAGAAGGGTTAAAAGGCGTAGAACTGATACTAAAAACGCGTTAAATAAATTATCCAGAAAACTATAATTTTTTCACTTATTAATAATTAAAATTTTACACATGAAAACTACAAAATTATTTTTCACAGGCATGTTGCTTATCCTGATTTCATTGGGATTACAGGCGCAAAACAAAACAGGTATCGATTATTTTAAAGGCAAATGGAAAGTTTCTGTAAATAGCGCTTACGGAAATCAGGAAATGTTGGTGGTAATTGCACAGGACGGAGATAAAGTCGTTGGGAAAATTAACAATTCTGAAGGAGAAGAAATGTACAAGGTAAACAGCACTTCGGTGAAGGAGAAAGAGGCTACATTGAATTTTAATGGAAGCCAGGGAGCTGTTGATATGACTTTAACGGTCAAGGATGATGATGCAATTACGGTGAGTGTCATGGGAGGAATGGCTACCGGAACCGGGGAACGCATGAAAAAATAAGACTTTCTTTAAAAACGCGGATAAAAAAATACCGGGGATTTGCTGAACGCTCCTCGGTATTTTTATATTATAAAATACATATAGGTTTTATTTAATTCAAATTACGATATACATTCGGTGTTTGCCCGGTGGCTTTTTTAAACATCCTGTTAAAATGCTGAGGCGATTTATACCCAAGTTCATAGGCGATTTCTGAAATACTCCTTTCAGTATCGAAAATGCGTTCCTTTGCTACACTGATTAATTTTAGCTGGATGTGTTCCTGTGCCGATTTACCGGTTTCCTTTTTTAAGGAGTCGCCCAGGTAGTTGGGCGAAAGATTTAGTAAATCGGCAAAATACGCGACAGTTGGCAAACCCAGATCTTTGGTCTTATACGAATGAAAATAGTCGTTTAACAATGTTTCGAAACGCGTGATAATTCCCTGGTTTACTTTCGAACGGGTAATAAACTGCCGGTCGTAAAAACGAACACAGTAATTCAGGAACAGTTCAATATTCGAAATCACCAGGTTTTCGGTATGCTTGTCGATGTTCTGCTGCAGCTCATATTCAATCTTTCTGAAACAATCCATTACGATTACTCTTTCTCTTGATGAGAGGTGCAGGGCTTCATTTACATCGTAGGAGAAGAAAGCATAATCGTGAATTTTCTTTGCCAGCGAAGTGCCCAGTAATAAATCCTCGTGGAAAACCAACGCCCTTCCCTGCGGTTGGTAAAATTCGTCTTTCGATTCGCCAATTACCTGGTTGGGAGCCAAAAATATAAGCGTCCCCTCTTCGTAATCGTAATAATTGCATCCGTAGCGAAGATCTCCGCATTTAATCTCTTTAAGAAAAATGGTGTAGAAACCGTAATTCATCCGTCTGAATTTCCGGGGATCGGCATTCGATAAATCGATAATACTGACCAAAGGGTGTAAGGTTTCCTGGTTATTAAACAGATTATATTCTTTTATCGTATTAAATTTTAAGATCTCTTCCATTAGTGAATAATTAAAATCCGATGCACAAATGTACACTTAAATTGTTCACAATTAAGTACAAGCATAGCAGATCAGTAATCTTGGTTAGAAGTGCCGTAATTTGGATACAAACTATTTCTCAGACTAAGCTGATATTTGCAAAGTGAATAATGTTCAGTAATTTATAGTCATGACAGTAAACTTAAGAGAAATGAGAAAAATTGTAACAGTCAGTGTGCTGATCTTTCTTTTTGCATTCAATTCGTGCAGGAATTCAGACACGCAAAATCAGGTTGAAACAGAACTGAATGATCAGATCTTTCCCTTGGGACAGAAGGTGACCAATAGCAATTTTGTTGGGACCGTGTGGGTGGAAGGAGTGTTGGATGCCGACAGCCTGAACCACATCGCAGTGGGGAACGTAGTTTTCGAACCGGGAGCCAGATCAAACTGGCATACGCACCCCGATGGTCAGATTCTGATTTGTCTCGAAGGTGTTGGTTATTACCAGGAAGAAGGCAGCCCGATCAGGGTGGTGAATAAAGGCGAAGTGGTGAACATCAGGCCAAATTTGCTGCATTGGCATGGCGCCAGTGCCGACACGAAGTTTGTTCAGTTGGCCATTACAAGCAGGTTGAAAGGCGTAACCGAATGGTTTGGACCGGTTAGCGACGAGGATTACCTGGCTTTGATAAGATAGAATTGTAACGAATCCGATAATCGAAAGATCGAAATCAGAATAAAATGAATATGAAAAATTATCATCACAAACGAATCAGTATCATCAAGCCGACAGTTGTTGTAAATGGCAGGACGCTGGTAAATGCGCTTTTGGTAGTGTTAATTGTAGCGCTGGCATCGTGTGGTACCACCAATACCGACGATCTGATACTTATAACGGAACAAGGAAGTTTTGCAGTTGGTGGAACAGTAAAACAAAATCCGGGAACTTTTAACACGATCACACGAACACCCGAAGGTCAGACTTTTCATGGCGATCATGCCTACGTTTTTTACCAGGTTCCGGTGAAAGCACGCAAATATCCGATTGCGATGTGGCACGGCATCGGACAGTTTTCAAAAACATTCGAGACAACTCCTGACGGACGTGAAGGCTTTCAGAATATCTTTTTAAGAAGAAATTATAGTGTCTATTTAATTGATCAGCCACGTCGCGGGAATGCTTCCCGAAGTATGGCAGAAGGGACTATCGCACCAACTCCCGATGAACAATTCTGGTTTAATACCTTTCGCGTTGGCGAGTGGCCCAATTTTTTCCCGGGAGTGCAGTTTTCAAAAGACCCGGAAGCACTCAACCAATATTTCCGGCAGATGGTTCCTAATGTTGGTCCGATCGATATCAATGTAAATGTGGAAGCTGTTTCAGCTTTATTCGATAAAATCGGTGACGGTATTTTACTTACTCATTCACACTCAGGTGGAATGGGTTGGCTAACCGCCATTAAAAATCAGAATATAAAAGCTGTGGTTTCGTACGAGCCGGGTAGTGGTTTTGTTTTTCCCGAAGGAAAAGTCCCGCAAGCGCTTGAAAGTTCGTCGGGGCCGCTTGAGCCAGTCGCTATTCCCATGGATGATTTTATGAAACTTACAAAAATTCCAATCATCATTTATTATGGAGACAATATTCCAACTTCACCGGATCCGAATCCGGGGACAGATGGCTGGCGTGTCAGGCTTGAAATGGCTAGAATCTGGAGAGATACTGTAAATAAACACGGCGGCGATGTAACTGTCGTTCACCTTCCTGAAATAGGTATAAAAGGAAACACGCATTTCCCGTTTTCAGATTTAAATAATGTGGAGATTGCTGATCTGTTGTCAGACTGGTTAAAAGAAAAAGGACTTGACAAATAATCATTTAAATTGAAAAATTAGAGATAAAATTTTACAAAATGAAAACAACAATCATTGGACTATTCTTAGTCATTTTTAGTGCTCAATTATTCGCACAAAGTTCAGCAACAGAACAGGAGATTATTCGACTGTCGAAAGACAAGTGGCAATGGATGGCAGATAAAAATGTCGATGAGCTCAGCAGTCTTTTTCATCCTAAAGCAGAGTTTGTACACATGGGTGGACACTGGGGAACCGAACAGGAACTTGGAATTATTAAAAGTGGTGGAATCTGGTATAAAAAAGCTGATATTCATGATGTATCCGTGAATATTATTGATAATACAGCTATCCTTTTGAATAGGATTGATTTACTGGCAGAAGTTGGGGGAAATGAAGTAACCAACCCTTTTGAAGTTACTGAAGTTTATATAAAACAAGATGGGAAATGGAAGTTAGCTTCGCTGTCTTTTACTCGTTTGCTGACACCAGGCGATCACTAAATTAAATTTATACTAATAGAATGAAAAAATTATTCTCAGCATGCCTGTTATTATTTACTTCAGTTTCCTTATTTGGACAGGAAGAAGTTTCCGGTGAAAAATTCAATGCTTTCTCTGCAGTTGTTACTCTTCAAAACAAAGGCATATCGACCATTCCAAACCTCACACTGGGAAAGCCTGCAGTAATATTTGATATGAAACTGGGAAGAAAATTGACGTTTGAACCGCAGTTTCGCTTTGCGCTGGAAACAGGTAAACCCTGGGCCATGGTTTTCTGGTGGAGATACTATGGTTCGGCGGGAGATAAGTTTAAAATTACCTATCACACCAACTATTCACTTTCTTATAAAACCATAACGGCTTACTCTTCAACAGGTGACCCGCTGGAACTGATGAAGACCACACGCTATTTTGTAGGTGCCATTTCACCAGTTTATCAACTGAATAAATATTTGGGTATTGGAGCCTATCTCTTTTATTCCAGGGGGCTGGATCCAAACATGACCAAAAACACTTATATGGCTTCGTTTCGACCCGCATTCTCAAATATTCCTATTGTAAAAGATGTTACTGCAAGAATTGCCCCTGAGGTGTATTATCTGAAAATGGATGCAAAAGATGGCGTATTTTTTAATTCACGGTTCCTGATCAACAAGAAGAGTAGTTCGTTTTCAATTTCAGGGCTTGTTAATAATCCAATCAAATCCAACATTTCATCTGAATATAGCTTTCTATGGAATGTAGGCGTGAGCTATACTTTCAATAAAAAGTATGAGGAAACAAATTAAGAAAATATAGTTCATTGAAAGGTCGTGAGGATGAATCTTTAAGAAGGCAACTATTTTTCCCGGTTGTCTTCTTTTCATGTGGATATTCATCCTTCCTAAATTGATATTCGTCGCAAAAGGTTGTAGTAATTTCTTTTCTGAATTAATTTAAAACTAAAAATGGCTTTGTTTTTAAGCTTAAAATATAGTTTCTGAGTTATTCTGTTGGGCGAAGTAACAGTAAGGGGAAATTCGTTTTTGAGTTTTATTATCGAATCTGAAACAGGTTAAAACGGTTATCCTGAATATTAAACACCAATAATTTGCCGCTTAAAACTTCACCATAACCGGTGATAATTTTAATGACTTCGTTGGCCTGGAGGGTGCCTGCAATACCGGGAAGAACACCAATCAGTCCAATTTCATTTTCTTTATAGATTCCGTCTTTGGGTACAGTTGGAAATAAGTGTGAATAAGCCGGACCATTGTTGAAATTAAAAACACTGAGTTGACCTTCATAATTTAAAACTGATGCAAATACCAGTGGTTTATTCGTTTTTGCAGAGTATTTCCCTATCAGGGCCCTGGTTTGATAATTATCGGTACAGTCAGCAATTACATCAAAATCTGAAAATAAAGTTTCTATATTATTCGTGTTCAATCTGAAATCATATGTCAGGATTTCAATTTCAGGATAGAGGGCTTTGAGTTTTCGGGACGCAACTTCCACTTTCTTTTGACCTACCTCGAAGGAGTTATAAAGCACTTGTCGTTGCAGGTTGGATGTACTTACTATATCATCATCTACAATTCCAAGAGTCCCGATACCGGCAGCTGCAAGGTATATTAACAAAGGACTTCCCAAGCCTCCGGCACCAACTGCAAGCACACGTGAATTCTTCAGCTTTTCCTGTCCGGTATGGCCAATTTCTGTCAAAGAAAAATGACGTGTAAATCTTTCGAGATCTTCGTTATTAAGCTTTTTCATGATGGTGCGCATGTTCATGTTTGTGATCATGTTCTCCGGTTGAACAGTCGCAGTTTTGTCCCCACTCGCTGGTACCGTCGGTAAAAAATTCATGTTTCCAGATCGGAACTTCATTTTTCACCCGATCAATGATATAACGATTGGCATCGTAAGCTTCCTTCCGATGTCCTGACCCGGTTACGACTACTACTGCACACCCGCTGATATCAACTCTGCCAACACGATGTACACAAGCTGCATGATTTAAATGATAACGATTCTTTGCTTCCTCCAGAATCTCT
>DAOPJR010000071.1:0-18261 GCA_035399765.1 Draconibacterium sp. | reverse complement strand
TCAGGATACCATTGATCGGTTCGCAACATTTACCGGTACGAAAAAATATATATTGTGTCGAGTGCCACACAAGCAGAAGTTTTGGAAGCACAAACTCCAATGTTACCCAAGGAGAATCTGATTTATGAGCCTGTCGGTAAAAATACGCTTCCCTGTATTGGGCTGGCAGCTATGTATGCCGAACTGGAAGATCCCGATGGAATTATGGTAGTGTCTCCTTCTGATCATCTGATTACAAATAATGAGCTTTTTAAAGATACTGTTCTTGCTGCAGCCAAAATTGCTGATGAACGAAATGGTATTGTTACTCTCGGTATTACTCCAACTTATCCGGCAACAGGATACGGATATGTGAAAACAGCAGAAAATATTACCGGAGACGAAAAAATTCCTCAGTTTAAAGTAGAACGTTTTGTTGAAAAACCTAACGAAGAAACAGCGACCGAATACTTGAAGCAGGGAGGATTTTATTGGAACAGCGGGCTTTTTATTTTCAAAGTGAAGGTGTTTCTGGAAGCAGTTCAACAATTTGCACCGGAATTATATGCTGATTTGAAGAAAATACAGGCAGAGCTTGGACAGCCTTCTTATCCGCAAACTTTGGATACTATCTATAGAGCTGTACAGAATATTTCAGTGGATTATGGAATTATGGAACATGCCCAAAATATATACCTGGTTGAAGGTAATTTCGATTGGAACGATCTCGGCAGTTGGGAGTCGGTTTATCTAACTGATAACAAAGATGAAAATGGCAATGCAGGATCCGGCGAAACTTTAATTCTTGATACAAAAAATTCATACGTTCATGCAGATAATAGCCTGGTTGCGGTTGTTGGTTTAGAGGATGTTATTGTTGTTCAGGATGGAAATACCGTGTTGGTGTGTAAACGCGATAAAGCGGAAGAAGTAAAGAAAATAGTAGATCAGCTAAAAGCGGCGCAAAAAAATCAATATCTGTAGTTTAAATTCAATCTGAAAAATAAAACGCTAAACCGGAAAAACCAATAAACTATGAAAGATCCAAAAAAGATTGTGGTCGACAGGAAAATACTTGTTCCTTTTATTTTGATTACCAGCTTGTTTGCCATGTGGGGGTTTGCAAACGATATTACAAATCCTATGGTCGCAGCCTTCAAAACTGTGATGGAAATTTCCAATGCCAAAGCTGCGATGGTGCAGTTTGCATTTTATGGCGGTTATGCAACCATGGCAATTCCGGCAGCACTTATTATTAAACGATATTCTTACAAACTTGGGATTATTCTCGGACTGGCTTTATATGCCATTGGAGCGCTGTTGTTTTATCCTGCTGCACAATTCGAGATTTTTGGATTTTTCCTGGTTTCACTTTACATTCTAACTTTTGGTTTGGCATTTCTCGAAACAACCGCCAATCCTTACATCCTTTCAATGGGAGCACCGGAAACAGCTACCCGTCGGTTGAACCTGGCTCAGTCATTCAACCCGATGGGATCTCTTATGGGAATGACAGTTGCTTCACAGGTGGTTTTACCTGCATTAATTTCTGATGAGCGCGATGTAAACGGAAACCTGATTTTTGAAACACTAAACGCAGCAGAAAAGGCAACAATAAGAACACATGACCTTGCCACGATACGCGATCCTTATGTGATTTTAGGTTTTGTAGTGATTGTAATGTTGTTTGTTATTGCTTTTTCGAAAATGCCAAAACGCGAAAGTGCCGATCATGAGATTCATGCATGGGACTCTTTTAAAAGGCTGGTAAAAAACAAGATTTATCGCGAAGGAGTGATTGCACAGGTTTTTTATGTGGGCGCTCAAATTATGTGTTGGACCTTTATTATTCAATATGCCGAGAATCTGGGACTATCGAAAGCAGCGGCACAGCGCTATAACATTGTTGCCATGGCCATTTTTCTGAGTAGCCGTTTTATTAGTACAGCGTTAATGAAATTCCTGAACGCACGTTTTATGCTTATGCTTTTTGCTGTTGGAGGCATGCTTACCACTACCGGTGTAATTCTAATTAATGGCATGCCCGGACTTTATTTACTGGTGGCAACATCTGCTTTTATGTCGCTAATGTTTCCGACTATTTACGGAATTGCACTTGAAGATGTTCGTGAGGATGCAACTCTCGGTGCAGCCGGATTGGTGATGGCTATTGTTGGCGGGGCTTTGTTACCAATGCTTCAGGCTAAAATCATTGATGTCGGCGGAAACGGATTTAGTGATGTTCATATTTTGGGGTTTATTTCAGAAGTTAATTTCTCATTCATTCTTCCTTTTATTTGTTTTGTAGTAATTGCTGTGTACGGAAGAAGAACTTATAAAGCTTTAAAAATAAAATAGCTTGAAAATGGAAATTAAGAGATACTGTAAAACACTCAAACTGCACAACGATCCTAATCTGATTAAAGCATACAAAAAAATGCATACCCCGGGATCAGTTTGGCCTGAAATTACCCGGGGAATGAAAGAAGTGGGTATTCTCGATATGGAAATTTATATTCTGGACAGTCAGCTTTTTATGATTATGGATACAGTGGCAGATTTCAATCATGATGAGGCAATGAAAGTTCTGGCGACAAAACCACGCCAGTCGGAGTGGGAAGCGTATGTGGCACAGTTTCAAAAAGCATCGTCTGAAGCCACTGCCAATGAAAAATGGCAATTAATGGAACGGATTTATAAAATGGACAAATAAAAAGGCGCAACTCCTGTCGCGCCTTTCCATTGATCACTTAATTATATTTTTAAAATCTGAACCCAAGGGTTACTAGTACATTCTGACTGTTGTTCTGACGAGCTAACTGGTAATAATTAGGTTGCTCGTTTCCATCCGATATATTGCTTACGGAATTTGTATAAGCCACGTTAATTGCAAATGCATTTACTGTGTAACCAAATCCGGCAGAGATAACAGAAACGTTATCTGTTAAAGTAGCTTGTTGATTTAAGTCATTGCTTTTGAACGGATTTCCATAGCTTTGATAACCTCCCCGAATAGCAAACTGATCGGTGAGTTTTAGCTCGGCACCAACCCGTAAATTAAGTACACTTTTAAAATAGGTATCCATAACACTGTTTAGGTCGTTAAAGTTATCAGAACCTGAACCACCGTTATTGAAACGCATACTTACATAATCCATATATTCGGCGTCAACACCCACGAGTGCTTTTTTTGCAAACACAAATGCACCACTCATCACTACTTTTAAAGGGGTATTGAAATCATAATTATAAATATTTGTGCCATATGATTTATGATTTGGAGTATTTTCCCAGGTTAAGTAAGAATCCATTCTTAAAGTTGATTCTTCATCGATTTGGTAGAAAGTGGGTGTATGAAACGCTAAACCAAGTCTCACCTCTGGAATTGGCCTGTAAATGGCTCCTATCTTAAGATTGAAACCATGGCCTTGCATAAAATAATTATTATAGTATTGAAAATCACTATTCTCCGGTAAAAGTTCCTCATAAGTTGTATTGTTATGGTAAATCATATCGTGGATACCGATTGTTGATCCCAAATAAAACTTATGATTAAAATTTAAACTCAGATTAAAAAGATATTCATCCAAATGCCCTGACTGTGAGAAGGTTTTTCGTTGATTAACTGTTTCATTTGGCAATAGAACATTGTTATACATTCCGTCAATTTCGTTATTTTGGTTATCGACGGCAGGATTGATCAGGTAATTGTCCCATGCCAGTTTTGTTGGCCAGTCACGATATTGAATATTTTGAATATCCTGTCCTAAGTAAGACTGTGTTAAGGGATCATTATTTTGATATTCCTGGGTTGTATAATTTACAATATCATCCAGATAAGACGTAGAGGAATTATCAAAATTGGCAAATCCTTTGCTGCTGTAATCTGCCAGACGATTGAATCCAATTCCATAGTTTATACTGACAATTCCAGCTTCTGAACGGTTTGTTTTGAAAGCACCCACAGCGCCAACATTATTCAATGCAAACCCTTGGTCTTGGTCGCTGAACTTAGAGTTTCCGGCAGTTATATCCGATTTATTAATATAATAATTGGGCGTAATAACAAATTCGCTGGATTGATAGACAGCACTTCCCGCAGGATTTATTGACAGCGAAGTAAAGTCTCCGCCCAGGGCACCAAATGCATTACCCATTCCTGCTGCTCTTGCTGTTCCCTGTATTTGATTATACGACATTCTGAAAGCATCTGAGAAGGTCTGTGCCAGCAAAAATTGAGGCAATAAAACCATTATCACAATCAATGCATAATTTCGTTTCATGGCATTAGCGTTTTATAATTTTCAACATTTGTATTTATGGGAGCATATTTTACCGGCGGCCTCCTCCACTTCTGGATGAACTTCCACCACCTGAACTTCTAGAACCGCCACCGGAAGAAACAGCACTACCGCCCGAGCTTCTTGATCCACCTGATGAGTATGATGAACCTGAACTTCTGGATGATGAGGAACTGCTTCTGATACTAGTTCCACTACTTCTTGAAGGAGAGTAACTGCTTGACGATCTGATAGAGGACGGAGAACTGTACGACCGTGAAGAAACTCCCTGGCTTGAACTCCTGTTGTAAGTTGAATTCGCTCTGTATGTTTTATTATATGTAGTGGTCGATCTTGGCGATGAATAGGTTGAGCCAGACTTCAAATCATTATTTGTAACAACCCTTGGTCTAGTGTAACTATTTTGAGTGCTACTGTTAGCCGGTCTTGTATAATTACGATTTTGTGCAGTAGTATTGGGGCGCGTATAATTTTGAGTTCTCGACTGTACTGCATTATTTCTGACATCTGTTGCAGATGATGATTGGCGGGTAAGCGAATTTGTTCCGGAAGATCTTCTTTTTTCTGATAAAACACGTGAATCTGTTGCTGAGGTGGCTGATTTCTCGGCAATTCGCGTGCTACTTGTTCCTGTGGTTCTTCTCATGTTTGCTTCGCCGCTTTTAGTTGCAGTTCTTCCTGTGGCTGAAATGGATGAATCAGTAACTCTTCCAACCACTGATCTTCCAGCTCCGCCACCACCAGTTGTAGTTCTTCTTCCATAGCGCAAATTGTCGTTATCTACCTGATATCCGCCGTAATAACCTCCGCCCCAATAGTATGGGTATCCATAGCTGTAATATGGGTATCCCCAGCTGCCGTAACTGTAATACGGGTATCTGTAACCAAAATAAGGATAGCTCCATCCGTAATATGGATATCCCCAACCCATGTTCCAGGAAAGAGACCAGGATGAGCCAAAGTACCAGGGATCGTAATAAAAGGGATCATAATACATCCAGGAATCCCAGTAGAATGGATCATAATAATAAGGATTATGGAAACGACGAATACGGTAAGCATAATCCATATCATCGCCTTCGTAATAATTATTGATGACATATTTCATTTCATCATCATTATAATAAACTGTGGTGTCGCTGTCCTGCAAATCCATCTGGTCCATGTTGTAACGCAACACATCGGCATCCTGTTCAGTACCGTCGAAAATGTAGTTATTCATGGTGTTTGATCCATCATCATTTTTTTCAATATTACTGATGATCATGGTATTTGCTGATTTCTCAGCTGCTTTTGGTGCGGGCTGAGTTTCCATTACAACAGGAGGAGGAACATCGCCTGGAGTAAAGTAGATATCGTCGGAATAACTTCCGGTCATGTAACCTCCGGTAGAGCATGCCCCCAGGAAAAGCCCAGCTAAGCCTAATAGTGTTAATCTTGATTTCATATCAATTCCTCCCTTTATTTAATGTCAATAATAATTACTTTCTTTGTAAGCTCAAAATCAAAATTATAAAAAACAAAATCTGTACCAAAATTAGATTATGGCGAAAGAATTGACTCCACGGAGTGAAAATTATTCACAATGGTACCAGGATCTGGTGATTAAAGCAGACCTTGCCGAGAATTCGGCAGTGAGAGGATGTATGGTGATAAAACCTTATGGATATGCTATTTGGGAGAAAATGCAGGCTCAGCTCGATAAAATGTTTAAGGATACCGGGCACGTAAATGCTTATTTCCCGCTTTTTATCCCCAAATCTTTTTTCAGTAAAGAAGCCGATCACGTTGAAGGTTTTGCCAAGGAGTGTGCCGTGGTAACTCATTACCGTTTGAAAAACGATGAAGAAGGAAGAGGCGTAGTTGTAGATCCGGATGCAAGGCTTGAAGAAGAACTTATCGTTCGGCCAACATCTGAAACCATTATTTGGAATACATATAAAAATTGGATTCAATCATACCGCGATTTACCACTTTTAATTAATCAGTGGGCGAATGTAGTGCGCTGGGAAATGCGTACCCGCTTGTTTTTACGTACTTCAGAGTTTCTTTGGCAGGAAGGTCACACGGCGCATGCAACCCGTGAGGAGGCAATTGAAGAAACAGAAAAAATTATCAATGTTTATGCTGATTTTGCTGAGAATTATATGGCGGTTCCGGTCATTAAAGGGTTGAAATCAGCTAACGAACGTTTTGCAGGGGCTTTGGAAACCTATTCCATTGAGGCTTTAATGCAGGATGGTAAGGCATTGCAATCAGGAACCTCACACTTTCTGGGGCAAAATTTTGCAAAAGCATTTGAAGTAACGTTCGCAAACAAGGAAGGTAAAGAAGAATATGTTTGGGCTACTTCGTGGGGAGTTTCTACACGCTTGATGGGGGCACTGATTATGGCACATTCAGATGATAACGGTTTGGTATTGCCGCCGAAACTGGCTCCTTACCAGGTTGTGATCGTTCCGATTTACCGCCAGCTGGAACAATTGGCAACCATCAGCGAAAAAGTGGATGAGATCATCGATAAACTGAAAGCAAAAGGTATTTCGGTAAAATATGACAACAGCGACAACCGAAAACCAGGCTGGAAATTTGCTGAATACGAATTAAAAGGTGTTCCTGTTCGTTTGGCTCTTGGTCCGCGTGATCTTGAAAACGGAACAGTAGAAGTCGCCCGTCGCGATACACTGGAGAAATCTTCTGCCCAACTCGACGGTATTGAAGATTACGTTGAACAGCTTTTGGAAGACATTCAGAATAATATCTTTCAGAAAGCTTACGATTTCAGGGCAGCCAACATTACTAAAGTTGATAGCTGGAATGAATTTAAAGAAGTGTTAAAAAATAAAGGAGGTTTTATTTCAGCGCATTGGGACGGGACTTCGGAAACTGAAGAAAAGATCAAGGAAGAAACAAAGGCCACCATCCGCTGTATGCCATTGGAATACGAGAAAGAAGAAGGAACTTGTGTTTATTCCGGAAAACCTTCAAACCGACGGGTATTATTTGCTCTGGCATATTAAACAAATTATCATAATTTAAAGAAAGCAGCTGACAGGCTGCTTTCTTTTTTTACACGGATTTACTTACTTTTAGGCAACAATCTAAAAAGTTATGGAAGACAAGGAAATCAGGGCATCGTTTTTAGAAGCGCTTGTGATAAAAACCTCTGTTAAGCAGAAAGTTTATAACAATATCCTTCAAACATTTAAAATCATTAAAAAGGTTTTAATTCAGCTGGAGAAGGATTACAGACGTATTATTCAGGATAAACTGAAAGAAGAGTCGATGCCTCGTTACAAGGAACGTGGCCCTTTTGAGGTGGAGTTTAAAATCGGTGGAGATCTACTCTTATTTAGTATGCACTCGAATGTATTTGAGTTTGACGATAAACATCCGGTTTGGAACACGGAGTATATTAAGGATGATCCAATGAATTCATATTGTGGAGTTATCAATATTTATAATTTCCTTGCCGACTCTTTTAAATACAATCGTACAAACGATATCGGTTATCTGGTGGCACGTGTTTTTGTGAACAAAGACAACCACTTTTTTGTAGAAGGTAAACGACAATCGGATGAAGTAGTTAAAGATTTTGCAATTGATGCTATCTCTCCCGGAATTATTCGGCAGATTATTGAAACAGCCATTCAATACAGTATTGAGTTTGATTTGCTGGTTCCACCTTATGACCAGGTAAAACTGGCTACCGTTGATCAAATGAGGGAGAAAATCAGTCATTCTAAAATGGTGACAGGCAAACGTCTCGGATTTAGTTTTAATTCAGATGACGTTTGACTTTCGGTGTTCAGAGTTAATAGGCAGGAGTAGAATATTTATAATTAAGAAAAAATCCTGTAGAGATTTGATTTTAATAGAATCATGGAAACAGAGAAAATAAGGTGCATTCACAGGTGTAGTTTGAATTAATGCCGAACTATGCACCACAAAGCAGGAATTGATTAAAATAATAGAGTAAAATAAGCAGAATGGAAAAAGTAGTAGAAAGATTTATCAGTTACGCAAAGCAATATACCACATCCAATCCGGAAAGTAAAACCTACCCAAGTACAGATCGCCAGATTACGTTCATGAAAAAGTTGGTGGAAGAATTAAAATCCATTGGTTTATACGAGGTTGAAATGGATAAGTATGGTTATGTAACGGCTACGATTCCTGCGAATGGAGTGGAAAACAGCGCTGTGGTTGGTTTTATTTCGCATGTCGATACCAGTCCCGATTTTTCCGGTGAGAATGTTCAACCGCAGATCGTTACAAATTATGATGGTGCTCCTTTACATCTAAAAAACGGGGTTGTGATTGATCCCAAAGAATTTCCCGAGATATTGAAATACAAGGGACAGGATATTATTACGGCCGATGGAACCACTTTGCTCGGTGCAGACGACAAAGCAGGCGTAGCCGAGATTGTGACAGCAGCCGAAATCATACTTCAAACCAAAAGTTTGAAACACGGGAAAATCCGGCTTGCTTTTACGCCTGATGAGGAAATAGGAAAAGGCACGGATCATTTTAATGTAAAGAAATTTGGTGCTGACTTCGCTTATACACTCGATGGCGGAGAAATTGGTGAACTCGAGTTCGAGAATTTCAATGCTGCCGGTGCAAAAATTCATATCAAGGGAAGAAGTGTACATCCGGGAGCGGCCAAAAATAAAATGGTGAATGCACTGAATGTAGCTCATCAATTGATTGACATGCTTCCACCCACACAACGGCCGGAACACACTGAAAAATATGAAGGTTTCTTTCACCTGCTATCTATGAACGGAACTGTGGAAAGTGCCGACCTCCAGTATTTAATTCGCGACCACAGTTTTGAAAAGTTTGAACAAAAGAAAAAGCTTTTGCAGGATGCAGTCAATTTTGTTAATGCTGATCTGGGACGTAATTTGGTTGAACTGAAACTTGAAGACCAGTATTACAACATGCTGAAACAGATTGAACCTGTGATGCACGTCGTTGATATTGCTAAAGAAGCAATGAAAGACGCCGGGGTTGAACCCAAAATTAAGGCCATTCGTGGCGGAACCGATGGTGCCAGACTTTCGTATGATGGTTTACCCTGTCCGAATATTTTTGCGGGCGGACATAATTTTCATGGCCCATTCGAGTTTGTCCCGATCCCTTCAATGTTAAAGGCAGTGGAAGTGATTCTGAATATTGCTCAGCTGGTTGGGAAATATAAATAGGTGAGACGTCACTTTGAAACAGGTTCTGAATGTGAAAAGCGAAACATTTTTATTAACGATCGAATATGTTGCAGCAATTTCTTCAAAATATCGAAACCAAAAATCTGATCTCAAAAGGACAGCGTATTCTTTTGGCGGTTAGTGGTGGTATCGATAGCATGGTTTTGCTACATCTTTTTGAGCGCTCGGAGTTTGAATATGGATTGGTACACTGCAATTTTCATTTACGCGGCGACGAATCAGATGGCGACGAATCGTTTGTACATGAACAGGTTGAGCAGCATGGAATACCTTCGTTTTTTAAGGATTTTGATACTGAAGAATACGCCCGTGTTCGAGGAATCTCAATTGAAATGGCGGCCCGCGAGTTACGTTATGAATATTTTGAAAAGATCAGACAGGAAAATGGATTCGACCTGATTGCCACTGCCCATCATCAGGATGATCTGATTGAAACTTTCTTTCTGAACCTGTCGCGAAAAACAGGTATTCACGGACTGACCGGAATTAAGGAGAAATCAGAAAAAATCATTCGTCCGCTTTTATTTGCCAGCCGCGGAGAAATTGAGCAATACGCAAAAAAACATTTTATTGAGTACCGCGAGGATTCCAGTAACAATGAAATCGTTTTTCAGCGAAACTTTGTCAGACATAAAATTTTGCCACTGTTTTCAGAACTGAATCCTGCCTTTAAGAAAAACCTGCTTGCCGGCATTGACAATCTGAAAGATGCCGAACAGGTTTACGATTATTTTGTTGAACAGGAAAAAGCCAAAATCCTTCATTCTGAAAATGACCAGATTCTCATCAACATCGATCTTCTGAAGGAGAGTAAATTCAGCAAAACGATACTTTTCGAGATTCTTGGTGAATTCAATTTTAATCCGGTGGTAACAGAGGAGGTTTTTCAAAGCCTGAATGCAGGTTCGGGGAAGCAGTTTTACTCAAAAACGCATCGCTTGGTTCGCGATCGAGAATATTTGTTTATCGCGGCAATAAAAGGAGGGGAGGAGAAGCTTTACTATATCGAAGAAAACGATATGGAACTTTTCGAACCGCTCGATATCAGTATTGAAAAACTGGATGTCTCAAACTTCCAGATTATCAAACTCTCAAATGTTGCCTGTATCGATGCAGGAAAGGTGAATTTCCCGCTTCTGATCAGGAAATGGAAACAGGGCGATTATTTTCAGCCGATCGGAATGCAGGGAATGAAAAAAGTGAGTGATTTCTTTATCGACCAGAAGATACCTCTTCATGAAAAAGAAGATACCTGGCTCTTGTGCAGCGGTAAAAAAATTGTCTGGATCATGGGACAAAGGCTCGATGAACGCTTTAAAATTACTTCTGAAACAAAGCAGGTACTAAAAATCGAACTGCGTTAAAATTTCTCAACTTCCTATTTATTCCTTCACAAGAAAGTAAGGATAGCTTTGTGTCTTTAGCAAAATTCAGACCTTGTTTAATAAGTTGTTTTACTGTAAACGGCGTTTGTTGCCAGTATTTCCCTGATTTGCTGCGGCTTGAAGTAAAACTTCATCTTGTATTTCAGGTATTCGAAAGATGCCCCGGATTCTTCAAATACATATTTCGAAAAATCCTTGATTTGGTAACCCAGTCCGCGGTGGATGGCAATTAAGTCGATCCGGTTTTCAATCTCACGTTTCTTTTTCGAAGTCAGGTAATCGAAACCAAAACCGCACAACTGCATGTTGTTCATTCGCTGATAATCGATAATATGTGCCAGTTCATGACCAATTACCCCAACTTGTGCGTTCAATGGCAGATCACGGTATAAAATCCCGTTGTCGTTTTTAATTTTATTACCGATGTACATCACATACGAACGGTTTTGCTTTTTATGAAAAAGAAAATCCCAGCGTGGACGGCACTGCATAGTTGTTTTGATATTGCCGTACCTGACCTTGATATTTACCTTTTTGAGTTCGGGATAATACCCGATGGCAGTATAAAAGTTCGACAGAACTTCTTTCGGAACTTTCTTGTTAATGCCAAATATCCGTGTCAACTTTTCGAGGTTTGACTGAATAAACTCTTTTGTGATTTTTTTTACCGGCTGAACGCCTGACTCATAAAAATTAACTCCAAGGTTAAATAAAACCATCCCCTCATTCATCCTCATCTCTGTTTTATCAAAACTGTTTAAAACTGAAATGCAAAAATAAGATAATGAATTATTTTAGATGTGCTTTATGATAATCAGCTTGTTAAGAAAACAAAAAAATGATATTTGTAATTAAGGAACTTTTAAAGGAGAATCAGAATTAGTAATTGTGAAAGAATAAAGTAGAAACAATGAAGATATTGGATTAGGTAATTTGTATAATACAACCCACCCCTTTTGACGCTGTTCGCCAAAAGGGGTGGGTTAATATTATTGCCTGGAATGCAATGCCACCCGGTTTCCTTCCGTGTCGGTGATTAAGGCCATAAAACCGTATTCTTCAGAAATATGTGTTTTGTGTTGAAGGATTTTTCCACCTGCACCCTCCACTTTGCTGAGTTCATTTTCCAGATCACCGGAATGTGCCGTGAGGTAAATTAAAACGCCATCGGTCGAAGGTTTGTAGAAATCTTTATGGCACACCAGAGAACCGGGAGATCCTAATCCGTCTTCTTTAAACGGGAACCAGGCCATATCGAGTGGTCCGAAATTTTGCCGCTGCATATTCAGATCAAAAACTTCTTCGTAAAATGCTATTGCTCTTTCCATGTTGCTGACCGGTATTTCAAACCAGCCTACCATATTGTTTTTCATCTGTCTGTAATTTCTTGGTTAATCTGTTATTGTTAACGGATTGCTGACAACATAGGTTCAACGGAAACTATTCTTTCAACAATTCTTTTACGGCTGCTTCCAGCTGCTGATCGATACCTTCAGCCATTTTACCCGGTTCGTTCATCACACGAATATCCGGTTCCAACTGATGATTTTCAAGAAAAGGTTCATTCCCCAGGGGTTTCCATCCTCCCATTGGAATTCCGAATACAATAGACGGATCAATCTGTTGTTCCCACCAAACAAAAGTACCTGTACCCGGAACAGGCATTCCCAGATTCTTGCCAATACCTTTTATTTTATAGGCTACCGGGAAAAGATGTGCATCGGAATAGTTGCTTTCTCCAATGATTACAATCGACGGTTTGGTCCACTTATCACTTGGTTGCGATCCGATATACTGACCGTGCGGAATAATATCCATGTATTTTTTACCGTTCAGAAAATCGGAAAGAATATCGTGCAGGTTTCCGCCACCATTAAAACGAGTGTCAACAATAAGTGCGTCTGCTCCAATGTATCTGCCAAGTGCTTCTTCGTAAACGGTACGCATGCTGGCATCGTTCATTCCGCGAACATGCACATAACCCAGCTTGCCGTTAGACAGCCTTTCCACTTCTTTTCTGCGGGTTACAACCCAGCGTTTGTAAAGCAATTCATTTTCGGCTCCCAGCGAAATTGGTTTGACAACTTCCTGCCAGCGTTCCTTAGATTCAGGATTATATAGATCAAGCAGTACATTTTCCCCTGCTCTGCGGTTGAGGAACTGGTAGAAATCAATAGATTTTGTCAATTCATTCCCGTCTATTTTCTCCAGAATGGTTCCTGCTTTTATTTTTGAAGTGGCTTTATCGGCCGGGCCTTCTTTTAGTACTTCAGCAATTTTTAATCCCCTGTCAATGGGGGAGTAGTCATAAAGTAATCCGAGCGAAGAAGTCTGGTCGCCTTCTCTATCCGAATGGCGATATCTGCCTCCTGTGTGAGATGCATTTAACTCTCCCAACATTTCGCTTAGCAATTCTGCAAAATCGTAGTTATTGTTAATGTAAGGCAGGAATTTTTCATATACATCGTAATAATAGTTCCAGTCGACTCCCTGCATGTCAACCACATAAAATTTCTCAAGTACCTGTCGCCAGCAGTGATCAAAAATATACTGCCGTTCGCGTTCGGTCTGCAGAAGCATTTCGCCTGATGTATTGATTGTTTTGCTTTTTCCATCGCTTACATCAACTTTCATCGGTTTCCCATCGGCCAGCAGGAAAATAAATTTTCCGTCCTTAGAAAGTTCCATCGATACATTACCTGCACCTATTTTTGAAAATAGCTGGGTTTCCTTCGATTTCAGATCGGTTGACCATAAATCGTTTTTGCCTTCGAAACTTGTGAGATAGAAAAGTTTATCACCTTCTTTCGAAAGTATCCAGTCATTTAGTCTGGAAGTATTTACAGTCAGGCGTTTGACTCGGTCATGCATATTTTCCCAGTCAAACTTCACCTCCTCAACTTTTTCGTCTTTCTTTTCTTCCTTATCTTTTTTCTTATCAGCTTTAGCATCTTTCTCCTCTTCTGCTTTCTCTTTCTGTTTGTCTTTAAGCTCCTTGGCCAGTTCTTCTTCTTCCTTCGTCAGGTTGAATTCGTCGAAAGCTGCCTGCGTGAAAAACATGGCATAAACATCGCCGCTGTTTGTTCTTCCCTGTTCCGATTTATTTGCCTCACGGGTGGAACCATAGATCATCGCCTTCCCAACTAAAACCCATTTCGGATACACTTCGTCGTAACCACTTTTGGTCAGGTTTTTAACTTCGCCATTACCGGAAGCGCTTACCAGGCCCACTTCATCCTGAAAGATATTTTCTTTTGGCCCAAATCTAACCAGTAACCATTTACTGTCAGGCGACCATGTAAAATACTGATCTCCGTCGGCATACGAATAATTATATTCCGGAGAAAGGACCATTCTTGATTTTTTACTTTCGAGGTTGATCACTTTCAATGTTGTACGGTTTTCAAGGTAGGCTACTTCTTTCCCGTCAGGTGAATATTGGGGGTGAAATTCTTCCGCTTTCGTAGCAGTCACAACACCGTCGTCGAGAATCGTTGACATATAGAAATACGGTTCTTCTTCACGAACCAAAGATTTGGCATAAATGTTCCAGCTACTGTCGGTTTCGGCTGCATAAATAAGCGATTTTCCATCGGGACTGAAGCTTACGTTTCGTTCCTGGCGGGCGGTATTTGTAATGCGTTTAGTTGTTCCATGTTCAATACTGCTCACAAAGATCTCACCTCTGAAAATATAGGCAAACTCTTTTCCGTTGGGAGATAAACGGGCCTCGGTAAAATTCTGTACAGGTATTGGTTTGGCAATATTATCCCGTCCGTCGTAGCCTATTTCAATATTAATTTTCTGAGGTAGTTCGCCTTCCTTTTGAGTGTAAATATCACCGTCGTAGCTGTAACATAGCTGGTTGTTGTTTGACCGGGTAAGAAAACGAACCGGATTTTTTTCAAAATTCGAGACGGCCGTTTTTTCTGCCGGATTACTTAGCGAGCTTTTATAAACATTGTATGATCCGCTTTCTTCAGTGAGGTAATAAAATGCATCGTTATTGATAAAAACAGGGTTTCTGTCTTCACCGGCGAAGGTTGTTAACTGCCGGTACGAATTGTCATTTAAATCGTAAACCCAGATATCGCGTGTTACGGCAGAGGTGTGATGTTTTCTGAATTCGTCTTCATATCCTTTTCTATCGTGAAATATAATTTTTGTTCCATCGGGGCTGTAAGTGGCATCGTATGCCGGTGAAGTAAGAATCTGGTTCACCCTGCCTCCTGCCACCGGGACACTGTATAATTCAGGCATTACCGAAATCGGAAACTGAACATTCGTCGGACGGTCCTGTCGAACCGCTGTAAAAATGACTTCCGAATCATCGGGTGTAAAACTGCTGGGTACTTCTCCTGCTGAATGATAAGTTAAACGTTTTGCTTCTCCGCCGGAGGCTGAAACCACAAAAACATCGAAATTACCAAAGCGGTCGGACGCAAAAGCAATCTTACTACCGTCGTGACTCCAAACAGCTGAATATTCATAACTGTCGCTAATTGTAATCGGAATGGCGATACCACCTGTAGCGGGCACTTTATAAATGTCGCCTTTATAATTGAAAAGTATCATACTTCCATCCGGAGAGATGGCCGGGTAACGCAACCAGGAAGCCTTTTCCTGTGCAAAAATGTTCAAACTAAAAAGAAATGAAAGAAAAAGGTAGAGAAAGAATTTTTTCATAGTAAGAGTTTTATGTTTAAACAAACTATTTTAATACAACAATAATATTTATGGGAGGTTGATTAATTGCTTGGTTTTTCGTTTTAATCGAACATGGATTTTTAGCCGATCTATTTAAGTGTGCTGATATTCAATAAAATATAATATAGGGAATATATATTGCTGTACCAAATTCTTCAGTGCAAAAATGTTAACTGATCAAATATCTTTCCCGGTGATTTAAAAAATCGCGATACACTTTAAAATGTTCTGTGTCTTCGTATTGAACCGATGAAACGGGCATTTTGTCAAAGCTGTAAATTGTAGCTTCCGGGCAAGCAAGAAGAATTGGAGAATGTGTTGCCAAAATAAATTGTGCATGACCAGCTTTTGCATTTTTGTTTATCAGTTGAAGCAGTTCGAGTTGGCTTGATGGTGAAAGTGCTGTTTCCGGTTCGTCAAGCAGATATAATCCTTTCAATTTATAACGGTTTCTAAAGAATGACATTAACGACTGACCGTGAGATTGCGATATTAAAGATTTCCCACCGAACAGTTCCAACTGGCCCGGATCGGTTGAGGCCCACTCTTCGAGGATAGAAGCAAAATCCTTAAAAATTTGTGCACCGAAAAATGAACCATGTACTTTCCCGTTTGTCCAGTTTACTTTCAGATAGCGATGCAATGATGCTTCGTAGCGATTAAATTGCACCCTTGAATTCATACCAGACCTCCAGATATAAATACCGGCAGCTACGGCAATTGCTTCAAGCAAAGTGGATTTACCCGAGCCGTTCTCTCCCACAAACATAGTAACCGGACCTGGAAATTGAAGTTCTTTGGTTTTCGAAAATAGAGGCAAACTAAATGGATAGTGTTCTGTTGTCGGGTATCTTTCCGGTTCCAGTTCAATGCTTTTTAAATGATATGACATTACTTTATTAATGTTAGTCGATTTTCTTTCAAACTTAACAAAATGATGTGAATTATTTAATTGATCAATTTCGTTACAAGCAGGATCCTGCTTATAAAATAATTCAGGCGTGAAAAGTGTAACATCAAAAGAGGTTGTGCGTCATAATCAAAACAATACTAGGAAACAGACTCAAATTTTATTTTCGAACCATGATTAAGAACTTATTGAAACACAGTTTACGAGCCCTGAAAAAGCAAAAAGGCTATGTCGCTATCAACATTTTTGGTTTATCGGTTGGAATTGCCTGTAGTTTAATCATTGCCTTGTTTGTAATTCACCAGCTGAGTTACGACCAGTACAACGTGAAAAAGGACCGGATTTATCGTTTAACGCTCGATGGTAAAATTGGAGAGCAGGAAGTAAATGCAGCCTGGACAGCTTCGGCAATTGGCCCAACTATGGTTGTCGATTTTCCCGAGATTGAAAAGTTTTGCAGGTTGAATACTTTTGGCGAAACCATTGTGAAAGATGATGACCGTGTATTTACCGTGAAAGATTTTGCCGAAGTCGATTCGTCATTTTTTGAAATATTTTCGATTCCACTTTTAAAGGGAAATGTAAAGACGGTATTGAATGAACCCAATACGATGGTTTTATCTGAATCAATGGCTAAAATTATTTTTGGCGAGCAAGACCCGGTGGATAAAATGTTGCGAATAAATACCAGGCAGGAACCATATCGAATTACGGGGGTGATGGCAGATTTTCCTGAAGAAACACATTTTAATGCCGATATTCTCACTTCGTTTGTCACCAATCCAAGGGCCAATGATCCGGAATGGTTGAATAATAGTTTTTCAACCTATATTTTGTTAAAACCAAATACATCTGCTACTGATGTTGAAGCCAAATTTCCAGGGATGGTTGAAAAATATGTTGGTCCGCGTGTACAGCAGTTATTTGGGGTGTCACTCAATGATTTTCTGAACCGGGGAAACAGGTATAGTTTCCATCTGCAACCGCTTACAAAAATACATCTCGACCCCGCAGTAGAAAGTGAAGTAAAACCTGCTACCGATCCAAAATACCTGATTATTTTCGGAAGTATTGCTATTCTGATTATTGTAATAGCCTCTATAAATTTTATGAATCTTTCGACAGCCCAAGCCACCAAACGAGCTAAGGAAATCGGGATCAAAAAGGTGAGTGGCTCATCAAAAGGGATGTTGATTATGCAGTTTTTGAGTGATTCGGTGCTGATTTCATTTATTGCATTGATTGTGGCGGTGATCATGGTTTTTATTGCACTCCCATTTTTTAACGATTTGCTGGATACAAAAGTCAGCCTTCACCTGTTTCATAATTTTTACACGCTGCCATTACTAATTGTGTTTGCGGTTATAGTTGGTATTCTGGCTGGTACTTATCCTGCATTCTACCTTTCATCGTTTAATCCGACCTCGGTATTAAAGGGAAAGATTCGCGATGGCGTGAGAAACGGCAAGCTTAGAAGTGTGTTGGTGTCGGTTCAGTTTCTGATTTCAATAGTATTAATAATAGGAACCATTATCATGTACCGCCAGTTAACTTATATGCTGAACAAGGATCTCGGTTTTGATAAAGATCGTTTGCTGGTGATTGAGCAAGCCGGTTCGATTGGTGATCAGGTAAATACATTTAAAGAGGAGGTGCTAAAACTCCCGGGGGTGGAAAATGTTTCTGCATCAACAGCTGTTCCCGGTCACAACAATAATAACAATGGCTACATGCTGGAGGGGCGT
>DAOPJR010000070.1:0-18268 GCA_035399765.1 Draconibacterium sp. | reverse complement strand
ATACAGTTGGCTTCAGAGTGTCAATGTCTAAATGAAAATCTTCAACAATCATACAATACAAAATGGCAAATGAACCAGATAAAATATTACTGATTCTTGATTTAGACGAAACCCTCATCTATGCCTCCAAAGCTGGCACCGAAGCAGAGCCGGATGCAAAAGTGTTTGGGTACAAGGTGTACAAACGCCCTTATCTGGATGAATTTCTGGTCAGTGTAAGCAGGCATTTTAAACTGGCCGTCTGGTCAACTGCTTCGGAGGATTATATTCAACAAATTATTTCAGAACTCTTCCCCAAAAACATTTCTTACGAATTTGTTTGGGGTTCAGGCAAAGCCACTTTGCGCCTGACTAAAACACAAAACCACAAAACGGATAATTCTACAACCGACAACCAATATGTTAAACGTCTAAAGAAAGTAAAGCAACTAGGGTTCACCCTCGAAAAGATGCTCATTGTTGACGACAGCCCGGACAAGTTGATTGATAATTACGGGAATGCGATTTATATAAAAGAATTCAAAGGCGATCTCACAGATAATGAACTCCTTCATCTTGAGAAATATCTATTGTCTCTGAGAGATTTGGACAATGTACGCACAATTGAAAAACGCAACTGGAGAGAAAATCTATAAATGTTAACCCCCTGACACCCCCGCTCCCACACGATTGTATCGTGTGGTTTTTAGTTTATTTCAGAACGCGATAGAATCGCGCACCAGCGTGGGATAGAATCGCGCACCAGCGTGGAAATAAATAACTTGACGGAAAAGAAAAAAGCAAAAGCATTGTTGAGGGCTAAAGCCCATCTGTAAGTAGCTATCCATAACCCCAGGCTTAAGCCCGGGGTTAATAAACACGACCTGTTCATGGGGCTTTAGCCCCCCACACCCCGCCAGCTGCGGGCTTCAGCAAAAACAATCCATACAGCACTCCTTGTAACCCGCTGATTTAAAAGCCTCCTGCAGCCGTGTAATTACCCGGCCAACTTTGTGGCAGGCTTCCTGCAGCACTGCAACACGCTAATAAATGTTATGACTTACCTGTTGCACAGTTACAGCAGGCAAAAAATAATTGTGGCTCGTTTAATGCAGCTGTGCAGCAAACAAAATAAAGTTGTGGCTGGCATACCGCAGCGCTGCAACAAACGAAAAAAAGTTACAGCGGGCCTACTTCACATCCGCTTCAAGCTAAAAATCCCGGAAGAAAGCCTGTTACACTACTGCAGGAAGAAAACAAAATGCCATGTAACATAACTTTCTGCTTGACTTTGGTAAACATTTGCTCTAATTTTATTTAACAAATACTAAAACTCGCAAACAACAAATCGTTTTCCAATACAAAAATCAAATAACCTTTTAAAACATAATATTAATCCATTAAACAAACTCGCATGAATAAAATTTTAAATCTTTTACTGTACAAACTCCGCAACGGAGAATATTTTCAGTTTATGAGCGATTTTAAAAATTTGCTCGACGTGCTGACGCCAGCCGCTATTCACTCGGAAGCCGAATTTGCCGACTTCGACGCTGCGCTTACCCGCCTGGACGACGAACTGCGTGTAGACCAGGGAAGTGTATTAACCCAGGAAATCCAAAACATTGATCTTGACCGCGATAATGTATGGAGGGCCATCGATATGCGAATTAATGCCACTTTGTTGTGTACGATACAGGAGGAAACAGAAGCAGCCAAACGACTACGACGGCTTTTTGATTTGTACGGAGACATACGACGGTTAAGCTACAACGAAGAAACTGCGGGGCTTACCAATTTGACAGGCGATTTGGCAAAACGGGAAAATACCGGTTTTGTAAACACCTGTGGCCTCAACGTATGGGTAAGCCGTTTAACCGAGCTGAATGAGGCCTTTAAAGCCAAACAAAATGAACGGGATACTGAACTGGCCAATAAAAACAGCGGCAATGTAAAAGCTGTTCGCGTAGACATTGATCCTTTGTACCAGCTCATGGTTGAACGTGTTAATGCACTGGTAAGTTTAAACATGCAAACTCCCGAAATGGAGAATTTCATCAGGGAACTCAATCAGAAAATTAAAACATTAGAGAATACTTTGGCTGCACGCGAAGGCCATGCAAGTTCAGGGGAAGAGGACAATCCTGTTGATCCGGTAGTGGAATAACAGGATACACATTCCTTAAAAGGCATCCGGTTTGGGTGCCTTTTTTGTTTACCTGTTTCGAGTATGTCACTGTTCAGTAACCTTTTCCAAAGTTTGAAACTTTGGAAAAATTTTATCAAAACAGTATGAGTCCAAATTATTTCAGATTATTTCCCCTGCCCCTCGTTTGCAACAACTGTAAAAACGACATTGCAAATGTCCGGAGCCATTGGTATTCAGAAAATAAGATTGATTACCAGGTATTTAATTACCAAACCCGCAACGCTGTATATTAAAAAATTACGAAAACGATACTTCAACATTCCGGCAGCAAGCGAAATAACCGACGATGATAAAGGAAACAGGTTGAACACAAATAGGGTAAGATTTCCATATTTCAGAATTTGTCTTTCAGCTTTCAAAATACGTTTCTCCCCTACAAGATTATTAAGCACTGCCGAACTGATAGAGATCCCGATCAGATAGTCGACAATTTGTGCACTTATGGCAGTACCGAGCGCTATGCCAATCATCTCCAACCCGCTAAAAAACTTCAGGTAATAAATGTAGGCCACCTCGACCGGCATAAGTAAAAAGAACAGATAACCAGAGAAATGAATGAGAGCAAAAGAGAACAGACTCTGACTTTTCCCTTCATACCATTCTTTCCCCAGTGTAAAGGAAACGATTAAGATGGCTGCCAGTGAAGTTAAGAGCAACAACACGATCCTAATCCCTGTCTTTCTGTCTATTTTTCTGTCTGCGAACATATCGAAAGTCCGTTTCAACCTTGTCGATATCTTTTACGTTAATGACAAAAAGATGTAATAAAAAGTGAACAAAATTTGTGTATTGAAGTGAACTACTCCACGGTAACACTCTTAGCCAGATTTCGTGGTTGATCCACATTACAACCTTTTAGCAGTGCAATGTGATAAGCCAGCAATTGCAACGGAATAACCGTAAGCAACGGAGCCACAGCCGGGTGCGATGCCGGGATCTCGATAAAATCAGTTACCATCTCTTTCAACGTTTTGTCGCCTTCGGTAACAATGGCAATTACATTTCCCTTGCGTGCCTTCACTTCCTGAATATTGCTGACTATTTTTTCGTAGTAGTCATCCTGAGGGGCCACCACAATCACTGGCAAGTTATCATCCACCAGGGCAATCGGGCCATGTTTCATTTCGCCAGCAGCATAACCTTCGGCATGAACGTATGAAATCTCCTTCAGTTTCAGGGCACCTTCCAAAGCCACCGGGAAAAGATAACCGCGACCGAGGTAAAGCGCATTTACTGTTTCGTAATACTTTTCAGCAATTTGCTTGATCTTTTCATTGCTTTCCAGAATGATCCGGCCTTTTTCAGGTATTTCGGATAATTCTTTTACCAACTGACTATATTCTTCCGAACTAATCGTTCCTTTTCGTTTAGCCAGTTTCAGGGCAATCATTGTCAATACGGTAACCTGCGCCGTAAACGCTTTTGTTGAAGCCACGCCGATTTCAACTCCGGCGTGCGTATAGACCCCTGCATCGGTTTCGCGTGCCAGCGACGAACCCACCACATTACAAATGCCCAATACGGTTGCACCTTTTTCTTTGGCCAAATGAAGCGCAGCCATTGTATCAGCAGTTTCACCGCTCTGACTGATTAGAATGACAACATCGCTTGCACGAATAATGGGTTTACGATACCGAAACTCTGATGCATATTCAACCTCCACCGGCACCTGTGCATATTCTTCGAGCAAGTACTCACCGATCAGAGCAGCATGCCATGAGGTCCCGCACCCGATAATAATAATCCGCTCAGCCTTTTCAATTTTTGGAAAGACATCGAGAAGCCCACCTAAAACAATCTCTGAATAGTCGTTGCGTAAACGCCCCCGAAATGTTTCTTCAATGGTATGAGGTTGCTCATAAATTTCTTTTAGCATGAAATAATCAAAATCCCCTTTATCCAGATTTCCGATTTCCAGATCGAGATTTGATATTTTTAAAGAAACAGGGTTATTCCTAACATTCTTCAAGGTAAAACCGTCGCGCTGCAAAATAGCAATGTCCTCATCATTCAAGTAAATTACCTGGTTGGTATGTTCCACAATTGGCGATGCATCGCTGGCAATAAAATATTCACCGTTTCCCAGGCCAACAACCAGTGGACTGCCTTTTCGGGCTACCACAATTTTATTCTTCTCCTTTTTACACAAAACTGCAATTCCGTAAGCACCCACTACTTTTGAAAGCGCCAGCTGAACAGCCGCTTCTGATGTCATGGTATTGTCTTGTAAGTAGAAATACTCAATCAGGTTCGCCAAAACTTCTGTGTCGGTTTCGCTGTAAAATGTGTAACCATGTTTAACCAGGTCTTCTTTTAATAGTGAATAATTTTCTATGATTCCGTTATGCACCACCGAAAATAATCCATTCATTGAGGAATGCGGATGTGCGTTTTCATCGCTCGGTTCTCCGTGTGTGGCCCAGCGTGTGTGGCCAATGCCAATGGTACCGGTACTATTCTTACCAAGAACGAAGTTCTCCAGTTCAGATACTTTCCCTTTCTTTTTAAAGTTTTCGAGCGAGCCATTAAAGAGAGCCACTCCTGCTGAATCATATCCCCTGTACTCCAGACGTTTCAGCCCGTTAATTAAAATCGGAAAGGCTTCCTTCTCTCCTATATATCCAACTATTCCGCACATATTCTTGAGTTTAGTGTTAACGATACTTGATTCTTGATCTTTGATGCTCGATTTCTGATTCTATGCTACATTTTATCATTTTCTCATTCCGAATTCAGTCCATCAATCCATCAGCCCTTATTTCAATTCAGAGCTAAACGATAATATTTTGCTCATCATTTCAATAATCTCATTACCGAGTTTCTCTTTTTTCTCCATATGCTGACGAATAGCTTTCACCGTTTCGTTGCTTTCGAATTCGCCACGTACTTCGGTAAAATCGAGTTCCCGTGCTCCATTCTGACCATCCACACCAAAACCGGTCATTTTCGACATTGAAAACTCCTTTTTAGCATCTTCATATAAATGCTGATCGATTCCCAACACACTTGCTTTCCATTTTTCAACAATAACTACCACATCTTCCGGTTCTATATCAGAGATTTTCTTACCATAAAACTTTTCGAGCAGATCCACCGCCCAGGTCCATTCGTAGTTGTAATAGTTTTTATGAAGCATTGCTAAACCGGCATTCACTTCTTCCAACGATTGAATCGCTCCATCTTCTACTGAGGACAATAACTGGTCGAGTGCTTCAAACGGACAGAGCATCCCTGCCAGATCCACCCAGTACCCTTTTCCAAAAGCTGTATCTGGTTGGAGCGCTTTTGTAATATCCTGTACATTTTCAATCTTTCGACCTTTCAATCGCGTAATGACCGAATTACCAAGAAATTTCCAGACAGCCATTTGATAAAGTTCAATCCCACGGTCGAGCGCCCGTCTTTCAATTTTCATTTTATGGTAGCTGTACATTTCAGCGCCTTCACCTGACGATTTTCGTAAGGCCTGCAATTTCTCCAAACCATTAACCATTTTATTAATGGTGTACGGACTAAGTAAATTAAAATTGATAAAGTCGAGCAAATTCGAATCGGTACGCTTATCGCGTTTAGGCCACTTTTGTGTGTCGCGAATGGTTCCTATACTTTTCAGGTTGATGCCCGGAACCAAAATACTTTCATCTTTATTTTCTATCAGGTATGAGAACGGAAAATTTGTTGTATCACAATGTTTGTAATGTCGCCCCATCACCAGAGAAAAAGCGCCGATATGAGAAGGCCACAACAAGTACGAATCACTGGTGGTTTTGGCTCCACGTTCCAGAATTCCCTGGTGGATTGGCCCGAGTTTATACATGTGGTTACTCTGGTTCGAACCGCTTCCTGCATTCAAAAAAGAAAACATTCCGGCAATCAGCAATGTCGATTTATGATGAGTAACGGTGTATGGCCCGGCAAAAATGGAGCATGCTTCACCGTGAAATCCCTGGCAATTGGCAAAAAACAATGAATTTTCGGCAGAATAGTGTTTATCCAGAACACACCCCTGACCAACAAAACATTTCGAAACCAACGTAGCATCAGCAATTCTGGATCCGGAACTTACAATGAAATTATCCATAATTACTCCTTCACCAATTACTACCGGAGCTTCGAAATTGCTGTTAATACTTCCATTTTTCAGTTTTTTAGCTCCATCGATTATCGTGGCCGGACCGGTTTTTACGTTCAGGATGGTTGTAGTATTCAGAATTCGTGAATTAGCACCAATCTCCCCCATTTCACTACTCACAAAAGAGGTGTAATCGTGTACCATCGTTTTCAATGCACTCACCAGTTTAGGCCGGTGACGATAAAGTGCCATCATATAAGCTGTATGTGCCGAAAGGTAGTCGTAAATTGGAATTTCACGTCCTCCGCCCTCATTAATTGCTTCCACCAAGGTACCGTTTCCGAAAGAAGTTTTTCCGTCAACGGCCAGTGTTGTAATATTATGAATAACCACATTTTCTTCAATCCTGTAATTGGCGATGTAACTTCTGACATTATGAATCAGAGCATTCCGGCCAACTTCGCAGTTATGAAGCCAGGCATTGTAAATTCCTGTTTTAAAAGTTATTCCTCCAACCAGATTTACTGTGCCTGTAAAACCATTTAAACGAATATTTCCGGTAAACTTGGTATTTTCGATACAATCAGGGATAAAATCGTTCGCAACTTTTACCAGATTCCAGTCGGAACAGGAACATCCCTGATGAACCAATTGTCCAATTTCTACATCCAAAAGATCGCGATAGAGGGTGTTTGTGTTTTGAGACATGATTTTGTTTGTATTTCAAATCAAATATACGTCTTAATGAATAAAATCATTGAACAAAAACCTAACAAAACCCAAATAAAAACAACAACTAACCAAACAATCTAACACAATATATCAATATATAAAGCCATTAACACAACCAAATAACCTAACATTAAATTATAATACGACAGAAAATACCTAAATCTGAAAAAGATAAGTTGATAAACGTGAATTCTCGGTTATCCGCATCTTTTTACGCAGACGAACGCGCGCAATCTCAATACTTTTGGGAGTATTTCCAACTAAGTTGGCAATGTCTTTACTCGATAAACCAAGTCGGATATAAGAAGAAAGCTTTACATCCTTTGAAGTAATATTTGGATGCCTTTTTCTGAGCCGTTCAATAAATCCGGGATAAAGTTTTTCCACCTGTCCTTCAATCATATTCCACTCCACAGGCACCTGTTTTTGCGCTTCAAGCACCTTTGCCAATTGATCGAGCACTGCCTTTTGTTTTGATGATGAACTTCTTACATTTTCTTTCACCAGGTTGCGCACTTTCGTAATCAACTCGTTCTTTTGTGATAACTGGAGCAGAAAAGAAACAAGTTCCCGGTCTTTTAATTCGAGTTGATTTTGTAACCGTTGTCTGTTTCGTTGTTCAAATTCCTTCCCTTTTTCAAGAGCGGAAATATGACCCATTGCCGTTTTTATCCGGCTAATATCATGAACCGATGCCCGTACCCCAAGATATTTACCTTGCTGATCGTAAACGCCTCGAACATTCATGACACACCAGCGAATTTGTTTTGTACGTGTCATGATCCTGAATTCAAGTGATTGTGACACCAGAGACTGACGCAATGCCCCCTGCAGGAATTCGTTAAATCTTACTTTATCTGTTTCAAAAACAAGTAAAGATTCAATACTTACAGAACGTATGATCTCGTTTGAAGAAAAGCCGGTTAAATCATAACAGGATGGAGAACAATATCGGATACTGCCATCCGGATCGAACCACAGTTCCCACGCATAAGCAAATTCAGAAATAAGCTGGTAAAAAACCCGTTGTTGCCTCTCTTCCTGAGACATAGCTCTGGCTTCTTCCAACTCAAATTTCAAATCCGATATCTGAGATTCAAGCTTTTTTATTTTTTCTGAATCTTCCACCGCAATCAATATTCCGTTTTGTCGGTCTTTTCTTTCCAGTTCTCGAACAAATGCAATCCTTCGTTCCTGATAATATTTTCAAAATCAATTTTACGCTCGTCAATTTTCAAATCCAGTTCATCGTAAATAAACTGGTCGTCGAAGTTGGCAGCAGCTGCATCTTCCCGTGTGCAGGCATAAAAAACCTTTTTGGGGCGAGCCCAGTAAATGGCACCCAAACACATCGGACATGGCTCACACGATGTATAAATCTCACAATCATCAAGTTGAAAAGTGCCTAATTTCTTACAGGCTTCACGAATGGCAATGATCTCGGCATGTGCCGTTGGATCGTTATTTGATGTAACCTGATTATATCCTTTTGAAATAATTTCACCATTTCGAACCACTACTGCACCAAAAGGTCCGCCGCTGTTTGAATCCATTCCTTCCTGAGCCATCTGAATGGCAGACCTCATAAAGTTCTTCTCCTTTTCCTTCATTCTTTCCTAAAATTGAAGGATAAAAGTAGCATTAGAACCACAGATATCAAAACATAGCGCGGGTTACATAAGGGTTTGACACCAAATTTTTGGCGACAGTATTATTTTTTAGCTGAAGGACGAAGAATGAGCCGCAGCGATTGATCGTAGGTCATATAATTCCACAACCAGTTAATAAAAATTACCAGCCGGTTCTTCACTCCAACAATCGACATCAGGTGCACAAACATCCACACCATCCAGGCTGGAAATCCGGCGAATTTTAAAAACGGCAGATCTACTACCGCCCGGTTTCTCCCGACTGTAGCCATTGATCCTTTATCGCGGTATTCAAAGGCTTCCAACTCTTTCTTTTCCCTCATTCGCATAAGATTCCTAGCAAGATTATTAGCCATTTGGAGTGCTACCTGGGCAACCTGAGGGTGACCATGTGGATAATCAGCTGTTTCCATGTAAGCAATATCACCAATGGCAAAAACGCCGTCTAATCCTTCCACCCGGTTAATAGTATCAACCCTGATCCGGTTACCCCGAACTATATGAGAGGCGTCTATTCCTCCGGGCATCTGACCTTTCACTCCTGCAGCCCAAATCAGTGTGCTGGTTTCAAAGTTTTCACGGTCTTCAAGCCCAACTTCTCTACCATCGTAATGTGTAACCTTGTGTTGAAGTTTCACATCCACATTCAGATTACTTAAATACTGAAAAGCTTTTTCTCCGGCTTCCTTGCTCATGCCATGAAGAAGATGCTCGTTTGCTTCTACAAGCGTAACGCTCATGTGTTTAAAATCGAGTTCAGGATAGTCTTTCGGAAGAACAAATTTCCGCATTTCGGCCAGTGCTCCGCACACTTCTACTCCGGTTGGACCGCCTCCTACCACAACAATATTGAGCAAACGTCGCTTTTCCTCTTCATCACTTAAAGTAACAGCCTTTTCAAAATTCTCGAGCAAAGTATTTCGTAAGTAAAGCGCTTCCGGAACCGACTTCATCGGAATGCTGTTCTGTTCAAAACTATCCATTCCAAAAAAATTGGTCGTTGCACCTGTGGCAATCACCAGGTAATCGTAACGCACCGTTCCCAGTGAAGTTTCAATATGCTTTTTATCCACCTGGATTTTCTCAACCTCCGCAATCCTGATATATACATTCTTAACTTTCTGAAAAACCTTGCGCAAGGGGAAAGAAATAGAACTGGGTTCCAATCCGGCAGTGGCTACCTGGTAAAAAAGTGGTTGAAACTGATGGTAATTATTTCGGTCGATCAGAATGATCTGAAAATTATGTTTGTACAGTTTTTGAGCCAGCTTTAAACCTGCAAATCCTGCACCAATGATTACAACCCTGGGCTGGCCTGATTCTGGTATATTTACGGGCATTGCTATAAGTTTTACACCAAAACAAAACAAGGTAAGGAAAGTTTTAAACCCAATACCCGTTTAACTATTATTTAAAATAGCCTAATTCTTTGACGTAGAAAGCAACCAGTTTAAAGCATTTATCACCAGCTGATTTTGTGTTTCATTTTGAAACGTAAAAGAAAGTTCCTTGTTAGACCCACCCTCATAATCAATGTCATTGTGCCCCATATTAATGTAAATCATGTGGTAATTAAGGTTTGTCCAAACCACAGGATAATTTCCTTCGTGCCAGATTTCATGTGGCTTTGGACCGGTTCCCAGCGGGAAACTTGCCGGATCGATCGATACAAGAATCTGAATGTCCGGATTTTCACGGAGATCATGTTCCCAACGATACCACTCGTTTGGTGATGATGTAAAAGTTTCGGGCAAATCCTTGGTGGCTGGATGCTCAGGATCTTCAACTTTAAGAACGGCAGAAGTCGGCCGCCAGGTGTTGCTTACATACTGCCCTGAGCCAAGTAAATTATCATGATACCAGTCCCAGTCTTGCGGATAGGTTGATGGAGTTAAAGCAAAAGCACAAAAATGAAATCCCATCCAGGCCCCGCCATTCTCTATATACTTTTCAAAAGCTTCCCGTTGTGGAAGGGAATCAGGACGGGTATCCAGAAAAAGAACCAAATCATAGGCTGAAAGATTTTCTACATTCAATTGATTCCAGTCGTTTGTAGCAGTATAAGTAAAACTATCTTTTACCGAAAGTTCTGAGAACCAACGGTTAGCTTCGTTTACAAAACTAATGTGCGCCTGATCGTTTTTGGCAGTGTAAAAGGCAATAACATTTGGTTTCGATTGTGCCAAAGATGCCACGTTGACCAACATAAAACTAACTACTATAAAAATAAAGACTGTTCTTTTCATACTTTAACTATTCGTCCCGAAGTTCAGCCACCAGCGTTTTCTTTTGCAACGAAAACCAACTCAAACCCGTAATCCAGATAATTCCATTTGCAATAATCAATGCCACCAAAATCACTACTGTTGAAATAGATGCATCAGTATTGGTAGATAAGAAAGATGGCAACGTAGCCAGAATAGCTGTAACAAATCCGATCAGTACGCCACTCAGCAAAAGGATCAGATACTCGCTAACCAGTATTTTGAAAAGCGCACGAATTTTGAATCCGATGGCTTGCATCAGTGCTATTTCACGTTTTCGTTCGAGCAATGTACGCGCTAAAATGACAGCCAGACCAATGGTTCCAAGGATCAACCCGAGTGTTCCAAGTGCCAGAAATATTGAAAGATATGTATTGGTGACGGAATAAAATTCTACCAAACGTTTGGCAGCCAGTTCCATCTCCCAACCATAATCACGGAAAGTAGATTGCAATTCCTCGCCGATCGCCTGTTCATTTTCTGGTGCACCTTCCACCAAAAACAGATTTGAACCACTGCTGGATGGATAATTCTTCAAAAAGCTATCATTTGAGATAATCACATAACCCTGAAAAATGGATGGTGAAGTTCCGGCAACCAGCTTCAACTTCAATGTGTCGCCCTGCTCATTCTGGTACAATAAAACATCGCCGATCTTTTTCTCCAATCCCCACTGAATGACCGTTTGGTCGGCAATGGCAGGAATGGTTCCATCATTTGATTCCTGTTCAAGCAGTGTCCACGGATCACCATCAAAGCCCTTCATTTTCGCAGCAAACGAAAACCGGCCTTTTAAAGCTTCAGGATCAACACCTAAAATGGCAGGTTGTGCAATCCGGTTCAGGTTCAAACAGCTGGCATTGTCTCCATCCAGTTTTCGAAACTGAACCACATTAAAATCTTCGGTCAAACCTTCATCGGCACGTTTTGCGGGATCATTGATATCGAAAAGCACCGGCATGGTAGTTTCAGCAAAATAAATGAAACCGCCTGTGCCACTTGTTTTATTCTGAGCGTTAGCAAACAAATCGAGTTTATTGGAACCCGTTGAAACGGTAATAAAAGTACCCAGCGCAAAAAGAATGACAATGGTAAGTGACCGCCTGATGTTCCTCGTTAAATTCAGCCGAGCCAATTTAGAAGTATCGAGTTCGTTTCCAACATTTTTTAGCGGGCGAAGTAAAAGTTTACGAACCAGTAACAAAAAGCCTATCAAAAACAATCCTCCCGAAGTGAAGAACATCGAAGGATCCTGCTTTGGCAAACCCAATTGTCCAGCCAGAATTCCAAGGCCGGAGCCCAACGAAAGCCAAAGTATTACTGAGTACACAACTTCCCATTTTTTACTTCTTACCGTTTCAACCGATTTCTGTAATTCGGCAATCTGCTTTTTCTGAAATTGTTTTACTGAAATAAAAATGGCAAAAAGCGAAACGAGCACACTGATCACAAAACCCATCATTACCGTAGCAGGAAGTACACTGATATCAAGCACATTCGTGCGAACAATGTCGTACCACAAGGTATTCAACACCCGAAACACAAGTTGTGTGTAAAATATTGAAACAACTGTTCCGAGCATTGTCCCAAAAATCGCGGTAACCAATCCTTCTGAAAGATAGAAGCGACGAATCTGTTTCTGCTGAAAGCCAAGCGCTCCCAGCAGTCCTATTTGCGCAGACCGTGTTTCGAGGTTCAACCGGAAAAGCAGCGCAGTTAGAATGATTGCCGCTATCAAAATAAAAAAGCTTAATCCAATAAAAAGTCCGCTAAAATCGGTTCCGTTTTGAGCAGATTCTACGCCTTGTTCGCGAATGGGTTCAACCAGCATTCCCACATCAGCAGGAGTAATGTTCTCAGCAAATATGTTTTGGTATTGAGCGCTGTTGAAACTTGCTGCCGGGTACCGAAAAGCCGTGTAATTTCCAAAGCGGTTCGACCACAATTTCAATGCGGTTTGCATCGGAATAAATGCTTTGGGCGTTCCTTTATAATCATCCCAGTATTTTTCGTCTTTATCACGAATGGCATCCAGGTTAATCGGAACGCCGGCTTCCCACTCCCGGCAATGTCCTGCGTCAGATAATCCCGGTAAATTTGGTACCCGGCCGGGATCACAAAGTGGCGACGACATTGGAATGATCTCCTTCAAAACAAAATCCGATTCTTTCACCAGTAACTGACGAAGCGGCCCAATCTCGAAATATTTTAAGCAAATTGAATCACCTACTTTGGCTTTCAAATCATCCGCTGCCCAGCTATTAAGGATAATCTCGTTTTCAGCAAGAGCAGAATTGATTGTTGAAACAAAAGAATACGGGATGTTTGCTTCGGGCTTCGGGCTTCGGGCTTCGAGCTTTGAAATTTCATTCACAAAATACGTTAACATAGGTTCCGCTGAAGGTAACTTTTGCAAAGTTTCAGCGACCTTTTCTTCCATGAAAACACGCTCTGTTGAAACCTCCACTTCCCCGGTTCGTTCAATGTTTTTTAATATCAACCCAGCATCTTCGGGCGTCAGACAAGCTTTCACTGTATGCTTAATTTCTTCAGTTGAAAGCTGACTGACCACTAGAATCTGGTTTGCTTTTCCTTCAAACTCCATTAAGCGGTTCAAACGATCAATGGAAATAAAAATATTGTATGGTGCTGTCTGAGAATTTTTCAAACTAAACCGCCCCAGTTCTTCTTTGGTTACAATTTTTTTAATCGCTGCCCGGATGCTCACACTGGTTTCTTCTGCCGAAATAAATGGAGCATTTAACGGAATGAGGCTGGCTTTTTTGATTCGGACAAGGATATTGTCATTTTCACCAACCTGCAGTCGTTGAGCAAGATTTTCGCTAATGGCAATTTCGTTTTGACTCAACTGTGCATACAAATCCGCATCTGAAACTTTCGAAAAATCATTATTCACTCCAACTACCTGAACTTTATTTACTCGTTCCTGGCCGCCATCGGCAACAGCCACTCCTTCGAGTAACAATATTGGAGTTGCTTTGATTTGTGAATTTTGATCTTCCATTTCAGAAGCCATTTCCTGTCGGAAATAGCGCTCTTTCACCGAAACGAGATGCGTTGTTTCACCAAGCCGATAAAAAGTAGCCTGGGTGAGACTGTACCGGACCGAGTCACCAATAATCAGCGAACCGGTTAATACCATCGTACTGACAGCCACTCCCAGCGCCACCAGTAGGTTTGATTTAAAATAGTGTAAAAATGATTTTAATATGAATTGTAATCGTGTCATTTCACCCCTCCGGTTTCGCCGCACTCCCCTCAAGGGGGAGATTGTTCGTTTTTCAATAGTTTAAACGTCATTCCCACGAAAGTGGGAATCTCATCAATGCAATTTCCCGTTTTTCAATACGAGTTTCTTATCCATACTGGCTGCCATTTCTGCTGAGTGTGTAACTGTTACTAACGTTACTTTCTCCTCCTCACTTAACTTGATAAGCAGCTCGGTCAAAGCTTTGGCGTTAGCTTCGTCAAGAGCACCGGTTGGTTCATCAGCTAGAATTAGTTCCGGTTTATTAATCAGCGCCCTAACAACCGCTGTACGCTGGCATTCTCCTCCAGACATTTCAGAAGGTTTTTGATTCCGTTGTTCCCAAATTCCCACCTTTTTAACCAGGTATTCTGCCCACTCTGTCGTTTCCTTACTTACTTTTCCTTGTGGCAGAACCGGAAGAAGCACATTTTCCAACAAGGTAAGCTGCGGCATTAAATGATGCATTTGGAAAACAAAGCCGAGGTGACGATTCCGGAAATCAGCCAGTTCGTTTTTTGAATAGCTCGTGATGTTCTTTCCATCGAAGATGATCTCTCCCGAATCAGGAAGATCGAGTGCCCCGATCAGATTCAGTAATGTTGTTTTTCCTGAGCCGCTTGGCCCGATAATAGCCAGTTTGCTTCCTTTTTCAATTTTTAGCTCCAGATTTTCAAGCACAGGGCGGTAACTATGCATTCCCGGGTCACCGTATCCTTTTGTAATATTTTTTAATTGTAGTAACATAATCTGTATGTTATTGCCCTAAATGAAATTTAAAGGTGCTCAAATTCAACTTCTTTTCAAATCGTATTAAGTTTTAATAACACCTCATTAAGTTAATGTATAAAATGCAAAATCATAATGACACAAAGATTGGCTATTAATATAATTCCAAAACCTCTGAATATATATTTTCTCAAGCCTTTGCTACCAAGTGTTCTGGCATAAAACATTTTCAGGATATTGTTGCTTATGATGGCCTGAAAAGTAGCCATGCCAATCAAAAGCTGCGTTATTTCGTATTTTCCCTGGAACAGGTTCAGCAAAAAAGGGTCGATATCAGTAAATCCTACTACGAAGGATAATACATTTAATCCGCCTGTACCAAAGTTTTGCAGGGTGTATTGAGTAACAAACGAAAAGAAGATATAGAGCAACGCAAAAACAATGGCAATTTTAAATTCGAGCGGGTTTTTATCTTCCAGGATATTCTTTGCTACAGCACTCTTTTCCGTTTTTTTAAATCCGTTGTATATAAAGTAGGCTGTCGTTATTGATATTAAAAACATCAGAATAAACCATGGAGAAGTTTTTATTCCAACAGGCCGGTTAAAAATCAGGATTAAAATGTAAATGCGTAAAAACATCATGGCGGTTGCAATAATAATGGCAGCCGCATGCTCACGCTGATTCGAATCGGATTCTTTGCTCTTTCTTGCCAGTATTATTGTAGTTGCTGTACTACTGTATAAACCACCAAACAGTCCGGTGAGCAACAACCCGGCATCGGGAAAAACAAATTTTCTCAGAATGTAGCTTAAATAAGAAATCCCAGAAATAACGACAATAGCCAGCCAAACTTTGTACGGTGACAGATTCAGGTACGTGGAGATTTGTTTGTCGGGCAGCGCAGGTAGAATAATTCCGGCGATGATGATAAACTTTGCCAGTGTGATAAATTCTGATCGTTCGATTTTTTTGGAAAATCCAACAATGGCCCCTTTCGATTCGGATAATATCAGCACCAAAACAAAGAACAGCAACGTAAGCCAACCGGGTTGCGTAATAACAACCAACGGGATGGTGTAAGTGAGCAAGGCAAGTAAAACAGTCGTTAGTCCGAAATTATTATGGATTTTGATTTTCTGATAGTAGAAAATGCCGAGTAGAGTCAAAAGAGCAATTCCGCCAACCATGTAAATGTATTTACCGAGTGGGTCGGCAACCAGCAAAACAAATCCGAGCAAACCAATAAAAATAAATGTTCGGTCAGTTCCAAAAGTGAACATTTCTTCATTGTCAGGCTGTTGTTTTCGCTGATCAAGACCGAGGATAAAAGAAAAGGCAGCCGTCAGCAAAAACTGGATGAACAGTGGAGGGATCTCCTGTATAAACTCATTCATCGAATTTTAAGTTTAGTTTTTGCATGCAGAATCTATTGATTTCTGAGATTTTCGTATAAAGTTATAATTTCTTTTGTATGACTGTGAATATTGAATTTTTTGTGAGTCCCTTCGTAACCGGCCAGACTTAACTTTTCAAGTTTATCCTGATTGTTTAGTAACTCAGCCCAGTTCTCCGCCAGTTTCACAGGAGTGTTTGGCATATAAGTTACTCCACCACCGGAACTTTCAATGATCTCAGGAAACGCTCCCAATGCAGGTTGTACCACCGGGACTCCCGATGCCATGGCTTCAAGCAGGTACATACCAAAGGCTTCACCAATGCGAACCGGAACTGAAATCATTTGTACCTTTCTGAAAAAACCGTTTACCTCCTTTCCTTCGAACTCGGGATAGATTTCAAAACAATCGAGCAGGTCATTTTCCCTGATCTTATTTTTTTGCTCCTTGTTGAATTTGGCATCGTCGCCGGTCGATCCTCCCGTGGCAATCAGTTTTACATCCCCGAAACCCGGTTTCTTTTTCAACTCAATAAAGGCATCCACTACAATATCAAAACCATCTTTGTAGCACATCCTAGAAATATATCCCACATTTCTTGGTTTTTCACGAACGGAAACAAACTCGTAATCTTCCACATCCACTCCCAGGTAAATGGTTTTGAGTTGCCAGTCACTTAGTTTCATTCGGTCTTTCATCACACCCGCAAAAAAATCACTTACCGAAACCAGCTTGTCCACATCTTTGGCACGTTCATGCATCAAGTCCCAGATACGTTTCTGAAACTGTGGTTTCATTGGGTCAATCCAAACATCCTCATCTTGAAGTGAGCATAAAACCGGTACTCCAATTTTCTCTTTTAACCGTCGCGCCAATCCCAATAAAAGTGCATTCGAAATATGAATAATATCGGGTTTGCAGTGCTCGGCAATCCAGTTTACCATGTGGTCGAGCTCGTCTTTTTGCTCGCCCTGTTCTCCCAGCAACATTGAAACGGTCATTTCTTCCAGACCTTTTGCATTGGTTGAGCCAGCCATTGAAGCGGCCAATTTCATCATGGGCTTGGAATTTAACATGCGATCAAACCAGGCCGGTGCTTTTCTGAAAATCGGGTAGAGTTGTTTCAGGTAAGTACTGATGGCACCGTAAAAAATCGGGATTTCTGAGATATCGTGTTCATCAGCAAACAAAGGCAGGTACATAGGAATTTTGGTCACATGGTGGCCTTCGGCACGCAAAGCATTGAAATACTTGCTGTCGCGTAAACAGTTTCCGCAGTAAAAACTACCGCCCGATCCGGGTATGATTTGAATAATATTCATAATGCGTTCTTCTCTGTGATTCTCTGTTTCTCTGTGGTTTTAATATCCCTGAACAACACGTTTTATTCCATCTTTCAATCGAGCAACATTGAAGTTTATTAATAATCCATATCTCAGGTCTTGTAATTTCAAATAGGTTAAAATCTGAGCCATATGAACATCGTTCAAGGCATCAACTGATTTTAATTCGATAATTATTTGGTTTTCGACGAGTAAATCGATTCTATATCCACAGTCAAGTTTAACATCCTTGTAAACTAAGGGTAAAGCTTTCTCCTTTTCAACTTTTAATCCAGCCTCCTGAAGTTCGAAAAACAAACATTCTTTATACGAAGATTCCAACAATCCAGGACCAAGTGCTTTATGAACTTCAATTGCACATTGAATAATTTTACCTGTTAATTCGTTGGTTTCCATTTCTTATTAATTTAACCACAGAGGCACGGAGAGTCACAGAGGTTATTTCCCAAAACAGTATACATTTCCATCGTAATTGCCAACGTATATTTTCCCGTCGGCAACCGCAGGATTATTGATAATCTGTCCACCCAATTCATAAGTCCAAACGGGTTTTCCATCAGAAAGGTTCACAATGGCCAAATCGCCCCGCATATTAGCAACCAGAACTTTATCTTTTACTACCACCG
>DAOPJR010000069.1:7743-18358 GCA_035399765.1 Draconibacterium sp. | reverse complement strand
TATCTCGGCAATTGCTGCGAATTGCCTAAACAACAGATGGTTTGGCACTTACGATTCAGGTATTTGGAATTTTGACGGTACAGACTGGACGAATTATAGCGAAAGTAACAGCAATCTCGCCTATAATTCAGTTGTTTATAATTCTATGGCGCTCGATTCTAAAAATAACTTATGGGTGGGAACTTTAAAAAGTACGATGGGAACCGGCGTAACAATGTACGACAGAAGCCAATGGCATGTTTTCAATTCAGATAGTGGGTTAGTTTACAACAACGTGGTAAATATTGCAATTGATGATCAAGGGGAAAAATGGTTTGTAACTACCAAGGGAATATCCAGTTTTGATGATTCTATCTGGGTTTCTTATACATCGGAAAATACCGGAATCGATATAATTGATTATGTTTTCTCTGTTGCCATTGATAGGGAGAACAATAAATGGTTTGGCTCTTACAGAGGCGCTTTAAAATTTGACGGCACAACCTGGACGGCTTATAATACTTCAAACAGTGGATTAAAATGGAATCTGATAAATGCCATAGCCGTAGATAATGATAACAATATATGGTTTGCAACTGAAAGTGGCGTTTCAAAATTTGACGGCACCAACTGGGTTAACTACACTTCCGTTAAAGACGGAGAATATAAAGTGGTTAATTGCAGGGCAATAGCAATTGATTCAAAAAATAATAAATGGATTGCGACTACTTATGGTCTTATTAAACTGGAAGACTAAATGTGATTCCAATTGCCACTGGTTCAAGTCTTCCTTTCTGTCCCCCCTGATAATGTTTAGCTACCAACTAAACTTCTCCCCTTCTAAAGCTACTTTGGCAGCCCGGTATTCAGTAACCAGGTTTTCCATGATAGTGCTTACCGGGAGTACTTCATTCAACTGGGCCGATACCTGCCCGATCTCCAGCTCTCCCTCATTGAGGTCTCCCTCAAACATGCCTTTTTTGGCGCGTCGGTGCCCCAGTAATTCTCTGAGTTCTTCTACAGAACTACCTGCTTTTTCAGCTGCATCAACTTGTTCGAAAAATCCATTTTTGATTAAACGCACTGGCGCCAGTTGTTTCAGCATCAGTTTAGTTCCGCCTTCTCCCAGTGAAAGTACCAGCTTTTTAAATTCGGGATGCGCCGATGATTCTTCCGAAATAGCAAAAGCAGATCCGATTTGAACCCCTTCGGCACCAAGTGCCATAGCTGCCAGCATGGCTTGCCCTGAACCAATGCCACCCGCTGCCAGCAGAGGCAATGTAGTTGCTTTGCGTACTGAAGGAATTAAAGTCATCGTGGTAGTCTCTTCGCGCCCGTTGTGACCGCCGGCTTCAAAACCTTCGGCGACAATTGCATCCACTCCTGCGTCTTCACACTTTTCAGCAAAAAGCGAGCTTGAAACCACATGTGCTACGGTGATTCCACGTTGCTTTAACCAGCCGGTCCATTTCTTTGGGCTTCCTGCAGAAGTAAACACAACCGGCACATCATGTTTCACAATGATGTCCATAATTCGCTCCTGTTCAGGGTAAAATAACGGGATATTTACGCCAAAAGGTTTGTTAGTAGCAGCTTTGGTTTTAATGATGTGTTCTTCCAAAGTATCAGGATGCATAGATCCGGTCCCCAGTAAACCTAAACCTCCTGCATTACTCACCGCAGAAGCTAACTTCCACCCCGAACACCAAACCATTCCACCTTGTACAATGGGATATTTTATCTTAAAAAGTTCACAGATTCTGTTCATAAAAGTAGTTTTTGCGAAGTAAGGAATTATAGCTCAGATTTAAAGCTCAGCAGATTATTTCAGAAACAGTATTTACGTTACAATAAAGTTAATTAAAACTTTACGAAGCAAAAGAAAGATTCAGGCTAAGCTTTACTTTGTGCCATAGTTAGCTTTTCTTCCAGGAGTTGAGCCAGCGTTTCTTTGGATATCCGGCGTTTGATCTCGCCTTCCTGTGCCACCGACATGGTTCCCCGCTCTTCGGAAACAACAATGGCCATCGCATCCGTATTTTCCGTAAGCCCAACTGCTGCCCGGTGACGCAAACCGAGTACTTTATCAAGTTGCTTTTGAGTAAGCGGCAGAATACACCCCGCAGCTACAATCCGTGCCCCACGAATAATAATAGCTCCATCGTGTAAAGGAGAATTCTTAAAAAAGATGGTGCGAATCAATGATGAAGAAATCCGTGCATTAATCCGTTCGCCAGTATTTACCTGTTCAGCCAGTTCATTACTTCCGCAAATAATAATGATAGCCCCTGTTTTTGTTTTGGCCATCGAATCGCAGGCATCAACAATGGCCTCAATATGCTCTTTGTGAATAACTCTGACTTTACCGGCTCCAAATAATTTGTCAAGCGACAGTACTTTATTAACATTGTAGTTTGTTCCGATAAAAACCAGGAATTTCCGAATTTCAGGGTGAAAAACGATAATCAGTGCAAGCACCCCCACCCCGATAAACTGCCCCATTATCGAGCCAAGCAATTCCATGTTCAGTGCTTTTACCAACAACCATAACAGGTACAACGAAAACATGCCGATAACAATATTAAAGGCAACTGTACCCTGAATCAGACGGTATAACTGGTATAGCAGGAAAGCAACCAGCAAAATGTCGAGTACATCCAGAAATCGTATGGTGATAAAAAGTGGCATTATTTGATTGATGCTTTAATTTCACAAAATATTTTAATGGCTTCCACCGCTTCTTTCACATCGTGCACACGTAAAATATCGGCGCCTCCCAACAAAGCCATGGTATTACTAACTGTTGTTCCGTTCAATGCCATTTCAGGGTTTACTTCCAATGCTTTCCAAATCATTGATTTACGGCTCAGCCCGGCTAACACCGGCAGCTGAAAAACCTTAAAAGCATCCAGCCGGTTCAACAGCTCATAATTATGATCAAGCGTTTTTCCAAAGCCAAAACCCGGATCCAGAATAATTTCTGTTACTCCTGCTTTGGTGAGTTTTTTTACTTTTTCAGAAAAATAAGAACCAATATCACGTACAACATCTTCATAAACCGGATTATCCTGCATGTTCTGAGGGCTTCCCTGAATATGCGACAAGATGTAAGGCACACCGAGTTTCCCAACAGTCTCAAACATTTGAGAATCTAGTGAACCTCCTGATATATCATTCACAATGATGGGACCGATTTCATCGATCACTCGTACAGCCACCCAGGAGCGGAAGGTGTCAACCGACACCGGCAGTTCCGGAAAATTCGTCCGAATTGCCTGAACGGCTGGCAAAAGCCTGCCCAATTCCTGTTTGGTGGAAACACTGTCGGCCCTCGGACGAGTGGATACAGCGCCGACATCAACAATCGTTACTCCGTCTTCCACCATTTTTTCAACTGCTTTCAACATCACAGCTTCGTCTTCCATTTTTCCACCATCATAGAACGAATCCGGCGTAATATTCACAATCCCCATTACAATTGGAATCGACAAATCGATCTGAGAATCACCAAGGGTAATTGTGCTTTTACGTTTTAGGAATTTTCCGGCGGACTGTGTGATCAACATCTGAACCTTACTATTTTGTTTACTAATTATTTAGAATGAATAACAAATCGTTAACTACAAATGTAAGAGAAAACCGTACAATTTTGTCATTTTTTCCTACTTTTATCCATCGATTTAGCAAAGAAGAAAGAATAGAAAGTCCTTTACTGACGGGCTTTTCAATAAATACAATTCAACGGATAATCGTTTTATGAACAAAACAAACCAGCAATACGATCAAGTGATTTCAATCTGCAGAAGTCTGTTCCTTGATAAAATGAAAGATTACGGCACAGCCTGGAGAATCCTGCGTCCTCAATCACTCACCGATCAAATTTATATTAAAGCACAACGCATTCGTAGTATCGAAGAAAAAGGCATTTCGAAAGTCGGTGAAGGTATTCGGTCCGAGTTTATCGGGATCATTAATTACTGCATTATGGGTTTGATTCAGCTGGAGCTCGGTACTTCTGACGAAGAGTTGGGGGCTGAGAAAACACAGGAGTTATACGATAATTATTTTCAGAATGCCAAAACACTGATGATGGATAAAAACCACGATTATGGCGAAGCATGGCGAAATATGCGTATCAGTTCATACACCGATCTGATCCTGATGAAAATTAAACGCACCAAACAAATTGAGGATAACATGGGACAAACACTGGTTTCGGAAGGGATCGATGCCAACTACATGGACATGATCAATTACGCAGTGTTTGCAATGATTAAAATTGAATTCGAAAACAACTGAAATATGATCAACCTTCTAAAACAACTTTCACGGATCCTGTTCGGACTCGTGTTTATTTTTTCCGGTTTTGTAAAAGGAATCGATCCCTGGGGATCAACCTACAAATTCACTGATTATTTTAATGCCATGGGGCTCGAAAGCCTGATTTGGTCGGCTTTTGCGCTCGGTGTTATTCTGTCGTTTGCTGAATTTGCCATTGGTGTGGCTTTTCTTTTTAACTGGAAAATGCGTTTTTTCTCTTGGCTGGGTTTGCTCTTCATGTTATTTTTTACTCCGCTGACTTTGTGGATTGCGCTAAAAAATCCGGTGACCGACTGTGGTTGTTTTGGCGATGCACTGGTCATCTCCAACTGGGCTACGTTTTATAAAAACATCGTTTTAATTGCAATAGCCATTTTTGTGTTTGCCAACCGAAATTGGTTTGCAGAAAAAGTACATTCATGGACTCCGTTATTTTTGAGTCTGATTGCTTTTGCATTGTATTTTGGAGTTGTTTTCTATTCGTATAATCACCTGCCTGTTTTCGATTTCCGGCCTTACAAAGTGGGGGTAAACATCCCGGAAGCAATGAGTCATCCTGAAGATGCACCGCAGGAAGTTTATGAGAATATTTTTTATTACAAGAATAAAAACACTGGCGAGATTGAGAAATTCAGCGAAGACAATTATCCCTGGAAAGACACGCTAAACTGGGAATACGAAAGTATGGACTCGAGATTGGTACAGGAAGGTTACATCCCTCCCATCCATGATTTTATCATTGAAACGCCCGATGGAGAAAATATAATCGATTTCTTCCTGTATGATGATAATTATGTGTTCATGCTCGTAGCTTACGATCTCCATAAATCAAGTACAAAAGAACAGGCCAAAATAAACGGACTGGCCAACTGGGCCTTGTCGCAGGGAAAATCATTTTTCTGCCTCACCTCTACCCTTCCCGATGAATCGGCAGAATTTGCAATGGAGAACAATGCACCATACGAATTTTTTAATTGCGATGAGATCACACTCAAGACGATGATCCGCTCCAACCCGGGTCTGATACTGATTAAGGATGGTACTATTTTGGCGAAATGGCATTACAACGATATTCCAACAGTTGACGAGTTTCAGGAGGAATTTGGGGAATAGATACTGGACATTTGATACTTGATGCTGGATCAAATCCATATATCCCTGATTTCATAAGGCGATTGGGTTATCATTATGGTATTCCTAAACTCTTATATATTGTGATTTAATGGGAAGTTCTCATACTGATTCTTAACATTTTTTAATTGAACCTTCTCTGCTGAATTACGTTTGGGATAATACAATACAGTAATTAATCAGGCTTCAAAATCAACACTATTAAATATTAAAATTCGCATTCAGCCATCCGATTTTCTTTCAAACAGTCGACAAATGCTTAAGGCATCATAAATCATTTAAATTTACTTACTATGAAATACAATATTTTAGGAAACACAGGATTAAAAGTATCGGAACTTTGTTTGGGAACCATGACATTTGGGGGGCGCGGAATGTGGACAGCCATTGGCACACTTCCGCAGGATCAGGTTAACAATCTGGTTAAGCAATCCATTGACGGCGGAATTAATTTTATTGACACTGCCAATATTTACAGTGAAGGATTGAGCGAACAAATGACCGGTCAGGCCATTCGCGACCTGGGATTGAAACGCGACGATCTGATCATCGCGACTAAAGTGCGAGGACAGATGGGTGAAGGACCAAACGAAGTGGGATTGAGTAAAAAACACATTCTTCAGCAGGCAAACGAAAGCCTGACCCGATTAAACACTGATTACATTGATTTATACCAAATCCATGGTTTCGACCGGCTTACACCACTGGAAGAAACTCTTGAAGCACTGGATTCGCTGGTGAAAAGCGGGAAAGTTCGATACATCGGGTGCAGCAACCTGGCAGCCTGGCAGCTAATGAAGGCACTGGGCATTTCGGCGCAGAAATACCTGAGCAAATTTGTTTCGCTCCAGGCCTATTATACCATTGCAGGCCGCGACCTGGAGCGTGAAATCGTTCCTTTGCTGCTCGACCAAAAAGTCGGATTGATGGTATGGAGCCCGCTGGCTGGTGGTTTATTAAGTGGCAAATACAGCCGGGATGCTGAAACAAAAGAAGGCAGAAGGGTAAATTTTGACTTTCCTCCGGTAAATAAGGAAAAAACCTTTGACATTATTGATGTAATGAAAATCATTGCAGAAAACAAAGGAGTAAGCGTTGCCCAAATTGCTTTGTCATGGTTATTACATCAACCTGCCGTAACATCAGTAATAATTGGAGCAAACAAACCCGAACAATTAGCTGATAATTTAAATTCCGTAAAGGTTAAACTGGATGAGTCAGAGCTGAAAGAATTGGATGAAGTAAGCAAACTGGCTCCAGAATATCCGGGATGGATGATCGAACGCCAGGGAAGCAGCAGGTAACAAAAAAGTGAAGGGACTGATAAAAGGCTCACAGCTCTTTGCTCAAAGCTCATAGCTATAATAATGAACAAATAGTTAATTGTCTGGCCGAAAATTCAGCGCATTAGGAGGTTATCAGTGAAACTGCTAATTTCGTGTTCGTTAAAAATCGATTCTAATCTAAAACTTTAAAATACAGTAACATGAGACAAAAAATAGTTGCCGGCAACTGGAAATGCAACACAACCGTTCAGGAAGGTGTTGAACTGGCTAAAGCAGTAGATGCCCTTGTAGCAAAAGAAGGTGCTGACGATGTAGTCGTAGTTCTTGGAACACCGTTTACCCACATTACCAAAGTAGTGGAAAGTGTAAATACAGGTCGCATTGGCGTGGCTGCACAAAACTGCGCTGCTGAAGCAAAAGGTGCCTATACAGGTGAAGTTTCAGCTGCCATGGTAAAATCTACCGGTGCTGAATACGTTATCCTGGGTCACTCTGAACGTCGTGAATACTATGGCGAAACAAGTGAAATCCTGAATAAAAAAGTAGCACTTGCCCTGGCTAACGGACTTACTCCGATTTACTGTTGCGGTGAAGCGCTTAATATCCGCGAAGCCGGAACACACAACGAGTACGTAGTAAACCAGTTGGAAGAAACTATTTTCCAATTGTCAGCCGACGATTTCAAAAAGATTGTAATTGCTTACGAACCAATCTGGGCTATCGGAACCGGCGTTACTGCTTCTGCTCAACAGGCACAGGATATGCACGCCAATATTCGTGCAGCCATTGCTGCCAAATTTGGTGAAGAAATTGCAGAAGGTACTTCTATCCTTTACGGTGGTAGCGCCAAACCAAGCAATGCCAAAGAACTTTTCGCCAACAAAGATGTTGACGGTGGGTTAATCGGAGGTGCTGCACTAAAAGCCGAAGATTTCCTTGGAATCATTAACGGATTTTAAAAATTTGTCCGAACTTTGTTAGATAAAATATCGTAAAGTCACTCATTTGAGTGACTTTTTTTATATCTGAATATGGAGTACAAAAAAATAACCATTGGAATCGTTCCTTTCCAGGAATGGCTGCGCGATATTCTAACTTCTCAGTTTGCCGAAATCGGCTTCGATAGTTTTGTCGATACAGCGAATGGATTTGAAGCCTACATTCCTTCTGCACAGTGCGATAAAGGAAAACTTAATGCGGTGTTGGACGAATTCTCGGAAGATTTTTCCTTTGATGTAAAATCGGAAGTAATTGAAGACCAGAACTGGAATGAAGAGTGGGAAAAGAACTATTTCAAACCACTGGTGGTTGCCAACGAATGCGTAGTTCGCGCACCTTTTCATACCGAGTTTCCAAAGCTGAAATACGAAATTGTAATCGAGCCCAATATGGCTTTCGGAACCGGTAATCACGAAACTACTACTATGATGCTGGAATACATTCTGAAAACAGATTTTCAGAATAAAAAAGTCCTCGATATGGGTTGCGGTACCGGCATTCTCGGAATTCTGGCCTCGATGAAAGGGGCAGACTTAATTACCGCCATCGATATCGACAAATGGAGTTACGAAGGAACACTGGAAAATGCACGATTAAATTCCATTTCAAATGTAGAAGTCAGACTGGGAGATGCTTCCTTGCTCGATTCTCAGGAATTTGATGTGATCTTTGCCAATATCCAGCGAAATGTTTTGCTGAACGACATGCCGGCTTACAATAAAGTACTTAAGAATGGTGGAACCCTCATCATGAGTGGTTTTTACAAAGAAGATATGCAGGCCATTAAAGGAAAAGCAGAAAGCCTGGGATTGAAAGATTCTGGCTTCAAGGAAATGAATAAGTGGGTGGCGTATGCATTTTCAAAATAAACAGCCCAAATCACATTTCTGATTAGCGTCTCCCATCAAATTCATCATAAACAGTTCTATTCTGTTCTTTTTTTTTGATCTTTACAGGACAGAATAAACTAACTTAAACGATGAATAAACTAGGCATCCTCATTCTATTTTTTACTTTTCTATTTCAAAGCTGCAAGAAAAACGAAACCGTTTCAACCGACTTACCACAAAGTACTCCGGAAGCCGAAGGAGTTAGTTCACAGTCGATCATCGATTTTCTGAATACTGTTGAAAACAGCCAAAACGAATTGCAAAGTTTTATGTTTGTGCGTCACGGAAAAGTGATTGCCGAAGGCTGGTGGGATCCGTACAAACCTGAATTAAAACATACCTTGTACTCATTGAGCAAAAGTTTTACTTCTACTGCCATCGGATTTGCAGTCGGCGAAAACCTGCTTTCAGTAAACGACAAAGTGATTTCATTCTTCCCCGATGAATTGCCGGATATGATTAGTAATAACCTGGCAAAACTGGAAGTCCGGCATTTACTCACGATGTCAGTCGGGCAAGATCCGGAACCAACTTTCTCCATTATTAGTACCTACAATTGGGTAAAAGAATTTCTGGCAACACCTATTGTTCACGAACCGGGAACCAAGTTTTTATACAATACAGCAGCCACCTACATGCTCGCAGCCATCATTCATAAAGTGACAGGTGAAAATGTGGTTGATTACCTGCAACCCAGGTTATTCGAACCACTGGCGATTACCGGTGCCGACTGGGAAATCGATCCCAAAGAAGTTAATACCGGTGGTTGGGGTTTGCGACTTAAAACCGAAGACCTGGCAAAATTTGGACAGCTTTATTTGCAAAACGGCGTTTGGAACGGGAAACAGGTTCTTCCGGAAGGCTGGGCTAAAGAGGCTACTACCAAAAAGATCGATCAAAACCCGGACGCCACTCCCGAAGAATTAGCAGAAAACGACTGGCTGCAGGGTTACGGTTATAAATTCTGGCGTTCGAGACACAATTCATTCCGGGGCGATGGTGCATACGGTCAGTACGTTTTGGTATTTCCTGAAGAAGATGCTGTAATTGCAATTACCGCCGAAACACAGAATATGCAAAACGAGCTCGATCTTGTTTTCGATAACTTGCTACCGGGAATGAAAGAAAGGAAACTGGATGAAGACAAAACAACGCTGAAACAACTTCAGCAGAAATTAACATCTCTAAAACTCTCCCCTCCCAATGTTAAAGACATCTCAGTAGCCGAAAACAAATTCAACGGAAAAACCTTTGTTTTTGAAGAGATGAAACCCGCTAAAGTTTTGTTCAAACTTGAAAACGGTACACTGGAAGCCACACTTTCATCTGAAAATGGAAATGTAGAAACCTTGAATTTTGGAGCCGGAAAGTGGATTTTAGGAGAAACGAATATTCCGGTAACCAGTTTGTTACCTCTTCCAAATGATAATTTTTTAAAGCTTGCCCCTTTTAAAGTGGCAGGTGCTTTCAGTTGTCCCGATGAAAATTCGATGGAATTAACATTGCGATACATTGAAAGCCCGCACACAGAATACTATCTGTTTAAAACGGATGGAGATAAAGTAAGTCTTGAAAGAAGCAACAGCCGCACCAACCGGATGGATAAAACGGTTTTTGAAGGTACTATCCAGCAATAGGTCACTATAAAATAGCGTGCTTTGCAGAATAATATTTAAGCCCAAGAATAACATTTTGTTTGCGTTGTTCGGTGTGTTCCGCATCGTTGCCTTCGTAAATAAATCTTATATTCTGAATGTAACGGTCGGCTAATTTTACCAGCAATTCCGGTGAGTAATTTTTTGACACATCGATTTTACAAACGTCAATAATCCGCGCATCAAGATGATTATTAAAAACTTCCTTTGCAGTAAAATCTAGGCGGTGGGAAATAGTGTCATCGCAAAAACCTTCGGTTAAATGCAGACAGCCTTCACAAACGGCATCGGAACCAACGATAATTTCAATTTCGATGTTGGGATCGTCATTAATAAGTGAAGCAATTTTATGATA
>DAOPJR010000069.1:5003-7643 GCA_035399765.1 Draconibacterium sp. | reverse complement strand
GTGTAAATATCGGGTTTTACATAGCGCTCGTACCTGCCGGGATAACCGCCAATATGTGTGATCCAAACATCCACTTCTTCGCACATAAAACGCTGGTGCATCGGGTAAACGGCTCGTACTTTATGATCATCAATATTGCCGTAAACACCTTTTAAAGGTTTAAATGCAGCCAATTGATCGGCAGTTTCCAGATTTCCAAAATCCCCGGCGTGCCAGATTTCATCCACCTTTGAGAAAAAAGGGAACAAACGAGGATGCAGAAAACCATGAGTATCAGAAAGGAGCCCAATTCGCTTCATTTTAAAAAGTCAGAAGGCGGAAGTCAGAAGCTGGAAGACATTTACAACTCTATTTCCGCGTTAAACATTCAGTAAAATTCATCAATTGATTGACAAATTAAGGTAAATTTGTTGGGAATGATTAATAAAAATTAAAAACAAATCATATGATTTCGATAGTTGCAAAGTTTATAGTTCAGCCGGGAAAAGAGGAAGAATTTCTCAAACTGGCGAAAGTACTGGTAGTTGCATCAAATGAAGAAAAGGGTTGTATTGAATACGGTCTTCATAAGGACGTAAGTAAAGAAAATACGTATTGTATGCTGGAAAAATGGAAAGATCAGGCTGCCATCGATGAGCATAACAGTAGTCCGCATTTCACCACTATCGTACCAAAGTTAGGTGAAATGGCGACTGTTGAAGTGGATATTTACCAACCGGTTTAAAACAAAAGCCATGAAACGAGTAGTAATTGTCCGACACGGAAAAGCAGTACCTTATGGCTACGAAGACGACTTTAACCGCGACCTTCGTGACCGGGGTAAAAGTGATGCAGCAATGATAAGTAAAGAATTAAAAAGACGCGGTGTTTTTCCTGACCTTATTGTTTCGAGCCCGGCAAAAAGAGCCATAAAAACAGCCCGTATTTTTGCGGAAAACCTGGATTACGCGATAAACTTAATACAAGAAGAACAAGACATTTACGATGGGTTAACAACCCATGAATTTATCGAAATGATTCATAACCTGCCGCATGAAACCGACACCGTATTCTTTTTCGGACACAATCCCGGATTTTATTATTTCGTATCCAACCTGTTAACGGCGTTCAGAAACGACATGCCCACAACGTCTACTGTTGGAATTGACTTCGATGTGAATAACTGGAAGGAAGTGGAAGCAAGAACCGGATCAATGGCTTTCCATTTATATCCAAGTTTGCTCAAATAACCGGATTTTCTGTTTGGGATACTTGATATTGGATTCTGGATACCCGATACTTTGAACTCTGCCCCCAGAGGCTCACAGTTTAAAGCGAATCTTAATTCGTTTTAAGAATATTTGCTACTTCTTTTTTATAGGTACGTCCAATATTTAAGCGAATATCATCCAGGTAAACTTCGTTGGCGGTCACCTTCGTCACTTTATTTGCATTTACTACAAACGAACGATGAATACGCACAAAACGTTCGGGCAAAGCTTCGGCAATCGTACTTATTTTTTCCTTACTGGTTACTTTTCCCAGTTTTTCGCAGTGAACCCGGATATAATCAGACAGACTTTCAATAAACAGGATGTCGTCATGGGGAATCAGAACAACCTGGCGATTTGAAATCAGTTCAAGCTTGGCCTGCTCATTCTTTTTCTTTTCATCCATAAACCAGTCGATTTGTTTCTGATGTTCCGACAGTTGTTGAACAGTAATCAAAAAAGAACCTGCAAAAACAACCATATACATAACAATGGCAAGCAACACAACATCATCGGTGGAATTGGGGCCCATTTCAGCCAAATTAAAATTGGCCAGGTACATAAACGAAAACATCAGAATCCACATTTGAAGGTACAGCGAAATAACCAGCAAATAGAAAAAATAGAGAGCAAACCAGCCATATTTCTTACTCAGAAGGTATTTGGGAACCAGGTAAAAGTTAAACAGGTATGAAGTACCCATTACAACCGGCAACAACATTATAATGAAAAAAAAGGTATTTATTCCACTCCCCCACGACCGGCTAAAAACCAGGGTAAGCAAACTCACCACTACCAGCCAGAACACAATGTGATAATACGGATTCGAAAGTTTTAACTTCATTTGTAAATCGGTAAAAGAACAAGCCGAATTTCGTTAAAAATTACTGAACAACGAAGAAACGAAGGTAAACAACCTGTTTAGAACCGGATTCGACTTTGGTTGGAAACAGGCTTCTGCCTTACCTTTGAAGTATAAAATTTAATTAAAAAGATATACTATGAAACAACTGTTTTATGAAGGAGGTCCCCTGTTCATGGGAATATTAACGATCATTTTTATTGTGATGATAGCATGGGCTGTTTATCATTTCTTACCCGTATTGTTGAAAAAAGAAATCGTGATAGAAAAAACGAGAGCCCGCTTGAAACATATCAGGACCATCGGTTCGTTTGCCCTGATTTTTGGCGTTTTCGGTCAGTTAATTGGACTATACCAGGCATTTGGCATCATTGAAGGAATGGGAGAAGTTTCTCCGGCTTTATTAATGGGTGGACTAAAAGTGTCGATGATTACAACCTTTTACGGAATTCTTATTTTCATGATTTCACTGATCCTGTGGATCATTATGGATTATGTAGCTACACAGAAAATAAAATAAATTCCTGG
>DAOPJR010000069.1:0-4903 GCA_035399765.1 Draconibacterium sp. | reverse complement strand
CTGGCTTCCATCTTCCATTGTCATTCTAAATAAGCTTTCAACCTGAACAGAAAAAGTCCGGTAAGTATCATTCGTTCAAATCACTGCCACCCGGACCTAAATTAAAAAGGCCCGATTTAAGTATTTTTTCAAAACCAAAACTCTGTTTAACTGTTTAGATTGCGAAAACAATGTTAAACAAGTAACAGAATTTATGGATACATTTATGGCAGCCCGTATGCAAATGGGGGTTTCGCTCGGATTTCATATCATTTTTGCAAGTATTGGAATGGTAATGCCGTGGTTTATGTTTGTAGCCGAATGGAAATGGCTGCGAACCAATAACCCGGTTTATCTCGATCTGGCAAAAGCCTGGTCGAAAGGTGTGGCAATTTTCTTTGCCGTTGGTGCAGTTTCGGGAACGGTACTTTCATTTGAACTCGGCATGTTATGGCCTACTTTTATGGAACACGCCGGACCAATTTTCGGAATGCCTTTTTCATGGGAAGGAACAGCATTTTTTCTTGAAGCCATTGCACTTGGTTTATTTCTTTACGGATGGAACAGGCTGAATAAACGGGTGCATCTGTACACGGGTTTGGTTGTTGGAATTGCAGGAGTTTTATCCGGGATTTTTGTCATATCTGCCAACGCCTGGATGAATGCCCCGGCCGGCTTCGATTGGGTGAACGGTCATGCCGAGAATATTGACCCGGTGAAAGCCATGTTTAACAAAGCCTGGTTCTCGCAGGCCCACCACATGACCATTGCGGCTTTTTCGGCTACCGGGTTTGCCGTTGCCGGAATTCATGCAATTTTGTACCTGAAGAACAAGCTCGAGATTCATAAAAAAGCGCTTACCATTGCACTGGCTTTTGCATCGGTAGCAGCCATTTTGCAACCTCTCAGCGGTGATCATGCAGCAAAAAATGTTGCCAAACTGCAACCGGCTAAACTAGCTGCATTCGAATCGCATTTTGAGACACAGGAAAAGGCACCGCTAATCATCGGAGGTATTCCAAATGAAGAAAAACGCGAAGTAAAATATGCCATCAAGCTACCCGGATTTTTAAGTTTCCTGGCTCACGGCGATTTTAATGCCGAAGTAAAAGGACTGGAAGAATTCCCGGAGGAAGAATGGCCTCCTGTGCCCATTACTCATTATTCCTTTCAAATTATGGTAGGAATTGGGATGTTTCTGATGCTGATCGCTTTTCTGTTTTTAGCCGGAACCTTTAAATGGAAACACTGGCTGGAAAAAAACTGGTGGCTGAAACTTCTGTTTGTTGCCACACCGCTTGGATTTATTGCACTCGAAGCCGGTTGGATTGTTACCGAGGTTGGCCGCCAGCCCTGGATTATTTACGGGATTATGAAGACAAAGGACTCGCTCACACCGATGCCGGGAATACAGTACACTTTTTACACTGTATCAGCGGTTTACCTGATCCTGACTTTTATTGTTACCTGGCTGCTGAGCCGCCAGATTAAACTATTACACGCTAAATATTTGTAAGAATGGCTGAAATTAACCTTATTATACTTATTATCTGTTTGCTTTTGTATGTAATACTGGGAGGTGCTGATTTTGGCGGCGGAATTCTCGAACTGCTTACCCGTGGAAAAGCTTCACAAATTGTTTCAAAAGCCATCGCTCCGATCTGGGAAGCCAACCATGTTTGGCTGATCCTTGTAGTGGTTATTCTCTTCGTTGGTTTTCCAAGCGTGTATTCAACAGTACTTACCGCGCTACACATTCCGGTTTTGCTTTCGTTGCTCGGAATTATCTTTCGCGGTTCTGCTTTCACTTTTCGTCATTACGACATTGACGAAGAAAGGCCCAAAGCAATTTATTCAAAAATATTCCAGTACTCAAGCCTGTTCACCACCTTCTTTTTGGGCGTAACACTGGGCGCCATTATCCTGGGAAATATTTCGCTGAATTATCAACAAGATTTTTACACTGCATTTGTTCTCCCCTGGTTAAACTGGTTTTCGCTAAGTATGGGAGTTTTTATGGTTCTGCTGTTTGCTTTCCTGGCTGGCATTTTCACAGTAAGCGAAATCAATGATCCGCAATATATTCAGTATTTCTCCAGAATATCCAGGCGATTGATCGTTGCTTTAGTTGTAGTTGGTGCACTGGTTTTTGGAGCCGCCCAACTGAACGGACATCCTTTGTTCTTCGAGTTTGTTCATTCGCCAATGAGCATAGTCAGCATTGTTTTGGCAACTCTTGCCTTACCGGTATTGTGGTACCAGTTAAAACGTCTGAACCGGGTTATGTTACGCCTTATCGCCGGATTTCAGACTACTATGATCGTTACCGGCTGGTTTGCCATTCAGTTCCCCGTGCTGGTTAAAATAAAAGACGGGGCAGATATTACCATGCAAAGTGCAGCAGCACCACATGCCATTCAGTTTCATCTTTTTCTTGCGCTTTTAGTAGGAGTACTCATCATTTTCCCGTCGATGGGATATTTATACAAAGTATTCAAATTTGATAATCCATCAGCAGAAAATAAATAAATCACTATATATTTAGAGTAAAGAGTTTTGAGTTCTAATAAAATTCAATTAAAAGAATTTCTTGGTTGAAAGGCAGCAGGCTGAAGACAGAAGAAAAGCCAATACATGAATTCAATCTTCAAACTTCGAGTTCCTGACTTCAAACCAAAAAATGCGAACCCATCAAATATATTTGCCCTCTCATGCTTTTGATTATTTTTGTTGGCTGAAACGGAAGAAGAATGCAACTTTTTTACATACCTGAAATCATGGGAGCCACGGTTATACTCGATCCTGATGAATCGAAACATGCGGTAAAAGTCCTTCGTATGGTCAGCGGCGACCGGGTGCAAATTGTTGACGGGAAAGGTGGATTTTACCACGCCGAAATCGTGGATGCACATCCGAAAAGTTGCACGCTGTCCGTTATTGAAAAACAAACCGACTTTGGCAGGAAGGATTTTCATCTTCACATAGCCATTGCTCCCACCAAAAACATCGACCGTTTTGAATGGTTCCTCGAAAAATGCACCGAGATTGGAATTGATGAGATTACTCCCCTGCTTTCTGAACATTCGGAACGAAAAGTGATCAAACCCGAAAGGTTGGAAAAAATCCTGGTTTCGGCCATGAAACAATCGGTAAAAGCCTATCTGCCAAAACTAAATGAACTTACTTCGCTTAACAATTTTCTTCAACGGGAAACTTCAGAAGATAAATTCATAGCTCACTGCAATCCGGGTGAAAAAATTCATCTGAAAAATGCTGTTCAGCCCAAACACGATACACTTATCCTGATCGGGCCTGAAGGCGATTTCAGCATGGATGAAGTTGAATCGGCAAAAAAACAGGGCTTTTCAGAAATATCGCTTGGCGAGGCACGACTGCGTACCGAAACCGCAGGTGTGGTGGCCTGTCACATTGTTAATCTGGTTAACGAATAAGAAATTTCTGACGGTTCTTGCACTGTCTTTGCAATTCTTCATCATAGTATTCTACAGAATCCTCATTCTAAACACCTGTAAAAAATCGACCACAGGAGAATAACCTGGCATTTTTATGTGTATTTTAGTGATGTAAAACATGTAACCTTGAATACGCGCCCGCAAATAACGCTCGAATTCGGCACACACTATCAGCAGGAAGTTGTTTTAATTCGTTTCGAATACAACCATCCTATTAAGCAAAAGCTGAGAGAAACATTCAATGTGCGTTGGAGTAAATCGCACGGATGCTGGCTAATTGGGACAGATGATTTCGACCTGCACTTGTTTTTCGAAAGCTTAAGAGATTTGGCATATATCGATTACTCGGCGCTGAAAATAACTACTGAACCGGAACACAAAGTAATTTTGAAACGAAATTATTCCTACCGCAGGAATATTGAATTACCCAAAGGTTATTTCGAGATGCTTAAGCAGAAACGATATAGCCCGAGTACAATCAAAACCTATGTAGCTTATTTCAAGGATTTTTTGCATTATTTCAGCGAAAGAGACGTGGCTGAGATAAGTGGAGGGGAAATCAATGCATATTTGTTAGATCTAATCAATAAATGGGATATTACCACCAGTGAACAGAACCAACGGATAAACGCCATTAAGTTTTATTTTGAAAAGGTACTCCGAAAAGCCAGACAGGTTTATGAAATAGAGCGTCCGCGAAAAGAAAAGATTTTACCTGATGTATTAAGCAAGCAAGAAGTTGGCGCTATTTTAAGAGCCACTGAAAACATGAAACACAAAACTTTGCTATCGGCTATCTACTCTTGCGGGCTTCGAAGAAGTGAGCTTGTTAATCTTAAAGTTAATGATGTGGACTCGAAGCGAATGATGATAAAGGTTTCGAGTGCGAAAGGGAAGAAAGACAGGTATGTTCAGCTTTCGGAGGGATTATTAAAATTACTTAGGCAATATTATCGTGAATATAAGCCCGGGATTTGGTTATTTGAAGGACAAAAAGGAGGACAGTACTCAGCAGAGAATATTGCAATCTTACTAAAAACCGCTGCTCAAAAGGCAGAAATTACGAAGCGGGTTTATCCGCATATGTTGCGTCACAGTTTTGCCACACACCAATTGGAACAAGGCGTGGATATCCGGTTTATTCAAGCATGGTTAGGCCACGAGAGTGTAAAAACGACACAACGATATACACATGTTTCGGAACATAATTTTAAAAACTTTAAAAACCCGTTAGATGAACTACTTTAGAAAAAAACTTGGGTTACACCTCCAATTTGGGAGTATAACCCAAACTGACAATAGAGATATAACCCAAAGTTATGGGTTCCACGTACGTTGGCAACAAGTGTAAAAAGACAGACGACCAGACAGATGCGATAGTGATAAATAATAATGAAAGAAAGGATTTAGCTTTTTGACAGGACAGTGCAAATTTGATGGAAATTTATTTT
>DAOPJR010000068.1:0-18462 GCA_035399765.1 Draconibacterium sp. | reverse complement strand
TATCTGACAAAGACAATAACCTCTATGCATATTCAACCCCCGATGGATTAAATTTACAGTTGGGCGCCGAGTTTCTCTATCCGTTTGTAAAAGACAAATCCACCTGGCCCTATCCGCCCGACGTAATGTATTTTAACGAGTGGCCCGTGCGCCAGCCGTTTTTACTGTTTGCCGGTTTAGCATACAATAATCCTGAATACCTTGAACTTTGGAAATCTTTGGAAGGATATCCAAAAACTGCCGAAGTAATCCGGAATTTACCCATCCGCAATCCGTTGATTTGGTTGATGGATGAGCCGGTAAAAAAATAACAACTCCAACTTCTTCATTTCCCCTCCTTTTTTTCTTTTTAAGGAGGGGACAGATTTTGCCCCGATTGTTAATCGGGGCAAAATCAGGGGTGGTTGAACCCTTAAAAACCTCCCCAACCCCTCCAAAGGAGGGGCAAAAACAATCGAAATTAATTGTACTTAAACAGCGACAGCATCCGCTGTCCAGCTTCTTTACCCCCTCTTTTGGAGGGGGAAGGGGGAGGCCTTCAGTGATCGAAATCTACGGTAGCTACTCCAACAAAATGTCCCTTGCTGAGGATATGCTATCTGGAAGTTTCAGTGATCGAAATCTATGGTAGCTACTCCAACGTGCAATTGTTGATATGAAGCAAGAGGGAATTAAGTTTCAGTGATCGAAATCTATGGTAGCTACTCCAACTTCTTTTTCCATTACATAAGTTGTGCTTCAAACCGTTTGCTCAATCCCGCAAGGCCTTCCACATGCCTGTTCGCGATTATTCCTGCAAGAATGATTGTGCTTTTTAATAGGCAAACCGGATGCAGGAATAATTCAGTGATCGAAATCTACGGTAGCTACTCCAACTTCAAGGAATTGATTTTAGGAAAACTTGAAGTGTTTCAGTGATCGAAATCTACGGTAGCTACTCCAACGAGATAAGCTCGGAACAAAACGCCAACGGAAGTTGTTTCAGTGATCGAAATCTACGGTAGCTACTCCAACTCCCAAAAGGGCAAAGAGAATGGATATAATAAAGTTTCAGTGATCGAAATCTACGGTAGCTACTCCAACTCTGAAAATATAAGCTGCAATGACTTAAAATAGTTTCAGTGATCGAAATCTACGGTAGCTACTCCAACTCGTAATTTATTTTGTGACGGCGAATTACTTCAGTTTCAGTGATCGAAATCTACGGTAGCTACTCCAACAATTGTTATACAAAATATTGTAAAATGCTAACAGTTTCAGTGATCGAAATCTACGGTAGCTACTTCAACTTCCTGGCCCAAAGGAATTTTTCTTTATAATAAGTTTCAGTGATCGAAATCTACGGTAGCTACTCCAACTTAACACTGTTGATAACCAGGCGCAGCAGTTATAGTTTCAGTGATCGAAATCTACGGTAGCTACTCCAACTTCAGCGGTGCAGGCGGCACAGCAACCGGTATTCAGTTTCAGTGATCGAAATCTACGGTAGCTACTCCAACCAACTGCAACTGCATTTTTACTATACGGTTCCAGGTTTCAGTGATCGAAATCTACGGTAGCTACTCCAACAAAAATGCAAAATGAAACTGGGTATTCTTTGTGTTTCAGTGATCGAAATCTACGGTAGCTACTCCAACAATGAAAGTCATGATGGTTCCTTCTTTTTTTGGTTTCAGTGATCGAAATCTACGGTAGCTACTCCAACTTGACGAATGTGATAAGGCTGAGAGGCGTTATTCGGGTTTCAGTGATCGAAATCTACGGTAGCTACTCCAACGAAATTCCGGGTCGTATAGTAGTTACCGATCTAAGTTTCAGTGATCGAAATCTACGGTAGCTACTCCAACGAATTTCTTGATGCTCCGGGAGAATGGTATTACGGTTTCAGTGATCGAAATCTATGATAGCTACTCCAACTTGAAGTATCGGCCTGGATAAACAGGTAAATAAGTTTCAGTGATCGAAATCTACGGTAGCTACTCCAACTATCATGCAAAAATTTGAAAATTATTGTTATTGTTTCAGTGATCGAAATCTACGGTAGCTACTCCAACAAACCACCCCGAAAAAAGAATCAAGGTATTTATGTTTCAGTGATCGAAATCCATGGTAGCTACTCCAACCAAAACAGATTTCTGGGTTATGGATGCTTTTTGTTTCAGTGATCGAAATCTACAGTAGCTACTCCAACAACAAAAAAAATTAAAACTTATGAGTGGTTTTTGTTTCAGTGATCGAAATCTACGGTAGCTACTTCAACCATACCGCAACGGAGATGACACTGATCGCCAATATTTAAGTGATCGAAATCTACGGTAGCTACTTCAACTTTGGATCCATCTTTTTTCTTAATGTTGTTGGATTTAAGTGATCGAAATCTATGGTAGCTACTCCAACTGAATTGTTTGAATTTTGCTACGAAGTGAATTTAAGTTTCAGTGATCGAAATCTATGGTAGCTACTCCAACTTAAGACCAGAGGAAAAAGATTTATTGAGTTTTGTTTCAGTGATCGAAATCCATTGTAGCTACTCCAACCTTCTTTTTCCCTTACATAAATTGTGCTTCAAACCGTTTGCTCACTCGCGCAAGGCCTTCCACATGCCTGTTCGCGATTATTCCTGCAAAAATGATTATGCTTCAATACAAAATTTTGGGTGCAGGAATAATTCAGTGATCGAAATCTACGGTAGCTACTCCAACATGAAAAAAAATCTGACCATTTGGTCAAAAATTAGTTTCAGTGATCGAAATCCATTGTAGCTACTCCAACTATTGTTATTTTTAGGAGAAATGAACGAAACAGGTTTCAGTGATCTAAATCCATTGTAGCTACTCCAACACTTCACTTGCATGGAAAAAAATTGCCGAAAAAGTTTCAGTGATCGAAATCTACAGTAGCTACTCCAACAGCGGACAAACCGGTGTCAAGACCGGGGGATTAGTTTCAGTGATCGAAATCTACGGTAGCTACTTCAACTAACACTCCTCACAATCTCACCGTAACCTGGGAGTTTCAGTGATCGAAATCCATGGTAGCTACTCCAACTTAACAGATACTCTGGGTAATATTCACCCAATCGGTTTCAGTGATCGAAATCCATTGTAGCTACTCCAACTCATGGGACAGTAGGTTGTAATTCCGGCTGGGTTGTTTCAGTGATCGAAATCCATTGTAGCTACTCCAACTGAAAACCTTAAAAAGAGTAGGCAAAAGATAAAGTTTCAGTGATCGAAATCCATTGTAGCTACTCCAACACGAAAAGCTTGAAATCATCCGTACATTCGATGTTTCAGTGATCGAAATCCATGGTAGCTACTCCAACAATTCTGGATGAAATTCCAAGAGAAAAAATTCATGGTTTCAGTGATCGAAATCCAAGGTAGCTACTCCAACGAGAAAGCAAAACTATTTTTCGGATACCAAAACGTTTCAGTGATCGAAATCCATGGTAGCTACTCCAACCACATTCTAATTAAAATATTATTATGGAAGAAGTTTCAGTGATCGAAATCTATGGTAGCTACTTCAACCAGCATGGCTTGATTATATGACAAACTACAATAGGTTTCAGTGATCGAAATCCTAAGCAGCTACTTCAACAATTCTTGGGAGCGAAAGTAATTAAGCCTAACGGGTTCCAGTGATCGAAATCCAATATATTTTTCACAGCATGTCAAAGAACAGGGCGGGGCTACAGGGGTTCGACCCTGCCGTAGCCCAGCGATTTGATGTTGCCGAGGGTTATCATCCGGGGCAGTTTTATGTTCGAACTGAATTCGATGTCGAACCCGTAATAGGGGTTTCCTTCGTATGTAACGGGCCGGGGGTGGGTGAGCAGTATCGCGGTTATTTCGGCCACGAGCCCGCTTGTGTCGAGGCCAAGGTAACGCTCCAGGTCAAGCCCTATGTGTTTTATCAGTTTCAGGTTGAGTTGTGTTGCCTTTTCGGTGAGCGGCATCTTACTGAACGGTTTGTAATCTTTATAATGGAAAGGTATCCATTTTTCGAGCCTGTAGCCAAATACACGGCCGGGGTAAACTTCGCCCTGGCTTTTTACGCTTTCGGCAGGTTTAAACCCCGCGAAAATTATCCCGTTTTCTTCGAATGGTTTTTTGTAGTGGGCTGCCAGCGCCCTAACGGCATGTGCGCCCCCGTTTACGCCGGTAAGGTAAAACCGCCCGTTAAAACAATGGTAAATCACCTTCGGGTAGCCTACAATTGTTTTCCCGGTTTCAGGGTCGTGGTTAAAAAACAGCGAAATATCGATGCCCTTTTCCGCCAGTTTCTCCTTTTTGCCGCGCACCCATTTGTTCACCATTGTGTTAAACATTTCGACACCCGGTTCTGTTTGTATCCCCCCGGGCATAAGGCAGGGAGTGAGTTCAAAGCTTGTAACTTCCATCATTTTTTTTCGCTCTTTTATTTTTTATACTGAATGTTTTTTCTGTTGTTTTTACCGGTTAAGTATCAAAAGTTCAAAACCGGAATTCCAGATGAATAAGAAATAATAAATAAGAAATAACGAATCAGAAAGTGTTAAAAAGACTAATTCAGGACAAAAATTTTCTCATTTCTTATTCCTTATTGGATATTTTACTATTTAAAAAATACACCATTTACATTAATTTATTTCCTGTTTTTACCGTAGCGGTGTGTTGTTGCACCATTTTGCTGCGTTTGCGCACCGCCGGGGTGCGTTAACCCTTTGCCGGGGTGCGTTATCGCAGTGCGCGGGTACGTTAGTGCAGTAAAAAGGTGCGTTATTCCAGTGCGCGGGTGCGATATCGCAGTAAAAAGGTGCGATATCGTATTGCGGCGGTGCAAAATCGCACCCAAACAGTGGAATTTTGATTGCCGCGATGAAATTTTTAATGATTTGATGCGATTTGTCCATTTTTTAGCTCCTTTTTACGACATTTTGTCAAAAATAAAGAAATCCCGGAGTGTAGGTTTATACATGGTTTTAACACCATTTTTAATTTTTGTCCTTGCCGGAAAATTGTCAGATTCAGTTGTTTCAAAACAAAAACAGCCTGCTCCCGGTGCAGGCTTGTTATTTTTTGAGAGCTATTCGCCTTCAGGTGTGTTAACCTGTGCTGTTTGTTTGAAAAGCGAGGCAAGGTCATCGACAACTGTTTTCATGCCGGGTACGCCCATTTTTTCGGCCATTTTGGCTTTCATATACACAAAGCGGGCAATTTCGTACACTTCGGCACCGGCCAGCATGCGGGTGTCGCGCACACCTTCATACAATTGCGCGAGCTCGCTTTCAACTGTACGAAGCGACGTGTTAAGGCTCATATCCACGGCGGCTGCTTCAAGCAGGATGCCCCCCGGGTTAACATCCTCAACGCGCCCGCCGTAGTCAAGCGCTTTTTCGGCGAAAGGCTTGCGCCCGTCGTCCATCATTTGTAGCGATTTACGTTCTTTGTCGCTCAGTTTAATCAGAAAAGGTAAAAGGCCTTTTACTTCGTTCAACTTCTGAAGTATTATCTGTTGACTTTCTTCGTCGAGAGAAACATTAATTCTATTTTGCATAATTTGTGAAATTTAGTTTAGTAACTTTTTGTTAATTGTTATTTATACCCACCCCGGGATGGTGGGGGTTTTATAATGGGTTATTCAACCTGAAAGACAAGAGGTGCTCCTCTTTTATAATCAAGTTTCACATGAATGGTTACTTTATCGCCAACATTTAATGCCGGGTTTTTATCGGTTCGTTTTCTGACTATACAAACCTCGTTACCAGCTTTAAACTGGTAACGATTGTAATCGCCGGTCTGTGCAATCATCTCCCCCGGAAATGAAGCTTTCTTTTTTAACGATGGAATTGATTTATCGGGGATTTGATCGTCGGGCAGGTTTAATGGAGGTAACGGTTTTTTACCTGTTGAAGGCAACACAGCTACTTCTTCGAATTGCCCGTAACCTACGTTGGTTTTGGCGCCAATACCGAAATCGAGCAATAAGCGATTGAAAAGTTCCTGTTTTTGTTCCTTTGTTAATAAGCCAGCTTTTAAATCAAACTGAAACTGAATGGTTACTTCAGGTAAAATCTTCAGGAACATCAACGGGATTGGGTTGGTAAACGGCGACATTTCGGGTTTCTTCCGGTTGATGTGCGGTGTAATGTAATCGTCACCAATAAAAGGTTTCCGATTTTGATAGGATGAACGGTTAATAGCCGGATGATCGGTTGAGACCAAATAGGCATCGAAGAAAATATCACGATTATAAATACAGATGGGTTGATTTTCAATTGTACCATCTTCTTTTTTGACTGGTATTTTTCCTTCAAAAATTTCCAGTTCCAAATGATCAATAAAAGATTCTCTTTTCTGATGTTCCTTCTCATCGTATTCTTTGCCCAATTCGTTCTCTGCAATAAATCCTTCTTTCAAACTGCTCAACTCCCTAATTACCGATGCCAGATAGTTGTATTTTCCATCTTTATTGGCTACCTCCTCATGTTCCTTTTGTGGAAACATGCTACGCAAACACCCCTTAACCGTACTTCCGGGAATGCATGGATAACCTGTTGTATGGTCGAAGAAAAAACCCAGTTTGAATTCGCCCAACTCACCTGTTTCATGGGTGTAACCCGTGCCGAGAGTAAGGCCGGGATAGGTGGTCTTGAAGCGCAATTTATCATCAGGTGAAACTATTTGCAGACAAGTGCTGGTATTTGAATCGAACAATGTACCCAGAATAGCAGCGTTTTTTTCCTCGTAATGCCTTTTAAAGTACTCATCGCGCCGATCGCCTTTCAGATTTGGAGCGTTTCTGAATAACGAAATCTGATCACCATCGATTTGGTGATAATCTTTATAATATTGCCAACCGATATTGGGAGTATTCATGATTCTACCATTTTAAAGGTTCTGATCGCTAATTTTATTGCAATAGAGGCATTTAAAATTTCATCAATTACTGCCTGCCTGTTATTCTCAATTTGAGATGCCCGAAGTGCATATTCAAATAGTCCTTCACCATTGGTTATAGGCACCGAAGGTTTTGATTTAATCACTTCATAAATTGCCTCAAGCAAAAAAGCGGTATTGGCTTTTTTCTTATCACTGCCTTCATTGCCTTTAAACATGGCCAAAGTAGGAAGTAAGCCACTTTGGATAATTCCGGCACCAAGCGAAGAAATATATCCCTTGTAAGCAGAATTCACATTGCCATCATCGGCCATTTTATCATTTACTGCTGTAATTGCAGCAGGTATCAATGTTTCAACTTTTCTCATGGCTTATAATTTTGTGAATTTGCAGTAACCGTAACCAATAGTGGCATTGGCGCCAATCTGGAAAGTATTGGCAGAGTTGGTCAAATCATCTGTAAATGATTTAATTGATATATTTTCTTCGTCAGGAACCAGTGTAAACTGGAAAAAGCGAGAGAAACGGGGAACCACTTCTTCGTACCACAGGTTTTTGCTTATGCCGTTTTCCAACTGGTTGCGGGCAATTACGGGTAGTTGCTTACAAAGCTCTGAAAAGTGGGAAGTATTGAACACGGCCAAATGAATACCAGGGTTACAGGTTTTTGCTTCTAATTCAGTCACATTAATCCCTGGTTTGGATGTGGCTGGCCAATCTTCAAGTATTACATTTTCGCCCAATTTATCGGTGAAGATAAAAGGGCCACCTTCATTTTCTTTATTTTGAAATAATCCGATAACAGTATCAATCTCTTTTACAAGCTCCGGGCTTAAGGAATAACCTGTGCTTTCAGCTTCCTGCTTCAACTCTTTCAGCACATCGACCGAAGTGGCCATAAAGTAGGGTATCACATTGCTGCGAACAGGAATTGAAAGCAGATAGGCTGCAAGGAAACGGCATTTGCCTGTGTCCATATTATCATCGTTTTGATGCGATCCGAAAACCTCTTTGACAAAAGGATGTGTTTTCTTCGTTTTTTCATCAAAGGGATATAATTTGGGCTGTTCGAAGTATTCCCGAAGTGCCCCTTTTAAAGAAGAACTGTGGATAATGGGGCGGTTGGTCGATGGTTCGCGTTGAACCAGTTTGTCGATAATGCCATAGTTTGCATCGCCACTACCTGCGTGCAGGTTGGTATTAAAATTAAGGACGAATCCTCTTGAAACTAAATTTGCCATGATTGTATTTGTTTTTTTATTGTTTTTGAATGGTTTTAAAATAGTTGTACCCGATTACCCGGTGTTGTTCTTTGTTTAACAGGTCTTGTACACTCTTTAAGTGGGTATCATCAACCCAAAGCACAGAGCCCCGTTTCAATAACTGGTATTTCTCGCTTCGGGTAGGTGATTCATACGTCTGATTCTTCGAAACCGGAGTCATCCGGTTATAGTTCGTGGTATGTTTTACCTTGCTTATCGAATTTCGAAAATCGATCATGGTATTGCTCATGAATGCCACTTTTGCCGATATTTCGTCGCCCACTATGCAATCGCTGAGGCAAACAATCTTGTGAAATGAACTGTGTGGACGTTCGTACAAACCAGAATAGAATTTCGAATTCTCATCAAATGGAGAACCTTCTCCATCGAACTCTTTAACCACCATGTGAAAAGCCGACTTTTCGCCACCCAGCATAATGCGTCCCGACTCAAAGTTTCTGGCTATATCGCGGTCAATTTCGGCAAAAAAGGTAAAGCACACGCCTTCGGGAAACGACCATGAGTATTGTTTGTAAAATCCCTGATCTTTTTGTCCCTTCTGTTTTCGGGCTGACTTTTGAATTCCTGGCTTTCCGGTTTCGATAAATACACCGTTTTCAGGAAGAGTACCTTTCCCCTCAAATTCCTTATCGAAACTAAAATTGAAGCGATCTTCATTTTTTGAAACCAAAAGCTCTTTAATATCATATTTGCCTAAATATTCTTTTCCAACGGTGACTACCGAGGAACTTTCGGTATTTGGGTAAATTATTGTTTTCCCGATTACGGTTGCGACTTCAATTTGAGAAAGACTTTCAGGAGAATCCTTTTTGTTGATATAAAACTCATAAGCTTCGGGAAACAAAAGTTCGGTTCCTTTGGAAATGAACAATGGCGAAATTTGTTGGATTGCCCCAAATGTTTTAACTGTTTGAATATCGTAGCTTTCTTCGCCAATTAATCCAAAAACTTCTGTCTTGTTATTTGGAGTAATTGGGATGCATTTGTTCTGAATTAACAGTTGGTGGCGAAGCATCCCAAGTATTCCACTTTGTTGCGGAAAGTAGTTGGAACGCACAAAGTAGTTGGCATCGTCGCCCTCGCCAAAGTGTTGTTCCCCTCCAAAGAAGAACACATCCATTGGCCTTAAATCAATTTTATAGGTTTTCTTGTTATTCATCGGATTTGCTGTTTAAAAAGTGGATAAATCGCAATGCAGAATAGGTTTTGTCGATAGCAGTTGCAACCCGCTTTTTGTGGGCTTCTTCCTGATCAATATTGCGTTGAGGTTCAGTATCGTCAAAAGCTTTAATAAGCATATCGCGTACTGAATGGACAAAAGCCTTTTTGTTGGAATGGATTTCTTCGTCAAAGAAATTGGTAAAGAAGTTTTCAACCCGTACCGGATAATCGTTTGCTTCAAAAATAGCCCTTAACAATGCTTCATTATCCGAAATACGATATTGCAGCGAACTGATAAAATCGGTCTCTGTGTTGAATTTGTCTTTAAGTAAACCCGTAAAGAATTTGTAATCGCTACTCCCTTTACTAAATGTTGCCCCAAAGTACTGTCCGGTGTGTTTGATCAACTTAAATGCAACAGCATTTTTGCCTTTGTACTCTTTGGCATCGTTGAACAACAAATTGCGGCTGCTCACAATGGCTTCCGATAACGGGAATTTGTAATAAGAAATGGAAACGCCCCATGAAAGGGTTGGCCTATCGGCTTCTACAATTTTGGTCAATTTATCGCAAACGGTCGTTTTGAAATGGTCGTCCAGGTTGTTGATCAAATCGAAGATTGTTTGATTTCCACTATTGTTTATGGTAGCAACCGGAGCAAAGAATAACAAATCGTCGCCTCCGGCATAGACATTGGTACCTCCATACTCGGCTATGGCTTTTGCAGCATCCTTAGCAAAATTGAATAGTAATTTTGAAAGGCTTTTTACTTCTTCCGGCTCACCACCTATGCTTGAAATGGTTTTACCAAAATTATCGCCATCGGCATGAACGATTGCAATGTATTTGTGGTAATTGCGGAAAGCGTCTTTGAAAAGAGGATCTCTTGAAAGATCGTCAATAAAAATATCCTGTATCTTGATCACTTCTTTTGACTTCAATCTTTTCTTTTCCTTCTTTTCTCGAATGAGATTTGTTGTAATATCCTCTTTTACCCAATAGTCGTAACGGCTTTCGATTTCTTCTTTGTTTTGATCTTTGTTGATCGGTGTTCGTAAACCCCGAGTTGTAATTTCAGGTATCGAATCAAATACAAAATCGAAGTCACTACCCCTTGAAAACGCATCAGAATAGAAAAGTGAACCATTCAAATCAGCAATCACAGAAGGCCAATCTATTCTCCAAGCTTCATGAAAGATTGGGTTTTGCAATTCTAATGAATCGAGGTAATTGGTAACGGTTTCCACGATGTTTTTCCCGTCGTCTAAATCAAAAAGCACTGCATTCAACCGGAAATAAGATTGCAAAACAGCCAAATCTATTTTTGTTATGGTAGCTATCTTTCCCAAAACGGTATCAGCAATTGTTTTGAATTCGTCCAATACCTTGTCCTTTTTATTGGAACTGATTTGGACAATCATCCGGTCGTGGTAAAGTCCGGTGCCCACTTTTAAGTTAACATCGTGCCTATTGCGATGTGGCATCAGGATTTCATCCTCGGTAATTGTCTTTTCGGCAATCATCCCAAGAATAACCTCCCGCATGATCCACGAAAACATGTAACTACTGCCCCAAAACTCGCGGGTACGTTGTGCCTGCGACAATGTTTTGTATATGGGGCCTATGGTAAGAGCGAAGTAGGTGTTCATGATTGTATGGTTATTGAAACGTTTATTGACTTAACTCCCTTAAAGTCGACAGCTGTAAAGGAAGTCCCTAAATTCTTGTTGTATTCATCAATTAGAAGATTGGTGTCAATTCCATTTGCAGGTGTATAGATATCCACTGCTTTGCCATTACCTTCAAATTTGAATGGCTGATTGCAAATTGGTTCCCAAAATCTTCTTTCGACCAAAACATATATTTCCGCTCCTCTTTCAGTCATTATTGGTTTGAAAGTAATAGGAGATTTATGTCTTGATATGGTTTCACTGGTAACATCCACTCCAAAGTCAAAACGCGGATAAGTTGCAGGATTTGGGTTTGATGGGTTCGGTTTATTCTTGAATTCAAATCTTGGTGAAAGCCCCAAAAATGCCCTTGCAAACTTTGGATTATTAAGAACCCCAGTTACAGGGAAGAACTTTTGCTTTAACCACGGTTTTTCCCATTGAACTGTTTGATTCATATACATAAAATCTCGGAAGAATGAAGGACGATAATGTGTAAATGCCTTGCCTGTATTTCTGTCTTTATAGTAATAATTTACACCTGATTTAAGCCGTTGATAATAATAATTGATTACAAAAAGACTATTTCTCCAATCATTTTGGCGAATTCTTAAACAGTAGTTTCCTTTTAAGTAATGATCAATTGTGAAAAATCCATTTTCATCGTCCTCATGGAAGAAAAAAGAGCCATAACCTTTGTTTTGCCTTGTTCCAAAATTTGAACGTGCAATAAAATAGGGGAACAATTTTTTTATTGTTGATCTTAGTAAATCATTTAAGCAAAGAAGAGAAATTTTCAACTTATTGCAGGTAATAAGAGACATAGGTTTTTCTAAATACTCATCACCCATATTGCCAAAGTACATAGGTATTTTATCATCCTCAGATATGACTTTTATACTTGTGTCAACTGAAACAATTGTGATCTTATAATCTAAAGAAACATGTTCGTTTTTCCCTTTTCCTGCCAGCCAAAAAAGCCATTCTTTTTGAATTTTATCTTCGGGCTTTAATGCTTTACGTTTAAATGTTTCATGGGCATTAATAAACTTCTTCGTACCATCCGTTTGTGGCTCGTAATAGTCGAAGCGGATATTTTGCTCCTCTAGTAGCTTCTCAATAATGAATTGATCCAGCTTCGGTTTCACCTCGGTTGCGCGGAGGGTTGCCCCTGCCTGGTCATGCTGGAAATGGATCAGCGGGGTGTGTTGTTTCAATGTAAATTCGAGTTTATACATACGCTATCGGTTTTAGAGTTATTCGTTAATCTTTTGAACGCTTATCGGGCTTTTCTAGGTTGCCTTTTTCAATCCTTAGTTTTTCATTTTCAAGTTCCTTTAACCTGATTTCATTTTGCAAAGCTCTTAGCCGGTATTCGTGGTGCAAATCGGCAAGGTGTTTTTCCAAAGCCTTTTGTTTTTCTATTCTTTTAAATTCCAGCCGCTGAGAATTGTGGTGTGCTTTTATTCTCAGATAAAAGAGGATTCCCATTCCGGCAGGGAGAAGGAGCAGTACCACAATTAAAAACCAGCAGGCGAATTCAACCCATTCGTTGTGAATCTTCTGGAAAGTGTAAACCACAAGGAAGACAGAAAAAAGAAGGGCAGTCAGGATGTTCACGATTATCCATTTAGGAAATCCTACGTTTTCGTTTTGTTTATCCATAAGTTTTGTTTTAGGTTGGAGTATAAGCGATTATTTGTTTTTGTTTCGTTTGAAAATATTTCTGAACCCAAGGTTCCATCTTTTATTAATCCATGTCACAACTGAGATAGTCACACCAATGATGATGGCAACACTTATCCAGAATGGCCAGTAAATATTACCACTAAAAAGGAATTGAGGCTGGTTGTCGAAGTCGGGGAGTGTATTGATCCCAAATAACCCGACCAAAAAAGTGGCAGGCAGAAAGATGGCGCCGAGTACTGTAATGATAGTAATGCGCCGTTCCTGATCTTTTTGTTCGAGCAGGTTGGCATAGTTGTGCAGTTCTTCAATTTCACCATCAAGGTCTTTTACCTGTTCGGCAATTTTCATCTTATCCTGCAACAGGTTGTACAGTTCAATGCCCTGCTCTTGTGCAGTTACCTCACGGAAGTAGATTTGGTTTACGAAACGGATATAAGCTTTGTACAATTCGCTGATGACTTCTGACAGATTCTTTGATTTTTCATTCTTTAATTTACTGAGTTCAGTTACCTCTTCAGAAAACTTCAGAATAGAAGCGCGTTGTATAAGTGAGAGTTCAACCATTCGGGTGTAAATGGTACGGAAATGGGTCTTTAAAAACTCATCCGGATTTTTTGAGGTTAAATAAACAAATGAATACCTGGAAATACCATGAATTCCTCTCCAATTCGTCCACCTGGTATAAGTATGGTCTTTTATTAATAGGTCTTTCATCTTACGATTCTGGCACATTGGGGATTTTCCTCCATCAATAAACAGAAACCTGTACCAGTCGTTTTTAAAACCCTCAAGCCATTTTCCCTTAACCTGTTCTCCCAACATATCATTCTCGTACCTGCAAAGTACATACATCCTGTCATCGGTAACGGGTTTAATTTCTAAGTTCCCGTCGAAATCGTCCATCAACGATTTGATAAAGCGGGCAGGTTTCCAGTCGGTTTTATCGGTATAATCAGCAAAATCCTCGAAGTAGCGGCTTTCATCTCCATCCAGTCCGGATATGGCGATATGGTTAGCTAACTCTAAATACTTTGTTCCCAACACTCCGGTTGTTTTATCCAAAAAAGGAGGAAGAATACGGCGTCCAAACTGGTTTATACGGAGAACATCCTCAAAATCGGGATAGTCGTTGTTTTCGAGGTAAAACACCAATGAGCCGGTGCCTGTGGAATAAAGGTTCAATCCAATTGATTTCAGGTTTAGTCGGTAGCGGTTACTCCTGTTGGCAATCACATCTATTTCATAAATCAATGGTTGGTTATCGTAAGCTTCTTTTCGTTCGTAATGTAAAATTACGGGGTCTGTCCGATTCCCAGTGTCGTATAATACCGGGTGGACAAACTTGTAAAAGAAATTTTTCTCGTTGTACAGTTCCGTGGCATATTCTGCCGAAATCGGGTCAGGCAGATTAATCCAACCGGAACCATCCTTTGCTTTGATTTTGGTCAGATCAAACCTTTCCGAAAATGTTTTGTTGGCTTTTGCTGTGTTATCCCATTTAAACGGGAAAATGAAAATGTGGTAGCTGTAGAGAGGTTTCATTTCCGTAAGGTGGTTAATTATTTTGTCTTTTACTGTTTCTACCTTTCCAAGAAAGGCCATCCCTTCGGGATTGATTCCAAAGTAACCTTCGCCCATTCCTCCTGAATAGGCATAATTTTCTATAATCAATTCATTAAAATCGACTATCAGTTTTTTTGCACCTTCTCCAAAGTAGTTTAATTCATCGTTGGTATAAACCAATAATCGCTTACATGGATAAAGCCGGTCGGTAATGGTCGAGAACCGGGGAGTGAGTGACCTTACTACAGTAATACCGTTTTCAATTTTTCTGTTTTCTCTGATCGATCGTTCTGCCAACTGTTCATCATTTTCAGTCACGCCCTGTGCTTCACGATCAAGCTGACGGATTCGGGTAATTTCTTCAGGCGTAGCTCCCATAGCCTCCATCGCTGGAATAAAACCTTTGTCGTTTGCGGCAATCAACTGCTGCCAACGGTCAAGTTCATAATCTAACATTTGAGCAATCTGTTCAATTGAAGACGGTAGATTTGCTTTTACATTATGGTGATCAATATTTGTATAATTTGCTGGTGGTGTAATATCCTCAATTAATTCAATTCCGACAAAGGCGTCATTATTGTTAAAGTATTCTTTGTATTCACTAAGTTTGGCTCCCCAGGACAGTTTTTTGTCAAAATATCTTAATCCCCTTTCATCAAGAATTTTTAGTATCTCAACCATTTCGAGGTCTCGACCACCTACAAGAAAAATTGAATTGTTTTTATCCATCTTTTGTTTGGATTTGAGTGAAATTGAGGCCGCTGGGTTTTTTAAAAGACAGGGGCATAAATATTTAGAACAGTTAAATTTAAAAATATTTTTTAATAATTCGACATAATCAACTGCTAAATTTTCTGATTTTCTGATGTTTCTAAAAATAAAATGAAATGAACAGTATTTCAGTTATTGTTTTTAATTTTAGCCTGATCAAAATTTAAATCCGGGTGATTTGTATTCCATTAAATAACTAAATTCAAAATATAATCTGATAGACTACATCAACTAAAAATAATGAATATGAAACTGATTTTTCTTGTCCCTTTCACTTTGTTATCTGTACTGTTAATAAGTTGCACCAAACAACCAGTAACCGATGGTATTCAAACCACAACTCAACTAAAACAACTTTTTGCCAATCCTCCTTCTGAATACCGTAGCGCGCCGCTTTGGGACTGGAACGAACAGATTTCGGAAGAAGGAATCGATTTCCAGATGAAAGAATTTAAAAAGGCTGGAATTGGCGGCGTGTTTGTGCATCCGCGCCCGGGATTGCTAACCGAATATCTTTCGGAAGACTGGTTTCACCTGTTCGATTATACAGTTCAGAAAGGGAAAGAACTGGGAATGAATGTTTGGATTTATGACGAAAACTCATATCCATCGGGTTTTGCGGGTGGTCATGTTCCGGCTGAGATGCCCGATTCGTACGAACACGGAACCGGATTGAGCATGGAAATTCAGCAGCAATTAAATGTTGTGGTTTCCGATACTTTGGCGGTTGTTCTGAAAAAAACCGATGCCGGATTTGAAAATATTACGGCAACGGCCGGTCAGGAAAACGGAAGCACGGGAACATTTTACATTTTCAGAAAAACATATCCCGGAAAGTCGCCCTGGTACGGTGGTTTTACCTATGTCGATCTGATATATCCCGGGGTCACCGAAAAATTTATGGATGTTACAATGACCAAAGGCTACGAAAAAAACAGCGCTGATTTTGGTCAAACTTTAAAGGGGATTTTTACGGATGAACCCAATCTCGAAGCTGCCATGGGCAGAGGTTCAGTGTTGCGCTGGACACCCGATTTGTGGGATGCTTTTCAGCAACGCTGGGGTTACGATTTAAAAGTGAACCTGCCGTCGCTGGTTGAGGAAACCGGCGAATGGAAAAAAGTGCGTCACGATTTTTACGAGCTTTTGGTTGAACTGTTTGTTGACCGCTGGGCGAAACCCTGGAGCAAATACTGCGATGAAAAAAATCTGGACTGGACCGGCCATTACTGGGAACACGGCTGGCCTGAACCTACCGATGGAATGGATGAAGCGGCCTTTTATATCTGGCACCAGATGCCGGGCGTTGATATGCTGGGAAACCGGCTTGATTCGGCTGGTTTAGGCGGGCAATTCGGAAACGACCGGGCTGTTCGTGAATTGCGCAGTGCGGCGAATCAGGCCGGAAGAACACGTACTCTGAGCGAAACTTATGGCGGCGGTGGCTGGGAAATGAATTTCGAAACACAAAAACGGCTTGTGGACTGGGAGGTGGTGCTGGGCGTTAATTTTGTCAATCAGCACTTGTCGTATTATTCGCTGAATGGCGTACGCAAGTTCGATTATCCGCCATCGTTTTCGTATCACGAACCGTGGTGGGAACACTACAAACTGATGGGTGACTATATTGGCCGCATTTCGATGGCAATGTCGTCGGGGCGGCAAATTAATACAACTTTGGTACTTCAACCCAATACAACAGCTTGGATGTATTTTTCGCGAAAGGATAAAAATCCCGCGATCAACGATATTCGGACGGGATTTAAAAACTTTGTTTACCGCATGGAGCAACACCATTTTGAATATGATCTGGGTTCAGAAAGTGTACTGAAAGAAATTGGAAGCGTTGAAGGAAAAGCTTTTCGGGTTGGAAAACGGGATTATTCGCTTGTGGTGATTCCCGCCGAAATGGAAAATATCGACAGAGTTACTTTCGAACTTTTACAAAAATTCCTTGAAAACGGTGGGAAAGTTTTGTCATTCAATTCAAACATTGCTTTACTCGACGGAACAGAATCGGGCGAAGTTGCTGAACTTGCCGCCAAATATCCTGAAAACTGGATTGTTGCCGAAAATCTGGATGATGCTGCAGCTTTAAAATTACTCGTTAGAGAAGAATTTACAATGAACGATCATACCCAAAATGGCATGTTGTACCATCAACGCAGGGTTTTGGACGATGGACAATTGTTGTTTGTTGTTAATTCGCACACTTCGCAAAAAGCTACTGCAGAAGTTTCTGTTGAAGGAAAATATGTAACCAGGCTTGATTTGGTTTCGGGTGAAATTTACAGCTACCCGGCCCAAACTGAAAATGGGAAAGTTACATTTCAGGTTGAACTCGATCCGGTTGGAAGTGCTTTGTTTACAGTAAGCAATAAAAAGACTGATGAACCGGAATATAAATCGGTTTCAGGGACAGAAACGGTGCTTGAAAGTAACGGAAGTTTTGCTTTTAAAAGAGAATCGGATAATGTTATGATGGTGAATTACCTCGATATAAAAACAGCTAAATCGGATAAAAAAGATGTTTACTTTATGGATGCACTGATTGGTTTGTTCGAAGAAAACGGAGTGGAAATGGGCAATCCGTGGCAACATAAAATTCAGTACAAAAAAACATGGCTCGAAATGGACACTTTATTCAGCAACGATTCGTGGTTTGAGGCAAGTTATCATTTCAATATAAATAGTGATTTGGATGTGGCTGTAATGAAATCAATCCGGGCGGTAGTTGAGCGCCCGGAATTATGGAAAGTGAGCATAAACGGAAATGAAGTTTCAAAAACCGAAGGAAAATACTGGATTGAAAAAAGTTTTCCTGAATTTGCGGTTGGCGAATTTCTGAAACCGGGCAAAAATACGCTTACAATCAAAGCACCACGAATGCATATTCTGGCTGAAGTAATGCCGGTTTATCTGTTGGGTGATTTTCTTGTAAAACCTGCAAAACAGGGGTTTGAAATTACAGGTGGTGCGATTGAAAGTCTGGGTTCGTGGCGCGAAGCTGGATTGCCTTTTTATTCGCAAAAGGTTTCTTATTCTGAAAAATTCGCAATTTCAAAAACAAACAATTCAGTGTACAAAGTAAAACTGAATGAGTGGAATGGTTCTGTTGCTGAAGTTCTTGTAAACGGTCAATCTGCAGGATTGATTGCCTGGCAGCCCAACGAACTGGATGTTACTTCGCTCCTGAAAGAAGGTGAAAACGACATAACAGTTAAAGTTACCGGCAGCCTGAAAAACACTTTTGGGTTTTTCTACCAGAATAATGACAACTGGATTTTTGGCCCTCACTCATGGAACGATGCACCCAAAAAAATACCCGAAGCTTCAGAATATTTTCTGATGGATTATGGAATGTTTGAGCCGTTTGAGCTGGTGGTGGTGAAGTAATCAAACACTTTGATAAATAAGAATGGCTGAATTATTTTCAGCCAT
>DAOPJR010000067.1:0-18991 GCA_035399765.1 Draconibacterium sp. | reverse complement strand
ACTTTTCAAAAGTATAACTAAAATTACTAATTTATTAAAAATCAGTCTGAAACAAGTACCGGGTTTCAATATGTTATACAAATTCTTTCTACCGACTCACTTCATGTAATAACCAACTCCTGTCTTCAGGCTTCATTCTTCCGACTTCCGCTTTCTCTCTTCCAGCTTTTTAACAACATTCAACATTTATTTGCGTTTCAATTCTGTATTTTTGACACAAATACCGATTCATGAAACGACTCTACATCATCCTTTTGCTTATTCTGGCTTTTGCACTGGTCATTCTTTTGGGTGCGCCTTTTTTTCTGAAGCCAACTTTACGGGGCGTGGCGTCGAATTCTCTGAAGAAGTATTTTAACGGAACGGTTGAAATTGCCCGCGTCGACGTTTCGGTATGGAAAGACTTTCCGAAACTGGATATCGAATGGAAGGATATTTTGGTGAAGGGAAATGAACCCGATCAGAATGATACCTTGTTGTGGATTGGCACTATGCATACAAACACTCCGATTCGTGCTATTTTTCTTCCATCCGACATGGAGATTACCAGCCTTGAAGTGGACGGGGTAAATCTTAACCTGGATGAAAATTCGTTTGCCAAAAGAAAGCCCCAAAAAGAAATTCAGAAACAAACCGCTGCTATTATTGCAGCCGGTAGCAATAAATCCGTGCATTTACAATTGCATCAAATGACGCTTAAAAATGCCGACCTGAAATATACGGTTCAGAAAAGTGGTGTGGTAGTCAGTTTGGGTGGAATAAATGCGGATCTTTCTGGCGAACTGTTTGGCAAAGAATCCAGTCTCAGTCTCAACCTACAAGCAGAAGAGTTTAATATCAGGCAGAATGACCGGCAACTGTTCCCGGGCAGCAAGCTGGCTTTTAAAACACAACTTGCAACCGACTTTGATAAAAAGACCGTTCAACTAAACGACGGTCAGATTGATTTTGATGAAATTCCATTCCTGGTAAACGGCTCTGTTTCTTCATCCCGCGATTCGGTTTATTTTGATCTTGATCTGAAGGGAAAAGAAACCGGTTTCGCCGACTTTATTGCGCTGTTTCCAAATCTGAATCAGAAGCTGTTTAAAAACTTCTCAATGCAGGGAACAGCGGAACTAAAAGGCAAAGTGAGTGGATTTTATTTTGGGAACGAATACCCGGCTATAAATTTTAGTGCCACCGTTTCCGGTGCATCGCTTCAATATTCCGGAATGCCCGGTTCTATTGATAAATTACAAGCCAGCCTGGCTCTGACTAAACCACAGGGAGCTTTTGATTCAACCCGGATAACAATCAGCGAAGCACATGCCGAGATGGGGAAAAATCCGCTTGATTTCAACCTTAAAATTTTGCAACCATTCAGCGATCCTGTTTTCGATGGTATTTTAATTGGCAAGATCAATCTCATGGATTTGCAAAACATTTATCCGATGGATGATGTGTTGCTGTATGGCGATGTGGATGCCAATTTGGTGGTTCAGGGAAAGTACTCTGATCTTCGGTCAAAAGATTATTCAAAAATCAAATCGGATGGGGTAGTGTGGCTGCACAACTTCCGCTACAGTTCACCAAAACTCACGCAGCAAATTTCTGTCCCGGAAGCAAAACTGAATATTTCACCGGAAAAAGTTAAACTGCAACAATTGGCACTTCAAATCGGACAAAGCGATTTTCTGATGAAAGGTGTTGTTCGCAATCATTTAAATTATTTGCTGAATAAGGGAACACTGGAGGCCGACCTTCAACTGGATTCCAGGTTTATTAATCTGAATCAACTATTTCTGCTGAAGAATGTTGAAGCCGGATTGAGTGCCTCGATCGCGGCAGCACCGGCGCCGGATGACGAAAACATAGCCGCATTCGAAGTTCCGTCACGTGTGAATTTGAAGTTTCGTTCGAATGTTGAACATGCTTTGCTTTTGCAGATCCCGATGGAAAAAGTGCGTGGTAGCATTCTCGTTGAAAACCAAAAGTTGATTTTGCAGGATTTGAGCATTAACATGCTGGATGGCAGTTTGAAAATGAACGGATCGTATGAAAATACAGAACAAAGGCAGCCTTTATTTGATTTTGGTTTTCAAGTCAAAGGTTTTGATATTCCGACCATGGCGCGCACTCTCGACGGATTCCGGCAACTGGTTCCGGGTTCAGAAAACAGCACCGGGAGTATAAATGCCGAACTTCGGTTAAAAGGGCGGTTTAATGAGAAATTGAAACTGATTTCAGAAACTGCAAACGGAAGTGGGACTTTTAGTACAAAAAATCTGGTGATTATAAATTCTCCTTTGTTCAAACAACTGGGTGGAATTATTAAAAAAGAAAGACTGCAACGTGTTGATGTGTCTGATTTTACCGCACATCTTCAGATTGAAAAAGGGAATATACAGTTGTTACCGTTTGAAACGAGGGTAATTGGACAGCCCACAAAGGTTTCAGGTAATTTAAGTGCTGAGAATATACTTGATATGCAGCTCGATTTTATGGTTGATCGCGATGTTATTGGTTCCGATATTCAGAAGATTCTGGCCGTAATTCCCGGAAATGAGAAAATCAAGCAGCTACCTGCTTCAGTTAAAATTGACGGGCCCTCAAAGAATCCGAAAGTTCATCCCGATCTTTCGGTTACCACGCAAGCAGTTGTTGATGCTACTAAAGATGATCTTAAAAATTCGATGAAGAACATCTTTAAGCTTTTCAAATAGCCTCTGTGAACAAATAATCCGTCAAATATTTTGTAAAATGTAGATCGAAAATTGAAAAATGCTTATTTTCGATTCATGAAATTTAGAAAAAGCCAAGTTCAGAACTAAATCCATGTCGAATAAAGTAGTTGTAATTACCGGAGCATCATCCGGAATTGGTAAAGCTTTAGCGGAGAAGTTTGCCGCTGAAGGATTCAATCTTGCTCTGGCCGCACGTCGTATCGATCGTTTAACTGAGCTTCAGAAAAAGCTTACAAATGTGGAGGTTTTGCCTGTACAAACCGATGTCACTTCGGAAGCCGACTGCAAAAATCTGATCGATAAAACAATTGAAAAATTTGGGAAAATCGATATCCTGATCAACAATGCAGGTATTTCAATGCGTGCTGCGTTTGAAGATGTGGATTTGAGTGTTTTACACCAGTTGATGAATGTGAATTACTGGGGAACGGTATATTGTACCAAATATGCGTTGCCGCATGTATTAAAACAGAAAGGATCGATCGTTGGAGTAATTTCTACCGGCGGATACATTGGGCTTCCGGGCAGAACTGGTTATTCGGCATCGAAATTTGCTGTTCGTGGTTTTCTGGACACTGTAAGGATTGAATATCTCCGTTCCGGGCTTCATGTTTTGGTTGCTGCTCCGGGTTTTACGTCTTCGGAAATCAGGAAAACGGCATTAACAAAGGACGGAAAACAACAGGGCGAGACTCCGCGAAACGAGAACAGAATGATGTCTGCCGAAAGGTGTGCAAGTATTATGTACCGGGCTATTAAACACCGGCGTCGTAAAATGATCATTTCTTTCTGGGATGGAAAAGTGGTTGTTTTGATAGCTAAGTTATGGGCTTGGTTTATCGATCAGGTCATGTACCAGGTGTTTAAAAGAGAACCTGACTCGCCGCTTCGGTAAGCGGTTTCAGAGATTTTTATTTCAGTTTAAAAAAATATGAACTAGGAATCCGATCACAAAAAGGATGATCAGTAGTCCTGCAATGCGGTTAAACCATAGAAGAATCTTCAGGTTAAACCACTTTCTTGTCAGGTTAATCAGCGTGGTTAATACGAACCACCACAATAAATCTCCAAACAGAAACCCTGTTAAAATTACAAATGCCTCTTTTGGATTATCGATGGAAAGTACAATACCAAAGCCTGAAAATATTGCTAAATGCCAGAATATGATGTAAGGATTTGCAAATGCGATCATGAAAGTGCCGGCAATGTATTTAAGAGGTGATTTTCTTTTTTTCGTTTTTTTAGGAGCAAAACGCTCAGGATGGGATAACATTATAAAAATACCCAAAATAAGCAATACAAAAGCTCCCCCCATATGAAACCAAAACTCGTACCGATTAAGAAAACCAGTAATCAATACTAGTCCAAATCCAGCCAGAGAAGCATAAAACGTATCTGATAATACAGCTCCGATACCCGAATAGAATCCGGTTAACCGATCGCGATTAAGCGTTCGCTGTACGATCAGAATTCCAACCGGTCCCAGAGGCATAGTAGCCAGAATACCAATTAAAATACCTTTCAAGAAGTAGGTTAAAAACATGCCCAAATATAGATTATTGATTGCGGATTGAAATCACCAAAATATTAAAATTGCGGCAATTATTGGTTTTATTTGTTTTAACCGTTTGGAATTTAATTCAAACAGACTTGGCAATTCTGTCAGCTTTATGTCTTTGAATGACAGTCAAATCGCTCTTTACAATTTTTGGATTGTTTTTTGAGTTTGTATCAGTATTGCATTAATTTTGATACAAATGACCGAGAGAGAACTCAATATACAATTTGCCCTTATTGGTGATCATATTTCGAACCGACGGTTAAAGCCTGCATTTAGTCATCTTGAAGTGTTAATTAAGGAAACCGCACAACCACTATTTTTGGATGAGTGGCGTAACCTGGAGGAGACCTATCGTTATATGTTGAAATATACAGTAGAAGGAATCAATGATCCTGAACGTCAGAAGATTTATCGAAAATTAATTGTTTCCGCTTTTAGTTTGCTGGATAAAATTTATGATGCAGCGCGGGTTAAATTTTCTTCTTCGCTGGAATATGAACGGAAACGTAGCTTTTCTTATACATTTGAATGGAACACTCTCCTTGATGATCTCGAGAGTTACGAGGTGCAGAGCGATCTTAATTCTTTGCTGGAGGATATTAAGCTCAAACAAGAGAAAGAGTATGATCAGGCATCGGAGTTACAGGATAAGATGGTCAGGTTATATTACCAGTTGTGGTTTGGTAACGAAATCAACCAGGAAACAGCAGCTTTTGTGCGTTCTTTTTATGAAAGTGAACTGATTCCGCTTCCTTACAAATCGTTTATAACATCTTCAATCATGTTGAGTTTGTTAAGGTATTTTGATCCGGTTAAATTCGATTTGCTGTTTGAGATTTATGCAAATGAATCACCGGAAATAAACCAGCGTGCTTTGGTAGCACTTGTTCTTGCACTGTTTCAGTACGATGAGCGTCTGGAATACTATCCGGCCATCAGCGGCAGACTTCAGTTATTGAATGAGAATCCAAACTTTAAGCGAAATCTTGAAACGGTTTTTATTCAATTGATCAGAAGTAAGGAAACGGAAAAAATTCAGAAGAAAATAACTGATGAGATCATTCCAGAGATGATCAAGCTCAGCCCAAATCTGAAAGATAAGATTAACCTGGACAGTTTGATGAACGATAGTCTGGATGAAGATAAAAACCCTGAGTGGGAGAAGATATTTAAAGATTCGCCGGGTTTGATGAGTAAAATGGAGGAGTTTTCAGAAATGCAAATGGAAGGTGCAGATGTGTTCATGAGCTCCTTTTCAATGCTCAAGATGTTCCCGTTTTTTAGCGAAGTTACCAATTGGTTTATGCCATTTTTTGCTTCTAATCCGGCTATTGAAGATGCTATTGATCCGCACGACAAAGTAAATTCAAGTTTTATTAAAGCAATTGATTCAGCACCAATATTATGTAACTCTGATAAGTATTCATTTTGTTTCAGCCTTCGAAACCTGCCTGCTGAAAACCGCGAATTTATGGCAGAAGGAATGAAAGCAGAAATGGATCAGTTCACCGAATTGCAGGACGATGAAGAACTGACTGATCCCGGTAAAAAGGCTGGATTTATTTCCAACCAGTTTATTCAGGATTTGTATCGTTTTTACAAATTACATCCGCGCAAAAGGGATTTTGAGGATATTTTTTCATGGCGGTTTGATTTTCATAATAAACACATCCTTGGAGAGATCTTGAAAGAAGACGATGTTATTTTGCGAAATGTCGCTGAGTTCTATTTTACCAAGGCATATTATCGTGAAGCAACAGAAGTTTTTACTTACCTGCTGAAAATTGAAAAGAGCGGCGAACTGTATCAAAAACTGGGATACTGCTACCAGAAGATGAATGATTATGAACACGCGCTCGAAACTTATAAAAAGGCTGAGTTGTTCGATTTAAACCGGAAGTGGAACCTGAATAAAATTGCTTTGTGTTACCGCAATTTAAAACAGCCGGAAGAAGCGCTGGAATACTATCGTGAGGTTGAAAAAATGGATGATGAAAACCTTAATACGCAGCTTAATATCGGCCATTGTTTACTTGAAGTTGGTGAGTTTGAGGAAGCTTTAAAATGCTATTTTAAAGTGGAATACCTGGAGCCAGGCAATAAAAAAGTATGGCGTCCCATTGGCTGGTGTTCGTTTGTGGTTGGAAAAAAAGAACAAGCTGAAAAGTATTTTACCATGCTAATCGAGTCGGACCCAAATAAACACGACCTCATGAATATGGGCCATGTTCAGTGGAGTCAGGGAAGAAGGAAAGAAGCACTCCAATATTATAAAAAAGCAATCACCCAAACAGACTTCACGGAATCAGAGTTTTTCGATGTTTTTGATGAAGATTTACCCTATCTGATTAAACAGGGAGTAAATCAGGACGATGTTCCAATCATGCTCGATCAGTTAAGGTATTTCGTCGAAGAGTAAATAGAAGCATGCTTTTAAGAAATGAGAGACTCCCCAGAGTGGGGAACTCTCTAAGATCTTTCTGATAATCTTTACATTTCATTTGGAGGAATAGGTGCAGGAACTACATTGTGTACAGGTGGTATACTTTTCAGATAAGCAAAGATTGCTTTTACATCTGCATCTTTCAGTTCTGTTAGGTTGAACCATGGCATAGGTGGTAACAGCATCCGGCTTCCATCAAGTCCCTTGAATTTACCTTCAGTTAATGCTTTTTTAAATTGGTCTTCAGTCCAGGTTCCAATTCCTGTTACATCAGGAGTTAAATTTCCGGCAAATGAAACTCCCCAGGGACCGGCACCAGCTGTTAAATCAGGATAAAAAATAGCAAAACCTTTATTGGTCCAGGTGGTATCGAATTTCATAATTGGGCGATCTGCCGGGTATCCTGACAATAATAATTCTGGAATAATTTCAGGACCGTTCGGCCCCATTCTCTTTGGAGAATGACAATCATTACACCCCATTGTGGTAACGAGGTATTCTCCTCTTTTAATTAAGTCTTCACCTGACAAAGCTGTAGCGGAATCAGCATTAGTAGCCGGTTGTGGTGAATTTGAACAAGAGGAGATAAACAAAACAAGCAAAATGGAGGTAACAACGAGTAGTAAGTTGTACTTTTTCATCATATAATCACTTTTAAGTTGAACAATAACAGTTTGTTTTAATATTTGTAAAAGTGAGTTGATTTTGGATAAATGCCGGAAATGACATTTAAATGAAAATTACAACTTATTAAGACTAATTCAAAATAGTTAGCTTAAAATTTGTTATGAAAATCTGAAAACAAAAAAAAGCCCTGCATAATACAGGGCTTTTTAGGAATTATTTAATCATGCAAGTGTTGCCACCATTACTGCTTTAATCGTATGCATGCGGTTTTCTGCCTGATCGAACACAATAGATGCATCGCTTTCAAATACTTCTTCTGTGACTTCCATTGCTTCAAGACCAAATTTTTGATAGATTTCTTCACCTACTTTGGTTTCCCGGTTATGAAATGCTGGCAAACAATGAAGAAACTTCACGTCCGGATTTCCTGTCAGTTCCATGGCCTTCCGGTTTACCTGATAAGGTTTTAGTAGCTTAATTCGTTCAGCCCAGACTTCATCCGGTTCTCCCATCGAAACCCAAACATCTGTGTAAAGAAAATCGCAGTCTTTTACTGCTACTTCCACATTATCAGTAATCGTAATTTGGGCACCTGTTTCTTTTGCGATTTCCAGACACTCTTCCTGTAACGACATCGAAGGCTGACATTCAGCGGGTGCTGCAGCTCTAAAATCCATTCCAAGTTTGGCAGCTCCCACCATAAGTGAATTGCCCATGTTATTGCGTGCATCTCCCAGGTAACAGAATTTTATTTCAGAAAGTGGCTTCTCGCAATGTTCCATCATAGTCAGAAAATCAGCCAGAATCTGAGTGGGATGAAATTCATTTGTTAGTCCATTCCAAACCGGAACACCTGCAAATTCACCCAGTTCTTCCACAATGGCCTGGCCAAAGCCACGATATTCAATTCCATCATACATTCGGCCAAGTACACGCGCAGTATCTTTCATCGATTCTTTGTAACCAATTTGTGAACCGGACGGACCAAGATAAGTAACCGAAGCACCCTGGTCGTATGCTGCTACTTCAAATGCACAACGGGTACGGGTTGAAGACTTCTCGAAGATCAGGGCAATATTTTTACCCTTTAATCTCTGTTCTTCATTTCCCCACTTTTTAGCTTGTTTGAGTTCTGATGCGCTTTCAAGTAGATACCTGATTTCGTTGGGAGTAAAATCGAGTAACTTTAAGAAGTTTCTGTTTTTAAGATCGATCATTCTATTTGTTTTTTTATGTGTATACTTTAAAGTCTGAACTATTCTAGTTTTCGTATTCCATTGTAATTTTTGATCCGTAAGAACGGTCTTCAAGTTTGGTCGCTTCAGTAATCACGCTCTTCTGTCCTCCCTTTTTAATAAAATTAAGACAGGCACGAATTTTAGGTTCCATGCTTCCTTCGCCAAAGGTACCACTTTCAAGGTGTTTGATGGTATCGGCATAATTTAAAAACTCAAGCTTTTCCTGTGTCGGCAAGCCATAATCTTTGAAAATGAACGGCACATCAGTGAGTATGTAAAGTTCATCGGCACTGATATTCACTGCCAGCAAGCTCGATGCCATATCTTTGTCAATCACAGCATCCATGGTTCGCACGTTGCCTTCTTCATCGTAATAAACGGGTATTCCGCCTCCACCAGCTGCAATTACTATGTTTCCTGCGCGAACCAGTGTTTCTATCAGGTCTTTATTGATAATTTTCAAAGGTGTGGGGGAGGGAACCACACGGCGGAAACCCCCATTTACTTTTCCTGTTGGTTTGAATATCCAGCCTTTTTCCTGCGATAGTTTGTCTGCTTCTTCTTTCTGATAGATTTTTCCAATCCGCTTTGAAGGATTCTGAAATGCCGGATCATTTTGGTCGATTTCTACCAGCGTAACCAGCGTAATCACATTTTTACGAATTTCGTGTTTTTGAAGCACATTTCGCATCATGCGTTCGAGCATATAACCCATCCCGCCCTGCGAATCTGCCACGCAGATATCGAGCGGCATGGGTGCAATGTTATAAAGCTGTTCTCCCGCATCGTTTCGCATCAGAATATTTCCAACCTGTGGCCCGTTTCCATGTGTAATCACCAGGTTGTAACCGTCTTTAATCAGGTAGACCAAATTCTCAAGAGTCTCCGTCGAATTTTTTTCCTGTTGTTCAATTGTTCCTTCTTCCGAGCCTCGCAGGATGGCATTTCCACCCAATGCGACTACTGCCAGTTTTTCCATTGTTTCAACTAAATCTTTTAAATTTAATTCACATCTCGGAGGTAAACTTAAAAATTCAAACGAGAAAAAAGAGTGCCGAAAGTCTTGTTTTACTGAAAGATCGGATATTATACAACAGCATTTTAGAGCTATTATTTTCAATTTGAATAACAATATTTTCGATGGCTTTCAGTTTGAAATTTGAAGGTCATATTTTGTTAACACTTTGTTCTTAATATGATTTAGTTTTCTGATTGACAGCGACCAAACAAGCTGACTTTTTTTAACTAAATTTGCACCGTTACAAAAATAAGCTAATGGCATTTAAACAAAAAAAGCCTGCAAAAACAAAAGCAAAACCAAAGACAAAACCAAATAAAAAAAGGTTTTCATTTTTCAAAAACGAAAAATTCTGGTTCATCATCGGGATACTTTTTTTGAGTATCTCGGCGTATCTGCTCATTTCATTTGTTTCATTCCTTTTTTACGGTGCTGCTGATCAGAGTATCATGGATTCGAGCTGGAAAGAATTTCTTTTCAATTCGGATATTAATGTAAAAAATAACGGGATGAAGGTTGGAGCTTTGCTTTCCGAAGTGATTATTAATGGTGGTTTCGGACTGGCTTCTTTTATCTTTATTTACATGCTGGCGCTAACCGGCCTGAAAATTTTGGGAAGAAAAATAAATCGTTATAGTCAAACTCTGGTTTACAGCCTGGTACTTATTGTCTGGATTTCACTGGCATTGGGTTTAATTTTTAATAAAACAAGCGGTGAATCTTTCATATACCTGGGGGGACATTACGGATTTATGCTCAGCAACTGGTTACGTTCGTTGATCGGATTATTTGGACTGATACTTTTCCTGGTTATTACCGGAGTTATGATTATTGTAATCCGGTTCGATAAAGCGTTTGACTTTCTGAAAGGTCTTTTTAAATCGAAAGATAAAGAACCTTCAGGATTGGAAACTTCTGAAGATGATGATTTGGACCCATTTGAAGAAGAACTGGAGGATGATAGTTTGGTGGGCGAAGATGATATTTCGACCGTAATTGATGAAGACGATGTGGTACGTGCCATATTTGAACCGGATGGAGATGACGATTTTGAGATTGAACCGGAAGAAGAGGTTAAAGAAGAAAAAGAAGAGAAAACATCAGAAGAACCGGAAGCAGAAGTAAAACTGGATATTGACAGGGGCGTGGAGGAAGAGGAAAACGATGAATTCCAGAATGAAGAAATGGAAGATTACGATCCAACACTTGACCTTTCGGATTATAAATTCCCTTCACTGGATTTACTTGAAGATCACAAATTTGGCGATGCCGAAGTAAAACAGGAAGAACTGGTTGCCAATAAAAATAAGATTGTAGAAACGCTTCGTCATTACAAGATTGAAATTACCAAAATTCGAGCAACCATCGGTCCAACAATTACATTGTATGAAATTGTACCGGCTCCGGGCGTTCGTATTTCCAAAATTAAAAACCTGGAAGATGATATTGCGCTGAGTCTGTCGGCACTGGGAATCCGTATCATTGCTCCGATTCCCGGACGCGGTACCATCGGTATTGAAGTGCCAAATCAGAACCCTGAAGTGGTTTCGATGCATTCGATTGTTCGTTCGAAGAAATTCCAGGAAAGTACAGCGGAATTACCTGTTGCATTGGGTAAAACCATTTCGAACGAAACGTATATGTTCGATCTCACCAAAATGCCTCATATTTTGGTTGCCGGTGCTACCGGACAAGGTAAATCGGTGGGAATTAACACAATTATTGCCTCTCTGCTTTATAAAAAGCATCCGGCTACATTGAAGTTTGTTTTTATCGACCCGAAAAAGGTGGAACTGAACATTTACTCCATTATCGAAAAACACTTTCTAGCAAAACTACCTGATACGGAAGAACCGGTTATCACTGATATACAAAAGGTAAAAAATACCCTGAATTCGATCAATATTGAAATGGATGACCGCTACAATCTTTTAAAAGCAGCACATGCAAGAAACATCAAAGAATACAATAAGAAATTTATCAGCCGCAAACTGAATCCTTTGAAGGGACACAGGTACATGCCATACATCGTTGTAATTATCGATGAATTTGCCGACCTGATTATGACTGCCGGCAAGGAAATAGAATTGCCGATTGCCCGAATTGCCCAGCTGGCACGTGCTGTTGGTATTCACATGGTAATTGCCACACAGCGTCCTTCTACCAATATTATTACTGGTGTGATTAAGGCAAACTTCCCCGCCAGGATTGCTTTTAAAGTGGCTTCGATGATTGACTCCAGAACCATTCTTGATACTCCGGGCGCCAACCAGTTAATAGGAAAAGGGGATATGTTGATTGCCTCTGGAAGTGAGATTACACGTGTTCAGTGTGCCTTTATAGATACACCGGAGGTTGAAAAAATATGTGCATTTATTGGAGATCAACGAGGTTACCCAACTGCTTTTTTATTGCCTGAATTTGTTGGTGATGAAGAACCCGGACCAGGAGATGTTGATTTGAATAACCGCGACGAGTTGTTTGACGATGCAGCACGAATTGTAGTTGCCAACCAAATGGGATCGACGTCAATGATTCAACGGCGCTTCTCAATTGGTTATAACCGCGCAGGCCGTTTGATGGATCAACTTGAAGCGGCAGGTATTGTTGGTCCGAGTGAAGGAAGCAAGGCACGACAAGTCCTGATTCAGGATGAATATTCTTTGGAACAATTATTGAATAATCTGTAGACAAAATAAAAACCATGAAGAAAATTTGGATAATGGCAGTGTTGCTGCTGACCGTTGGAATTGCAAACGCCCAAAACGATGCCAGGGCAAAACAAATACTCGACGAAGTAAGTGCGAAAACAAAAACGTTTAAAAGTATGTCGGCTGATTTTGTTTTTTCGATGGTGAATAAGGAGATGGATATTGACGAACAAAACGCGGGTACAATTAAGGTAAAAGGACAGAAATACAAGGTGGTACTTCCTGATGCAGGCGTTGAAATTTATTCCGATGGAAATACGATATGGAATTACATGCATGATGGAAACCAGGTGACAATTACCAGTGTTGAAGATTCAGAAAGTGAGCTGATGGACCCATCTTCCATATTTAGTATTTATGAACGGGGTTTCAAATCGAAATTTATTTCAGAGAAACAGGAAAATGGTAAAACACTGGATCAGATAGAATTGTATCCTGATACGGATGAGTACCAGGTTACCAAGATTGAAGTGTGGATTAACAAACCAACCTTAATGTTGGATAAAGCTACTTTGTATTCAACAGATGGAAACCTTTACGGAATAGTTGTGAAGAAAATGAGTACAAACGTAGATTTTCCCGATTCAGATTTTGTCTTTGATGCCAGCAAACATCCTGATGTTGAAGTGATTGATCTAAGGTAGAAAATATCAAGAATCCAGAATCAAATATCTAGCATCAAGTATAAGAGTTAAATACAACCACAAACAAAACCGTCAGCCAGGCTGTCGAGGACTTCTTTTTCCTCTGCTTTTTCACGATCGGTTCCTTTGCAATCGAAGCAAACAGGCAAGTTTACAAGCTGGTTTATTTCAGATGTTTCAGCAGATACTGTTTTCTTACAAACAAAGCAAGTAGTATTAATGGAATTCATTTTCACTAATTATTCCGCAAAAGTAACTATTTCAGCCACTTAATTTAATCAGGAAAAGACTGACAGATAAATGACAACAAATCGGTAATCTTGTCGCTAAAAACCAGCACATTTCGTTTGGCACGATTATTATGAATAAGTTTTTCAATTGTTTTTTTAGCCTGCACAATTCATTAACTTTGCGCAGCTTAATTTTTTATAGCTCAATTTGAACAGAAATGGCATTTGTAAATAAGATTCTGGGGAAGATCCTCGGAAATAAATCAGAAAGGGATATCAAGGAAGTTACTCCTGTTATCAATAAAATCCTGGAAGAATACGAACGTATAACTAAACTTTCAAACGACGATTTACGCGCTGAATCCGAAAAGTTAAAGCAAATCATTATCGACTTTATTAAGCCGGAAGAAGATGAAATTGCTGCGCTGAAGGTAGAAGTAGAAGAAGTCGAGATTCAGGAAAGTGAAAAAATCTACGAACGCATTGACAAACTGGAGGAAAAGATTGATGAAAAGCTGGAGGAAGTTTTAGAACGGATTCTTCCAACTGCTTTTGCTGTTGTGAAAGACACTGCCCGTCGATTTGCTGAAAACACGGAAGTGGAAGTAACTGCCAACGATTTTGATCGGAACCTGGCAGCTAAACGCGACAGCATTGTTATTAAAGGCGAAAAAGCAGTATGGAGTAATACCTGGCTGGCTGGCGGCAATCCAACAACCTGGAACATGGTGCATTACGATGTTCAGTTGATTGGTGGAGTAGTACTTCACCGTGGAAATATTGCAGAGATGGCAACCGGTGAAGGTAAAACTTTGGTAGCGACTTTGCCTGTTTTTCTGAATGCGTTAACAAGAAAAGGTGTTCACGTAGTTACTGTAAACGATTACCTGTCGAAACGTGATGCCGAGTGGATGGGGCCGATCTATGAATTTCATGGATTAACCATCGATTGCATCGATAAACATCAACCCAACTCGGAAGCACGACGTAATGCTTACAACGCAGATATTACTTACGGAACAAACAACGAATTCGGTTTCGATTATTTGCGTGACAATATGGCGATTAACCCGGAAGACCTGGTACAACGCAAACATCAGTACGCTATTGTGGATGAGGTTGACTCGGTGTTGGTTGATGATGCGCGTACCCCGTTGATCATTTCAGGTCCTGTTCCAAAAGGTGAAGACCAGCAATTTGGTGATCTGAAAGGTTATGTTGAAAAGCTATACAAAGCTCAGCGTGATCTCGTCAACAAGATTTTTATCGATGCCAAGCGTTTACTGACTAAAGAAGATGCCACATCCGACGAGAAAAAGGAAGGTGGTCTGTTATTACTCCGTGCACACAAGGGGCTGCCAAAGAATAAATCGCTCATCAAATTCCTGAGCGAAGAAGGTATGAAAGCTGTTATGCAGAAGACCGAGAACTTTTATATGCAGGAAAACAACAAGAACATGCATATAGTTACCGATCCGTTGTATTTTATTATTGATGAAAAACAAAATTCGGTAGAACTTACAGATAACGGTATCGATCTGCTTTCGCAAGGTCTTGAAGACTCCAACTTCTTTATACTACCTGATATGGGTAGCAAAATGGCTGAATTGGATCATTCTGGTCTTGATCCCGATAAACTGCAGGACGAGAAAGATAAACTCTTACAGGATTACGCAGTTAAATCAGAACGGGTTCATACGATTAATCAGTTGTTCAAGGCTTATACCATGTTCGAAAAAGACGTGGAATATGTGGTAATCGACAATAAGGTTAAAATTGTGGATGAACAGACTGGTCGTATCATGGAAGGCCGTCGTTATTCCGATGGTTTACATCAGGCAATTGAAGCCAAGGAAAATGTAAAAGTTGAGGCTGCAACCCAGACTTTTGCTACCATTACATTACAGAATTATTTCAGAATGTATCATAAACTGGCAGGGATGACCGGTACTGCAGAGACAGAAGCTGGTGAATTCTGGGATATCTACAAGTTGGAAGTGGTGGTGATTCCAACCAATAAACCAATCATTCGCGACGACCGTCAGGATTTGGTATATAAAACAAAACGTGAAAAATACAATGCAGTTATTGATGATATTGTAAATCTGCATAATGCCGGACGACCGGTGCTTGTTGGGACTACTTCGGTAGAAATTTCTGAATTACTGAGTCGCATGTTGAAAATTAAGGGCATTAAACACAATGTTTTGAATGCCAAATTGCATGCACGCGAAGCAGAAATTGTTGCTGAAGCCGGTCATTCGGGAACGGTTACCATTGCGACAAATATGGCTGGTCGTGGTACCGACATTAAACTAACGGATGAGGTTAAAAAAGCTGGTGGTTTGGCAATCATTGGTACCGAAAGACACGATTCACGACGTGTTGACAGACAGTTGCGTGGTCGTTCCGGACGTCAGGGAGACCCCGGTTCTTCTCAGTTCTATGTTTCATTGGAAGATGATTTAATGCGTTTGTTTGGTTCTGAACGTATCTCAGGAATTATGGACCGTCTCGGACTTGAAGAAGGAGAGGTAATCCAGCATTCGATGATCTCGAAATCAATTGAACGGGCACAGAAAAAAGTTGAAGAAAATAACTTTGGTATTCGTAAGCGTTTGCTCGAGTACGACGATGTGATGAACTCACAACGTGAAGTGGTTTACAAACGTCGTCGTCATGCTTTGTTTGGCGAGCGTTTGGAGGTGGATGTACTGAACATGATGTACGATTCGGTTGAAGAACTGGTAAATCAGTACTATGGTTCGGATATGTTCGAGGATTTCAATATGGAACTGATGCGTTTATTGTCGCTTGAGTCGCCTGTAAACGAGGAAGAATTCAAACGTATCAATGCCAATCAGATCATCGATCAGATTTATGAAAAAATGATCAACAGTTACACCCGAAAAGTGGAAAATATTTCCAAACAGGCGTACCCGGTCATTAAAAATGTTTACGAAACCAAAAAAGAAATTTATACCAACATTGTTGTTCCGATTTCGGATGGTAAACGTACTTACCAGATTATTTGCAACCTTGAAAAAGCATATCTGAATAAAGGGAAAGAGCTGGTTAAATCGTATCAGAAACAGATTGTTTTAAATACTATTGATGAAGGTTGGAAAGAACAGCTGCGCGAAATGGACGACTTAAAACAGTCGGTTCAGAATGCCACTTACGAGCAAAAAGATCCGATATTGATTTATAAATTAGAATCGTTTAACCTGTTTAAAGAGCTTATTAACAAGGTCAATAAACAGGTCGTTTCAACTCTGATGAAAGGGCAGATTCCAATTCAAAACCCGGATCAGGTTCGTGAAGCTGAGGCAAGAAAACGGATGGATATGAGTCGTTACAGGACTCAAAAATCAGATTCTCCCGGATCGGATAATCCGATGGCAGGGGCGAATACACAAACTCAGGAACAGTCCAGACCACAACCGGTTACGGTTGAGAAACGAGTTGGAAGAAACGATCCTTGTCCTTGCGGAAGCGGAAAAAAATACAAACAATGTCACGGCAGAGGACAAGTATAAATTTGGAATACATAAAATATGATACCAATACTTAGTTTTATTCACTGGAATGTTAATCCCGAGATTTTTCATCTTGGCAATTTGTCGGTTCGTTGGTATGGTTTGCTCTTTGCCGGTGGTTTTCTTGTTGGATATTACCTGGGTGAGAAAATGCTGAAATCGGAAGGTGTGAGTCAGAAATGGATTGACAGCCTTTTCTTTTATATGATTATTGCAACTGTAATTGGGGCACGATTGGGTCATGTTCTGTTTTATAGCTGGGATTATTACTCTCAACATCCTGCAGAGATCATCAAAGTTTGGCATGGCGGACTTGCCAGTCATGGTGGTGCAATCGGAATTATTATTGCCATGTACATATATTCAAAACGTGTGACAAAACGTACCATGTTATGGGTTTTGGACCGGATGGTAGTACCTACTGCATTAGTAGCAGCCTTTATTCGAACCGGGAACCTGATGAATTCAGAGATTTACGGTATTCAGACTTCATTACCCTGGGGATTTATTTTTGAGCGCAATGGCGAACTCGTTCCAAAACATCCTACACAGATTTATGAAGCTTTGGCATATTTGATAACTTTCGGTGTAATGATGTACCTGTACTGGAAAACTTCTTCAAAAAACAGACCGGGACTTTTACTTGGAGTCTTCTTAATAATGGTTTTCACTGCTCGTTTCTTTATCGAGTTCATTAAAGAAGATCAGGAAGCGTTTGAAGCAGGAATGGTACTGAATATGGGACAGTGGTTAAGTATTCCATTTGTGCTGGTTGGAATAGGACTTTTGGTAAGGGCAATTAAAAAACCGGAAGTTACTTTTAACAATTCCCACTAATTAAACGTTAATTGTCAATAAAATACTTTTAAGTATTTTGTGAGACAATAGAAAAAAGATTTAATTTGCACTTTAATTCAGAATAAACAGATTTTTCAAGATATGGTAGAGATAGGAAAATATAAAATGGTTACGTTGACATACGATTTACGTATTGACGACGAAAATGGTGAAATGATTGAGCAGGCCACTGTTGAAAATCCTTTACAATTTTTATATGGTGCAGGTTTGATGCTTCCCAAGTTTGAAAAACACCTGGCTGGTTTACATCAGGATGATCCTTTTAATATCAAATTGGATTCAAAGGATGCATATGGTGAAGTTAACAACGATGCAATTGTGGAATTACCAAAATCAGTATTCCTCGTAAATGGTGAATTTGACAATGAACTTATCCAGGTTGGAAACACAGTTCCGATGATGAGCAGCAATGGTCAGCGTTTGAATGGGATTGTACTGGAAGTTACCGATGAAATTGTAAATATGGATTTCAATCATCCACTGGCCGGAGAAGACCTGTTTTTTACAGGGAAAGTGATGGAAGTACGTGAAGCATCGGATGCCGAGGTTGCTGAAATTCTTTCAGGAGGAAGCGGTGGCTGCGGATGTGGATCTCACGATTACGACCACGATCACAGTTGCAGCAGCGGTTCGTGTGGAACCAGCGGCGGCGGTTGTGGATGCGGCTGTTAATTTGTTTTTATAATACAATCAAATTAATATCTTTAAGCCCTGTTTTCTGAAAACAAAGAAGACAGGGTTTTTATTTATATATGAATACATTTGGTCATATTTTTCGTTTAACCTCATTTGGTGAATCTCACGGACGTGGAATCGGAGGAATTATTGATGGTTGCCCGGCCGGCCTGGAGATCGATGTTGATTTAATTCAACAAGATCTTGCCAGAAGAAAACCAGGTCAATCCAAAATTACTACTCAGCGAAAAGAGGATGATAAAGTTGAATTTTTATCCGGGGTTTTCGAAGGCAGAACACAGGGAACACCCATTGCTTTTGTGGTTTGGAATAAGGATCAGCATTCAAACGATTACAACGACTTAAAAGATGTGTTTCGTCCTTCTCACGCTGATTATACGTATATTCAAAAGTACGGAACACGTGATCACCGGGGAGGAGGTCGTTCGTCGGCACGTGAAACCATCGCCCGCGTTGTTGCAGGAGCAATTGCAAAACAAATACTGGCAAAACAGGGAGTATCAGTTCAAGCATTTGTATCGCAGGTTGGCGAGATTAAACTTCAGAAATCTTATGAAGAATTAGATCTTTCGAGGACGGAAGAAAATATCGTAAGATGTCCTGATTCTGAGACTGCCGAAAAGATGATAGAACGAATTGTGAAAGCAGGAAAGGACCATGACACAGTAGGAGGTGTAATAACTGGCGTGGCAAGTGGAAT
>DAOPJR010000066.1:18030-19271 GCA_035399765.1 Draconibacterium sp. | reverse complement strand
CGCCTGCCGTATTTTTGCATCCCAGCGAATCGCAACACGGAGATCTCGGTGTTCTTCAGGAAAACGATGTACTTCTGGTTATTTCTAACTCCGGCAAAACCCGAGAAATTATTGAGTTAATTGATTTGGCTGAGAACCTGTATCCTGGAATTCCCCTCATTGTTATTTCAAGTAATTCGGAAGGTTCTTTGGCAAAAAGTGCCGATGCGTTTATCTATACAGGCAATCCAAAAGAAGTGTGTCCCTTGGGACTTTCTCCAACCACATCAACAACGGTTATGACAGTAATTGGAGATGCACTGGTAGTTTCGCTGATGAATAAAATTGGCTTCACCAACGAAGATTACGCCAAACGTCACCATGGAGGTTACCTGGGCGATAAATCGCGTTTGCAGGCGTGTTCCGAGAAGGATACAAAAAAATAATTTATCAACCCGAAAGATTACATCATGCGAATTAGCCGCGAAAACACAGTTGGATTAATGATAGATATACAAGAACGCCTGTTTCCGGTGATGCACGAGAAAGAAACTTTACTGAAGAATTGCAAGATACTCATTCAAGGACTAGCCGTACATAAAGTTCCACTTGTAGTTACACAACAATATACCCGAGGACTTGGTGAAACCCTTCCTGAAATAAGCTCACTGATAGCCGATTTTAAGTATATCGAAAAAACCGATTTTAGTTGTTACGATGTTGCTGAAGTTCGTGAACAACTGGCAGAATCAAAAGCCAAAAACATCATTCTTTTTGGAATTGAATCACATGTTTGTGTTTTACAAACAGCTGTTGATATGAAAGCAGCCGGTCTGAATCCAATCGTAATAATGGACGCCGTTTCGTCGCGTACGCCTCAAAATATCGATCTGGCAAAGGAACGTTATCGCCACGAAGAAATCATGATGACGTCGTATGAATCGCTTCTTTTCGAGTTGACAAGAAAGGCCGGAACAGAAGAATTCAAAGCCATTTCAAAACTGGTGAAATAAAGCTTATAAAACAGAATTTACAAATACAAATCCTGATCAATAACTAATTCATTTTTCGTACTTTAGGAGATATCTTCCTGAAATGTACAACAAGCTGATTATATACTATTTTACCGGAACTGGAAATGCACTCGCAGCTGCAAAATGGATGGAAGAAACGGCCCAAAAAAGGCAGGTTGCAACAGAAATTCTCCAAATCACGCCTTCACTGCAAATTCATACTGAAGATATACCAACAAATTCTTTGAT
>DAOPJR010000066.1:1442-17930 GCA_035399765.1 Draconibacterium sp. | reverse complement strand
CGGTGCAAAAGAAAGACCAAGCTTTTTGCAGAACGAACTTTATCGGGAGTAAAAACCTGGAAAGGTCTACTCTCACTTCCCATCGATCTGCTGGTAAGTCCTATTTCTATTTTATACTTTTTCTTTGGCCGATTTTTCCTGGCAAAAAGTTTCGTGGCCGACTATAACTGTAATTCGTGTGGACTATGTGTGAAGCAGTGTCCGGTAAAGGCCATTGTCTGGAAAGAAAACCGTCCATTCTGGACACGAAAATGTGAGAGTTGTATGCATTGCATGAATCTCTGCCCGAAACGTGCTATTCAAACACCACATGCTTTTGTAGTACTAATCTGGTGGCTTGTTTTATCGCTTATCCCAGTAACACTTGTACATATCTTTTCAACTCCGGGCGACTTTATCTCGGAGCATTTTTCGCTTTTTGTGTGGATCTTCATACTCCTGACTGCTTTCCCGATTGTGGTTTTCTCTTACCGGATTTTACACTTTTTAATGAGATACTCCTTTATCAATCGTCTGGTTTCATTCACCTCGCTAACAAAGTTTCGTTTTTGGAGAAGATACAACGCCAGTAAATAGAAATAATTCAAAACAAATCTTTTATTTTAGGCCAATTAAAAAGAAAACATGCTCGAGATCTGTTCGATAGCTTCAGGAAGTAATGGGAATTGTTACTATATCGGGAACAATACCGATGCGGTATTGATTGATGCAGGGATCAGTACCAAACAGATTTTGCTACGAATGAAGGAACGAGGTCTTAATCCGACCAAAATCAAGGCACTTTTTATTACACACGAACATGGTGATCATATGCGCGGAGCACGGGTTTTGGGAAACCGACTTCAAATTCCGGTGTATATTACAGCCAAAACCTACAATAGTTCGTATAAAAACCTTCGCCCTGATTATCCCCGTTTTTTTACTCCTGACGAAAGAATTCAAATTGGTGATTTTATCATTCACCCGGTATTAAAAAATCATGATGCTGCCGAACCCTGTTCATTCAGAATCGAATATAAAAACCAAAATATTGGAGTTTTTACCGACATCGGGGAGCCTTGTGAAAATGTAAAAACACACCTGGAACAATGTGACGGATTGTTTCTGGAATCGAACTACGATGAAAAAATGTTATGGGAAGGCAATTATCCCTGGCCGCTTAAAAAACGCGTGGCTTCCGAGCTTGGTCATCTTTCCAATGAGCAGGCTTTACATCTTCTTGAAAATCATGCCGGAGAAAAACTCAAACTCGTTTTCCTGAGCCATCTTTCAAAAGAAAACAATACCCCAGAGATCGCCCTATCAACTATGAATTCGCTGTTGCACCGTTTCGAAATAAAACTAACATCACGGTACGAAGCCAGTGACGTAATTCAAATTCAATAGATTATTACAGGGTAAAACGCCACCGGTCCAGTTCCATATAGATGATCCCAAACTCGTCAACCGATGGTGGCTGATCAATACTAAATCGTTTGGTAAAATTCTCTCCGTCAGCCTCGAATTTAATTCGGTTCCGGTTAATATCAACCCAACCGTAATACTCATAATTGCCTCTTTTTAATAGATAAGCATCGCCTCCCGGCCAAATTTGAAGTACATATTTCTCACTGTCCCAGAATCCAACATAATCATAATAAAGATCATCGAAATCGTCCTGGCAACCAGAGAATGCGAGTAAAATAGCAATAGATAATCCTAACAAAAAATTCTTCTTTGTTTTCATAGCTTTAATGTTTAATAGTCCCCTAAAAACACAAAAAGCATACCAGTGGTCAAATAGCACTGGAAAGAAAGGATTTTAAGATTACTCTCTGCTTCTTTTAATTGTTAAGCAAATGATCGCTCAGTGCCTGTAATGTTTTTTGTTTTTGAGAAGTAGGAACCAGCACCGAAATATTGTATTTACTTCCACCATATGAGATCATACGGATTGGAATACCATCCATCGCGTTAAAAACTTTTGAAGCAAAACCTTTTTCCTCCTGGATAATATCGCCAACAATACAAACAATTGACATATCATTATCCACTTCAACCGTACCGAATTTATTCAGTTCTTCCCTGATTGAATCCAAATGCGAGGTATTATCAATGGTAAGCGAAACAGCTACCTCGGAAGTAGAAATCATATCAATCGGTGTCTTGTGCTTTTCAAAAATCTCGAAAATTCCTTTAAGAAAACCATAGGCCATCAACATCCTGCCTGAACGGATTTTAATTGCTGAGATACCATCTTTGGCGGCAACTGCTTTAATTCCTTTTCCATCCGATTCAGAAGTAATGAGTGTTCCACCGTCAGACGGATTCATCGTGTTCTTCAATCGAACCGGAATGTTCTGGACACGTGCCGGAAGAACCGTTTGCGGATGCAGAATTTTTGCACCGAAATAGGCCAGCTCAGCTGCTTCATTAAATGATAGTTGTTCAATTTTACGGGTGTTTTCCACAAAACGCGGGTCGTTGTTGTGAAACCCGTCGATATCCGTCCAGATTTGTATTTCTTCGGCATCGATAGCAGCCCCAATCAGCGAGGCTGTATAATCGCTTCCTCCACGCTGCAGATTATTGATATTGCCTTCTGCATCCAAACAAATAAATCCCTGGGTAATATAATATTCCGCCTCACCTACTTTTTCAATCACTGGTTTAATGTGTTCACGGATATAAGGAAGATCAGCGGCTTTGTCTTCATCAATCTTCATAAAATCAAGGGCTGGTAACAATTTGGTATTGTATCCGCTTTCATTCATCAACAAAGCAACCAACTGTGTTGAAATCAATTCTCCCTGGGCCAGAATTGTGTTTTCACCTGCTTCACTAAATAATCCCCTTGTAAACGATTTAATCGTATCAAAACTGGTTTTTATAATGGCAAGCCCAGTCATTTTATTGTCTTTTGATTGAAACAATTCATCAACCACCTGCTTGTATTTTGCTTCCAGTCTGCCAATCGCAATGTTAGCACTGTCTTTGTTCTTTTTATGAAGAAAATTCGAAATTTCAACCAACGAATTAGTAGTTCCAGACATTGCCGAAAGCACCACTATTTTCTGTTCTCCATCAGTAACCAAATCCATTACAGCCCGCATATTAGCAGGTGATCCAACAGAAGTTCCTCCAAATTTTAAGACTTTCATTCGTTTAATTTTCTATTTTTTTGAAGTTGCAAAGATGAATAATTTTTGATTCAATCGAATACAAAAGTATACTTTGTGAATATATATTCAGAATAATTGAATATTTATTAATTTTTGATCAGTTTCTCAAGGAAAAAATCTACAAGATCTTTCCGCGATTCATGAGTAATTCCGATCGCCGGAGCATAAACAACAGCCTCTACCCCTACTGATTCTGCTTTTTCTTTTAATGCTTTGGCATGTAAAGGGTGATGTTGCAGTTCATCATCGTTGGTCGGGATACCTCCTTCTCGCCGATTATATACAAAAAACGGTGCAGCATCTTTCTTCATTTTACCCAAATAGTCCAGTTCTTTTCTAATATCAGTCTGTTTCCACAGATCAATTCCTTCTGCTGATTTCAGGCCAAAAGCGCGTGCTATCGCCTGCATTTCTTCAGGAGTGGTATTTAATGGTAAATTCAGAATTGCCGGCCATTGTAAAATATCATAGGTTGCCTGGGAGGCAAAGGCTCCGGCACAACAGATTTTCGTCGATTCGCGTAATACCGGATCGTCACTTTCAGGTTCTGCCATATCTTTTGAGAAGGCCAGCCATAACGAAGTGCCGGCACCGGCTGAACCTCCCGAACAAGCTATCCGGTTTTTATCAATGTTGTATTTTTCTGAATTATACCGAATAAACTGCAGGCAACGTTTTGCATCCTTCATACTCGAAAGAATTCCATAAGGAGGCTGATTCATGAAACGGTAATTAATGCTTGCCACCGAAATTCCTTCATCTAAAAAACGAACCCAGTCTTTCGAGTCGTAATAGCGTGACTTGTCGCCACCAACAAAACCACCGCCGTGAATGTAAATGACCAGCGGAGTTGGTTGCTCCGAATTCGCCAGCCAGAGATCAAATGTGTTCCGTTCGTGCGGGCCATATTTTTCGTTGCTGAGTGTTGCCCTCACTCCTACTGCGTTAATTGCCTCCGGTATTTGTCTTTCTTCCATAGTATTTGATGAGGCAACAAATGTAAAAATATTGCTTGCTGTCAGCAAAGAAACACCTGGAAATTTGATGTTTGCGAAAGTTGGGGTATCTCAAATCAGAAACTTCCAAAGATGGCATGCTTTTCTGAATTAAAATAAATAGTGGAGTAAATGTTGAAATGTTCTTTGTTGGTTGTCAGTTTCCGCTCCATATACAAAACGGGTTGGCCTGCCTTTAACTTGAGTATTTTTTTGATCTGTTCGTCAGGTTTGACAGCTTTGAGTTGTTGTTCTCCACCCAAAATCTCAATCTGATAATTTTTCCGAAGAATTTCGAAAAGAGATTTGTTTTCGAACGAGCGCTGAGTGATTCTGGGAAGAAATAAATTTGGCAAATGGTTCACATCGTAAAAAACAGGTTCATCATCCACATATCGGAGCCGCTCCATATAAATACAACCAGCCTCAAGTTCCAACTCGCTTAATTCAAAAGGAAAATGATCCGGCCAACTGGTAACCATTGGTTTTTGCAGAATGTCAGTTTTCAAATACCGCACACCGATGGCAGATGCTGTACCCGAGATAGAAAGAATACCGATATTTCGTGGCGTCTTCCGGACGATACTCCCTTTTCCCTGCTTTTTAACAATCAAACCGTCCTTAACCAGCGTGTCGAGCGCCTGGCGAACAGTCGGTCGCGTTATTGCGTGAGTAGCTGATAATTCGTTCTCCGAAGGCAACAAGTCTCCTTCCTGGTACACACCCTTTTCGATGTGTTTACGAAGCAGTTCGTACAGTTTTCGATATTGAGGAATATTTTCCATTTGTGAGCTCAAAGTTAAAATATTTTTAAAACATTCAAAAACAACTTGTAAATACAAGTTATAAAGTATAATTTTACACCCGAGATTTAATATTTTATTTATTAGATTGGTTTTCAATATTTTAAAATTTTTACTATTTTTTATTTGTAATAACAAGTTAGATTAAATCAATAAAACAAATCGATATGGCAGAAGTTGTAATTATGCCCAAACAAGGACAATCGGTTGAATCGTGCATCCTTGGACAATGGTTTAAAGATGTGGGCGAAGAAGTTAACAAAGGCGATCTTCTGTTTTCCTACGAAACCGACAAAGCATCTTTTGAAGAAGAGGCCAAGGTTAACGGAATTCTTCTGGCAACTTTTTTTGAAGAAGGCGACGAAATTCCGGTACTTACCAACGTGGCCGTTATTGGGCAAAAAGGCGAGAGCATTGACGAATTCAAACCAGGAGCAGAACCTGCTGCAGAGACTGTCCAGGCAGAAGAACCCATTGAAGAAAGTCCAAAAGTTTTCGAGTTTGAAGTAGAAGAAAGTGAAGACGGAGCCAGAATCCGCATTTCACCATTGGCCAGAAATATGGCCGAAATGATGGGTGTGGACTTCCAAAACCTGAAAGGTTCAGGACCTCACGGTCGTATTATTGCACGTGATGTGGAAACTGCTTCAAAAACCGTTCGGGAAGGAAAAGCAACAACTGTTGTTTCTTTTCCAAAAGCAGCACCTGAAGTAGTTTTGCGTAAAGGAGATGGGTATGAAATCAAAGCCATTCCAAACATTCGTAAACTGATTGCCAGCGCCATGCACCAGTCGCTGCAAAACTCGGCACAGCTCACTCACCATTTGAGCGCTGACGCACGACAAATACTGAAACTTCGCAAAAACTTCAAAAAACAAATGGAAACCGGTGAGATCAAAGAAAATGTAACGATTAACGATCTGGTTTGCTTTGCAGTTATTCGGGCGCTTGAAAAATTTCCACAGGCAAATACACATTTTCTGGGAGATAAAATGAAGTGGTTTAATAAAGTTCACCTTGGTCTTGCAGTGGATACCGAACGGGGATTAATGGTTCCTGCATTGAAAAATGCAAGCGACCTGTCGATCACAGGCCTTTCAAGCCAACTAAAACAGCTGTCATCCGCTGCCCGAAACGGAAATATTAACCCCGATCTGCTAAATCCGGAGGAAGCTTCCTTTACCGTTTCAAACCTGGGAAATTATGGGGTCGAAATGTTTACTCCTGTTATCAATCTTCCTCAAACTGCCATTCTCGGAGTATGTACCATCGTTCTTCGACCAAAAGAAATTGAAGAAGGTGTGATTGGTTTTGTTCCGATGATGGGACTTTCACTCACCTATGATCACCAGGCACTGGATGGTGGAGAAGCAACGCTTTTTCTGGCAGAGATAAAAAATCAGATTGAAAACCTCTCACTTTAAACTCAAAAAGAAATGACAAAATCATTATACATTAATCCAAAAGAAGTACGGAAACCCGGAATGATCGAATTTAAACCGATCCCGGTAAATCAGTACAATAAAACAGTAGAAGAAGAAAAAGAGAATTTTTCGAATGAAGAACTTGTTCGCATTTTCCACGACATGGTGGTGATCCGTGAATTTGAAACCATGTTGAACCTCATAAAAACCCGTGGAGAATACAATGGTATTGCCTACAATCACCCCGGCCCGGCCCACCTTTCCATTGGGCAGGAAGCTGCAGCCGTTGGTATGGCTTATACTCTCGGAGTAGAAGATTTTATTTTCGGTTCGCATCGCAGTCACGGTGAAATTCTTGCCAAAGGATTATCTGCCATTGAGAAACTTAGTGATGAAGAATTGCAGCAAATCATGAATTCGCATTTTAACGGGATCACTGCTGCACCAGTAAAAGAAGGACACACCGGAACGATTAAAGAACTGGCCATCAAGTTTCTGATTTATGGAACGCTGGCCGAGATTTTTGCACGCGAAACCGGTTTTAACAAAGGCTTGGGAGGATCCATGCATGCATTTTTCACTCCGTTTGGAGTGTATCCCAACAATGCTATTGTAGGTGGTTCAGGTGATATTTCAGTGGGAGCTGCTCTTTATAAAAAGGTTAACCGTAAACCAGGTATCGTAGTTGCCAACATTGGTGACGCTTCTATGGCTTGCGGTCCGGTTTGGGAAGGTTTGGCCTTTGCCTCAATGGATCAGTTTACTGAACTGTGGGAAGGTGATATGAAAGGCGGATTACCGCTCATTGTGAATATCATGAACAACCAGTATGGAATGGGTGGCCAGACTTGTGGCGAAACCATGGGATATTCTGTGGCGGCCCGTATCGGAGCCGGCGTTAACCGCGATCAAATGCATGCCGAACGTGTAGACGGATACAATCCGCTGGCTGTTATTGATGCTTACAAACGCAAAAAGAAAATTCTGGAAGAAAAACGTGGTCCTGTTCTGCTGGATGTTTTGACTTACCGTTACAGCGGACACTCTCCTTCCGATGCATCTTCCTACCGATCGAAAGAAGAAGTGGAAGCATGGGAAGCTCAGGATTCAATCATTTGGTATGGTAAAGAACTTATAAAAGCAGGTGTTGCGACCGAAGATCAACTTGAACAAATAAAAGCAGACACAACCGAGCTCATCACTTTTGCCATGAAACTCGCCATCGATGATGAAGTTTCGCCACACATGGATATGAAAAAATATCCGAACCTGATTGGAGAAATGATGTTCAGCAACCAATCGGTTGACAAAATGGAAGACCGCGAGGTGGAAGTGAACCACCCGATGGAAGAAAATCCAAGGGTTAAACAACTGGCTACCAAAGAAAGGTTCATGTTTGACGAAAACGGGAAACCACATTCAAAAATAAAAACCTACGGTTTACGCGACGGGATTTTCGAAGCAGTTATCGACCGCTTTTACAAAGATCCGACTTTGATTGCCTATGGTGAGGAAAACCGTGACTGGGGCGGTGCCTTTGCCGTTTACCGCGGACTCACTGAAGCACTTCCCTACCACCGTTTGTTTAACTCCCCGATTTCAGAAGCTTCGATCGTGGGAACGGCGATTGGTTATGCCATGTGCGGTGGCCGGGTTATACCGGAAATCATGTATTGTGACTTCCTGGGACGTGCAGGCGATGAAGTCTTTAACCAGCTTCCTAAATGGCAGGCAATGAGCGGAAATGTATTGAAAATGCCGGTGGTTATCCGCGTTTCAGTGGGCTCCAAATACGGAGCACAGCACTCGCAGGACTGGACGGCACTGGCAGCACATATTCCAGGCTTGAAAGTAGTTTTCCCTGTAACTCCGTACGATGCAAAAGGCTTGATGAACTCAGCCCTGCAGGGAACCGATCCGGTGGTATTCTTCGAAAGCCAACGAATCTATGATATTGGAGAAATGTTTCATGAGGGTGGTGTTCCCGAAGAATATTACGAAATCCAGATGGGTGAACCCGATGTAAAAAAAGAAGGAAATGATGTTACCATTTTAACAATCGGGGCAACCTTGTACCGTGCGTTGGAGGCAGCTAAAATACTGGAAGAAAAATACAGCATGTCGGCTGAAGTAATTGATGCCCGCTCACTGGTTCCATTTAATTACGAACCCGTGATTGAGTCGATCAAAAAAACAGGACGGATTGTTATTTCAGGCGATGCTTCGGCACGCGGATCATTCCTGCGCGATCTGGCTTCGAATGTTGCTGAACTGGCATTTGATTACCTGGATGCACCACCAGTGGTGGTTGGTTCGCGAAACTGGATTACACCAGCTCACGAACTGGAAGATTATTTCTTCCCTCAACCCGAATGGATCATCGATGCCATCCACGAACGGATTCTTCCGTTGGAAGGACATGTTTGCGAAAATGATTTTACCGAGGCAGAACAACTGGACAGGAATGCCAGAGGTATTTAGATAATGCAGATTCAATCCTTTAATGACGGATTGAATCATTTTTTGCAGTTTTGATATTAGATCCGGTTTCAGAGGAGACCGGATTTTTTATTTAAAAACGAAAATACTAAGTACTAATTGAAATCAGGGAGACCTTCAATTGGACAAACTTTAATATCCCTGTAAAAAACTTCTGCACCTTCCGACTGAATCTGAATTTTCCCTTTTGTCAAGGGAGTGATATTTACATTCAGATTTAACCTGGAGTTTTCCAATACCATATTTACAACTCCATTTACTACATGAATGCTTGTATCTTTGAAACAATATACATCAATAGTATTCCACTCCCCACTTGGGTTTTCGGCATCAGGAAATTTCTTACAATACCTTCCTGTTTCGTTATCTTCACTAAAAGTAATCAATTCTCCTTCAGGATCGTATTGATAAATACTGTCAGCATTCAGTTTTGCCCTTATATCAAACATTCCTCCTGCCACACCCCAGTAATCTCCACAATCACCTTCCTGAACCTGGAATTCCTGCGATCTTAGCCAAAACGTATCGCCGTCGCCCTGCTTTCCTACACTATGATACAATATTCCGCTATCCCGTTTGCTGTTATCCCTAGGAAACCACTTTTTATCTCCCCATTTAAACTGAAGGCGAAGATGATAATTCTCAAATTCGTGTTTTGTTATAATGGCGCCAAATATTTCCCCTGAAATCCGTAATGCTTTTTCTCCATCCAAATCCACAATTGTATAGACTTTTGCCTGATCATTATTCAAACCAAACAAAGTATCCTCCAAAACAGTTTGGCCCTCTTCGTTAAGTTTATATTTAGGACCTGAATATGTATCCCAGTTTTCAAGACTGGTGCCGTCAAATAAAACTTCCCAATTTTCTTTTGATGATTTTTGAGAACATGAATAAAAAGTTATACTTATGGCAAAAGTAAGAATCAATAATAGTTTGAATGCTGTGTTCATAATGTGAATTTCATTATAGGTTTAGTTTAAGTACAAATTACTTCAGTAGTGAAATAAATCGTACTACAAGGTACACTTTTCTTTAAAAGATGTGCTGACACTGAAAAATATTCAGGCTTCTGACACGAAGTATTTTGTATCTATGGTTCTATTAACCCAATTTTAATTACTGAAACTGTTTTTCAACCTTTCAAACCCTTTTTCTGTTAAATTTGAACAGGTGAATCAATGTGAATGAGACTTTTCGCTTTTATCAATAGAATATTTAACCCAAGAACAGAAAACAGATTCCTGGAGTACACCAATAAAATCTTTTTTATTTTGACCCTGACCCTGTTTTTACTGTCGATTTACGACATTGGTTTTACGGTGCACAAAAACGGAGATTTCCTGATATACAACCCGTACTTTTTGTTCTTATTTCCGCTGACCACTGTGTTGTACCTGTTACGCGCCATCATTTTCACAAGACACCGGGCAAACCGAAATGTTTTCTACGCCAACCTGCTGGTAGGTATTCTTTTACTGGTCATTTTTTTTGAACGGGAAAAGATCAGAAGTGGCTTATTGAACGAAATTGTATTGTTTCATTTCTCTATTTTTCACTTTTTCAGTTTCTTTCTTTTTGTTGTCGAACTTTCGAGGTTTAAACTCGATGCCCTAGTTCGTTGGTTGAACCCGGCACAGTTATTTATCGTGAGTTTCGCTTTTATTATTTTTATTGGCACTTTGCTCCTCCTTTTACCCCAAGCCACAACATCGCCACTGTCATTCACCAATGCTTTTTTTACTTCAACCAGCGCAGTGTGTGTTACCGGACTTACCGTTGTAGATACCGCTTCTCGATTTACCACTTTTGGAAAACTGATTATCATGGGGCTCATCCAGATCGGAGGTATCGGGGTAATGACTATAACCAGTTTTTTTGGCGTATTTTTTAAAGAAACCTCCTCTTTTCGTGAGCAAATGATTCTGCGTGATTATTTAAGTACGGACAGTTTTTCAGGCATTCTGAAAACGTTGGTAAAGATCATTTTAATTACTTTTAGTATTGAAATTATTGGCGCACTTATCATTTATTCAACCATTCAAAATAATGGATTCGGATCGTTTGGCAGCAATGTACGCTTCTCTGTTTTTCACTCAGTTTCCGCCTTTTGCAACGCAGGCTTTTCAACACTTAGTCAAAACCTTTTCGATGAAAACATTCGCAGTAATTATCCGTTTCATTATTCCATTGCCACACTTATTATTCTTGGAGGACTTGGGTTCCCGGTTTTTTTGAATCTTTATAATTATTTCAAAATTCAGATCGTTGAATTGTATAATCACATCATACACCGAAAACCATTTATTCACCGGGTGGGAATTATCACTTTCAACACGAAAATTGTTGTGGTAAGTACCGCAGTATTACTTGTTTTTGGAACGGTTATATTCTTTCTGCTGGAACACAATGCAACACATCAGAACCTTGATTTTAACGGGAAACTGGCTACATCCATTTTTATGAGTGTTACACCGCGAACCGCCGGATTCAACACCTTTAGTATGGATGCTCTTGCTAAACCTTCTATTATCATCCTCATATTTCTTATGTGGGTGGGTGCTTCACCGGCATCAACCGGGGGAGGTATAAAAACCAGTACCTTTGCTGTTGCCCTTTTAAACATTGTTAGAATAAACCGGAGTAAGAACCACATTGAAACTATGCGTCGCGAAATTCATGAATACTCGGTAAACAAGGCCTTTGCAATTATTACTCTTTCGTTTTTGATTATCGGAGCCGGGACTTTTGCCATTTTTCTCATCGATGGGAAGCTTGGTCTTGACCGTATCGTTTTTGAATGTTTTTCCGCCTTTGGAACGGTTGGCCTTTCGCTCAATTTAACGCCCCTGCTATCGGGCGGATCAAAATGGATTTTAATTTTGCTGATGTTTTTGGGTAGAATGGGGATTATGACTTTGCTGCTCTCGCTGGCAAAACGAAGAACAGAAGGTTCAGCTCTGTATCGTTATCCAAAAGAAAATATTGTTATTACATAAAACAGATCAATATGAATATTGTAACAATCGGACTCGGTAATTTCGGAGCTTCACTGGCAAAAATTCTCACAGCCATGGGGCACGACGTACTAGGTGTTGATATAAACAATGATAAAGTCGAATTTTTTAAAGATAAAATCACCAATACCATTTGCCTTGATGCTGCCGACCCGCATGCCCTTCGGATGCTGCCATTAAAGGAAGCCGATGTGTTTGTCGTTTGTATTAGTGATGATTTCGGAGTTTCGATAAAAATTGCTGCGCTACTCAAAAAATTTGGTGTAAAACAATTGCTTTCCCGCGAAAGTTCTACCATTCATCTTGAAGTATTGCATTCCATCGGAGTTTCAAAAACCATTAATCCCGAATACGAATGGGCCAAAATCCTGTCACTGAAGCTAACGCTTCCCGGGGTTGAGAATCTTTTCAGTATTTCGGAAAGCTTAAAAATAATCGACCTGAAAGTACCCAAAGAATATATTGGAGAAGCAACATCACCCCAGGCTTTTAAAGAAGACACACACCTAGAAATTGTGGCTTTAAAACGAAACGACAAAATTATATATTCCACTTCACGTTTATCAGAAACACAGGATTTGAAGGAAATTGTTTTTACAGAAAATGACATCCTGGTATTGGCAGGAGAAATGAAAGACATTCATCGTTTCCTGAAAGTTTAGGGTGAAACGGTCAAACAAGGCCAGATTTTTTATGCTCGCTATTCGTGGCTCACAGCTCGTAACTGCTTCAATACATTCTCAGCGGTTGACCCACCCTCAATACTGAGTTCTCGGTAATCTTATTCAGCCGGCAAATATCTTTGATTGACGTTTTGTATTTTTTTGAAATCACCCAAAGAGAATCACCTGAGCGAACTTTATAATATTCCGGAATTGCCACATTATTTGCATATCCTTTTGGTTTCAGCGTCCGATGCAGATCAACCAGTGTACTAAAATCTTTCGCCTCATCCCGGATATCTTGATTTTTGAAGTCAAAAACAAGTTCAGGGTCAAAAGCCTGTCCATCCTGGTGCAACTCAAAATGTAAATGCGTACCGCGCGCACGACCAGTGCTTCCTGCCAACCCGATGGCTTCGCCTTTTGCCACCCAGTCACCAGCTTTCTTTAAAAATTTCGACAGATGAGCATAATATGTTTCGATGTTATTATCATGCTGGATAATGATGAGGTTACCGAACCCGCTACCCCAACCCGAACGTGTCAGATAGCCATTATTCGCAGCATAAACGGTATCGCCCAAATTCATTTTAATATCAGTACCGTAATGCATTCGTCCCGAACGCGGACCAAAAGTGCTGATAATATGACCACCGGCACCCGGTACCATAAACTCGGATAAATAACTTTCGTAATTTGTTTTCTTCAGATTACTTAACACCCTGTACTCCTGCAAAGTCAGAGGCTCGTCAATCCCTGGAACCACAACCAATTCATCAGTATTCACATACTGAGCAAAGGCACCTAAAGAACTTGACAGAAGAATCAAAGCAGATAAAACAAACCTCATATAAAATCTGATTGTAATTTGATTTAGCAATAGTAATCAAAAATTGATTTTAGACGATAAAGATCTATAGATTTTGAAATTCGTTAACAATTTTAAGTTAAAACTTTATACCGGTAATTTTTTCCAGGCTGCAAAAAAAGCAATATCCATCCGGCAATAAAACTAATCCCCCCAAGAGGAGTGATTGCCCCCAGCCACTTAATTCCTGAAACAGCCATCGTATACAGGCTTCCTGAAAACAGCAAAATCCCAACGACAAGCAACACTGCCGACCATTTCAACAAGAAAGACGGCATATAAAAAGTCAGAACTCCTATTACCAATAAACCCAATGCATGATAAAAATGATATTCAACTGCGGTTTTCCATATCTGTAACATTTCAGGTGAAAACCGCGTTTTTAAGGCATGTGCACCAAAAGCACCGAAAGCCACTGCCAGTGACAGTAAGATTGCAGCAATCATGATAATTGATTTTCCCATTTTTCTGATTTTATTTTTCAGATTGAACAACAAGTAAATACCATTAAAGGTTGAACAAAATGTACTAAAGCAGGATACGAAAGGACGCGTAAAGTTTTTGGCTTTTATTAATTTGCAGGCAGATTCAGAACAAAGAAAAATGACAGATCAAAAAAGCATATTCACATCTTTCCCGGAACCAAAAGAGTTATTAGACTGGTACCGCAAAAAGGAAAATTCTTTTGTTCCGGAAATAAACGGACACATTCATTCACCGCATTCGTTCAGCGCTTTCTCCAGCATTGAGCAACCTTTTAATATGGCACAATCAAAAGGAGTTTCCGTATTGGGTATCAACGATTTCTATACCACCGACGGGTATAATGAATTTGCTGAAATGGCGAAAAAATACAAAGTCTTTCCATTGTTCAACATCGAATTTATGGCTTTGCAGAAAGATTTGCAGGAAGCCGGAATTCGTGTGAACGACCCGAATAATCCCGGACGTACTTATTTTAGCGGGAAAGGATTATGTCAGCCTGCAAAAATGAGTAACACATCGTTTAAAAAGATTCATGATCTGCAGGAAGAAAGCAACTGTCAGACCTATGAAATGGTGGACAAACTCAATGCATATTTTACTGAAAAGGAAATCGAGATTCGATTTGATGCCAAAGAACTGCAAGCACGTTTTGCAAAAAATCTCTTCCGCGAACGACACATTGCTCAAGCTGTTCGAATAGCCGTTTACGAAAAAGAGAGTAGCGATCTGGGTCGTGCAATGCTTCTAAATAAAATTTTTGATGGCAAGGAAATCAAATCAGCCATTGATGACATTGCAGGTCTTGAAAATGAAATACGTGGTTGTTTGTTAAAAGCCGGGGGAGCAGCTTTTGTTCCTGAAGATCCCAAAGCATTTCTGTCGCTTGAAGAAGTACAGGAGTTGATTATTGATGCGGGTGGTATTCCGTGTTATCCGGTTTTGCTCGATTTTGGAAAAGATAGCTTTACGGATTATGAGGCCGACAAAGAAAAACTGCTGGCAGAGCTGAAAAGTAAAAATGTAAGTTGTATTGAATTAATCCCGGGTCGGAATAAGTTCGATATCCTCAAAAACTTTGTCCGGTTTTTTAACGAAAATGATTTTGTAATCACCTTTGGATCGGAGCACAACACCCCAAAACTTGACCCGGTTAAACTTACTGCGGGTGGCGGAATTGAATTGGATGATGAATTGAAACAAATCAATTATGAAGGTGCTGCCGTGGTAGCCGCCCATCAGTACCTCATCGCCAATGGAAAAGAAGGTTATCTTAAAAACGACATTGCCAAAACCGATGAAAAAACTTATTTTATTGAATTAGGAAAAGCAGTGATTGAAAGATTTCTTTCTATTTGAGTATAACATAAACTCGGTGGTTCTCTGTGAGATACTCTGTGAACTCTGTGGTAAAACTAAACCATAGAACACCGAGAAGACACAGAGAATTACAGAGAAAATATAAAAACTATGAACCAGGGAGTTAAAGACTTAATAACGGTATCGAGAGCATACGGAAGTAAAAAAGAATATGTGATTGCCGGAGGGGGCAACACTTCGTACAAAAACGAACTGCATCTTTGGATCAAAGCCAGCGGAATAAACCTGGGTACCATCGATGAAGGAGGCTTTTGTGTGCTTGATCGTCAAAAACTGAATGATCTTCCGAACCAGACTTTTTCTGAAGACTCAGCAACCCGTGAAGAGCAGGTTAAAAATGCGCTGATGAACTGTCGTGTTGACCCATCAAGCGGGCTAAGGCCTTCGGTTGAAACCTCGCTCCATAATTTGTTCAGTTACCATTTTGTGGTTCACACACACAACACACTCGTCAATGGGTTGATGTGTAGTCAGCATGCGGCAGAAAAAACCCTTGAGATATTTGGTGAAAAGGTGCTTTATGTTGCTTACTCCGATCCGGGTTTTGTATTGTTCAAGCTGATTTCGGAACAAATTGCAGAATACAACACCCGGTTTGGTCACGATCCGAAAGTGGTATTGATCCAGAATCACGGGATTTTTGTTGCAGCCGACACCGTTGAAGAAATAAACGCTTTGTATAACGATGTTAAAGAAAGACTGGTTGCCGCTGTAGGTTTTGAACCGAAAACAAAGGAAGTCCCGGTTTCAGAAAAGATGATCGAAGCGCTTCCGGCACTCCGTATGTTACTTTCAGGAGAAAAAATTAAAGTGGCCACTGCGTTAAACAGTTCATGGATTGAAAGATTTGTTGTTTCAGAACAAGCTTTTAAAAATGGAATCGCCAAACCATTTAACCCCGATCAGATGGTTTACTGCGGATCGGAATACCTGTATCTCAATGGAACAAATTCATTAGCTGAACTTATTGAAGAGGCAAAGGTTAATATTGCTGACTTTAAGTCGAGAAAAGGAACTGCGCCTAAAATTGTGTTTATTCAAAATGAAGGAGCGATTGTGGCGGAAGACTCACCGGCTTCGGTGGATTACCTGAAAGACATTGTAAATGATTTCTGTCAGATCAGCACTCTTTCCGCTTCGTTTGGAGGACCACATCCTTTAACAGACGATCAAATCTCTTTCATCGAAAACTGGGA
>DAOPJR010000066.1:0-1342 GCA_035399765.1 Draconibacterium sp. | reverse complement strand
GCCGGAATTTTGCGCGCAGGAAGTCTGGATGAAATGGACCAGGAAACCTTTGAATTGATGACAAAAGTGAATTACACGGGTTATTTCTTGTGCGCCAAATATGCAAAACCGGTTATGAAAATGCAGCATTCCATTAAGCCCGATCATTTTATGGATATCATTCAGATTAATTCAAAATCGGGATTAAAAGGAAGCAACAAAAACTTCGCTTACGCTGGTGGTAAATTTGGTGGCATTGGTTTAACACAGTCGTTTGCTCTTGAACTGATGCCGTATAAGATCAAAGTGAATTCCATTTGTCCGGGCAACTTTTTTGATGGCCCGCTTTGGAGCGATCCGCAGAACGGATTGTTTGTTCAGTACCTGAACACCGGAAAAGTGCCGGGAGCTAAATCCATCAACGATGTAAAAGCTTTTTACGAAGCACAGGTTCCGGCAGGCCGTGGCTGCACCGCGCTCGATGTGGTAAAAGCAATTTTTTATGTGATTGAACAGGAATATGAAACCGGGCAGGCAGTTCCTGTCACCGGAGGCCAGAACATGTTGAAATAGAACGTTGAAAGCAGTTAGTAAAATGTAAGCTCGTGGCTCATAGCTCACAGCTCTAAGCTTAAAAAGATGAAAACAAAAGCAGTAAGATTATACGGGAAGAAAGATCTGAGACTGGAAGAATTTGAACTCCCCAGGATAAAAGAAGACGAAATACTGGCAAAGGTAGTATCCGACAGCATTTGTATGTCGAGTTACAAAGCCGCCACACAGGGAACCGATCATAAACGTATTCCGAACAATATTGCTGATGAGCCAATTATCATCGGTCATGAATTTGCCGGCGAGATTGTGGAAGTGGGTGCTAAATGGCAAAACAAATTTAAACCCGGACAGAAATATTCCATCCAACCGGCTATTTATTACGAAAACGGACCCGTTGGTATTTTAAGCGCTCCAGGTTATTCGTACCAGTTCATCGGCGGAGATGCAACATATGTGATCATTCCGAAGGATGTGCTGGACCAAGACTGTTTGCTGGTTTACGATGGCCCCGGATTCTATCCGGCCTCGCTTTCTGAGCCGCTGAGTTGTGTAATTGGCGCCATGCATGCGAATTACCACACCAAACCGGGTTCGTACATTCACCAAATGGAAATTGTGGAGGGAGGTAAAATGGCCATCCTCGCGGGTGTTGGACCGATGGGTTTGGCTGCCATCAATTATGTGATCAGTCGCGAAGACCGCAAACCATCGCTGTTGGTAGTTACCGACATTGCACAGGATCGCCTGGATCGTGCCGCTGAAATTTTCTCGGTTGAATGGGCAAAAGAAAAGGGAATTGAACTGATTT
>DAOPJR010000065.1:7570-19417 GCA_035399765.1 Draconibacterium sp. | reverse complement strand
TTAATAAACTATGCTTTTCGGACGATCTTCGAGAGATTTTCCAAACTGTGTATTTGGTTCACGTCCCATGGTAAGAACCAGCTCTCCACCCTCCATAATTTGTTTATGTGTGATAAATGATTTTGTATACGGTTGTCCGTTTAAGGTAATCGATTGGATGTAGATATTTTCTTCACTGTTGTTTTCAGTACGTATTGAAAACGTTTTTCCTCCTGGCAGGCCAATCGTTACCATGTTAAACATCGGGCTTCCGAAAACGTAAGCTCCTGCTGCCGGATTTACCGGGTAAATGCCCATGGAAGAAAGTACGTACCAGGCCGACATCTGACCGCAATCTTCGTTTCCGCATAAACCGTCTGGCTGGTCAGTATACATGGTGCGGCAGATTTCTCGTACTTTTTCTGCTGTTTTCCACTGTTCGCCTGCATAAGCGTACAAATAAGTGGTGTGGTGGCTGGGTTCATTGCCATGTGCATATTGTCCAATTAAACCGGAAATATCGCTTGAAGCTCCCTCCACCTGGTCGGAAGGAAGAGAGAAAAGACTGTCGAGTTTAGTAATAAAAGCTGTTTCTCCTCCCTGTAGTTCGATCAAACCTTCCGGATTTTGAGGGACCAACCAAGTATATTGCCAGCTGTTTCCTTCGCAAAAATCATCTTCGCGGTGCTGAGACGATATGGGATTGAAAGGAGTTCGCCAACTGCCATCGGAAAGCTTACCTTTCATAAATTTATCTGATGGATCGAAATATTGTTTGTAATATTCGGCACGCTTTGAAAATAACTCATAATCATCGGTCTTCCCAAGATCTTTGGCCATGGCGGCAATACACCAGTCGTCGATGGCATATTCCAATCCCATCGCCACTGATTCAACCGTTTTGTCTGCCGGAATGTATCCAAGTTCCTTCACGTAGTTTAATCCACGCTCATCGAGTAGGGCTGAGGTTTTCATCGCTTCAAATGCACGTTCAGCATCAAACCCGCGAAACCCTTTTAAATAAGCATCTACAATAACGGGGATTGAATGGTATCCGACCATCGTATTCGTTTCATTTCCTTCGAGGTGCCATATCGGAAGTTTGCCCTGCTGATCGAAAGCCGCAAGCAGTGAGTTCACCATGTCATTAACACGATTGGTCTGAGTAAGTGTGAACAGCGGATGTGCTGCACGGTAGGTATCCCATAACGAAAAGACTGTATACGTATTGAAGCCTGGATTTGTGTAAATCTCTTTGTCAGTTCCACGATAATCTCCGTTGGTATCGTTAAACAGGTTGGGAGCTATCATAGTGTGATAAAGCGATGTGTAAAAGGTTCTTTTATCTGCTTCGTTGCCAGTTTCTATTCTTATTTTACCCAACTCGGTATTCCACTTGGTTTTGGCCATTTCAAGCACTCCATCAAAATTCCACAACCCCAGTTCTTCATCGATTTCAGCTTGCATGTTGTTTTTAGCTCCTTCTGTACTCACAGGCGAAATGGCCGTTTTAGCCATCAAAACACCGTTTCCTTCAAATTCAACAATAGCTGTGAGTTGTCCTAATTCAGGATCTTCGTGAACGATATCAAAATTCTTGATGTCTTTTGAAAATTTGGTATAAAAAAATACACGTTGATCAGCGGCCCAGCCTGATGAAAAACGTAATCCTTCTATACTGTTCGAATCCACTTGTTTGATTTCAGCTTTTATTACCTGGTCCCAGCCGGTCCCGTATTTTAGGTCAATCAACACTTTGGAATTTCCTTCACCCTGAAAATCATATTTATGAAATCCTACCCGGTCAGTAGCAGTGAGTTCCGCTTTTACCTTGTATTTTTTGATGTTGATGGAATAATATCCTGCTTCGGCTTTTTCATCTTCGTGCAAATATTTTGCCTGCCAATCGTATGGTTTTTCTTCTGTAATAACCGGAGTGTAATCACCTGATAAAGGCATAAAAAGGATATCTCCCAAATCACCGATTCCGGTTCCGCTTAAATGTGTATGCGCAAAACCAATTAACAATGAATCGGAATAATGATAACCAGAACACCAGTCCCAGCCTTGAGTTGGATTATTCGGCCCAAGTTGAACGGCGCCGAATGGCGTGCTTGCCCCAACAAAAACATGTCCGTGGTAATCGCTACCGATCATCGGGTCCACAAAATGTGTATAATCGGTTTCTTCATGAATATGTTTGTCCTGATTGCATGAAATCAGAGTTCCGGAAATTAAAAGAGGTAATAATAATTTAGAAGCTTTCATATTGTTAGGCGATAGAATTATTAAGTAATGAAATGCATGTATTAGCATCAAAGAAATAAAAAATGTCATTCCGAACAAAGTGAGAAAACTTTTCTTCGAAATGACATTCAAAAAAATTGCAAACTGAATTTAAAGCCTACAATTCCCGAATTTTAATATTTCGGAACCATACGGTATAACCATGATCCTGTAGTCCGATATAACCTTCTTTGTCAATTCCTTCCTGCCATCCCGGGAAATCTTTGAATTTGCTGTTAGACACCATTGCATCCCATTCAGGAGTCCATAAGGTGTAAGAAACAACTTCAACTCCATTTTGAGTGTGTGTAACTTTGCCATCCTTAACCTTCACGACAATAGTATTCCATTCACCCGCAGGGTGTACTGTATTCGGATCAGCAGCAAGAATATCATAAAGTGAACCTGCCAGGTGACTGGCAATTTTATTGTCGGTGGCATCAACATTATCTAGTACCTGGATTTCAGGAGCAGCGTAATAAACCGGTTTCCCGGGTACTTCGCGAACATTGTAGAAAATACCGGAATTGGCCATTTTACTTGCTTTCCAGTCGATCGATAATTCGAAATTTTTAAATTTTTTATCACCAAAAACAACGTCACCGTTTGCACCCTGTCCCGGCTCCTTACCTTCACCGGTAAATACTTTCATCGCATTGTCTTCAATAACCCAGTTTGCGGGCATTTGAGTTCCGTTACACTGTCTCCAGCCATCGAAGTTTTTTCCGTTAAAGAGTAAAACCCAACCTTCTTTTTTTTCTTTTTTCGATAGTTGATTTGGTTTTTGAGCAAAACTGCCTGCAGAAATTAGAAGCGCACAGGCAATCATTAAAGCCAAATAAATGTTCTTTTTCATCTGATTTAATTTTTTGTTGATGGCATCATTTGCAATTCCTCCATCCGTCAACTGACGAATCCGAAAAATACTTCATGATGACATATTAACTCACTTTTAAGTGAATTATTAGTTATTAATTGGTTTGAATTCTAGTGCTAAAGATAATTATTTAGATAAGGGAATCAATCGTGAAGATCAGAAAGAATTGTAGTTTTAAGCTAAAATCTGAATTGTGATAAAGAACGTAACTTACATTAATAATTAAAAGCAGGTTTTATTACTTTTATGCCTGAATTGAACGAAATGAAAGAAGTACAATAAATTAATATGAATACACGATTTTCACTTTTGCTTTTCTTCCTGTTGCTATTTGCTTGTAAATCAAAAGAAGTACAACAAAAAACGACTAGTGACACCAGTATAAACATCATGGCCTATTATTTTCCGCGCGAAGAGTTCGATCCAGAGCAATTGCAACTCGATAAACTAACACATCTGATTTTTAGTTTCAGTCATGTGGTGGATGGTAAAATGGTTTTTAATAGCGAAGAAGATGGAAAACGTTTGGAACAACTGGTTTCACAAAAACAAAAATATCCGGGTTTAAAAGTGATGGTTGCCTGCGGCGGATGGGAAGCCGACGGATTTTCGGATGCAGTGTTAACTGAAGAAAGCCGAAAGATTTTTATAGAAAGTGCAGTGGAACTAATTGAAAAATACCGGCTGGACGGATTAGATATCGACTGGGAATATCCAACTAGTGACGAAGCGGGAATCAAGGCAAGACCCGAGGATAAGGAAAACTTTACTGCTTTGATGAAAGGTTTACGAGTGGCAATGAACGAGCTCGATCGGCCACTGACACTGACTTTTGCTGCTGCTGGTTGGAAAGGTTATTTCAATTACATTGAACTTCAAAAGGTGATGCCTTTGGTTGATTACATTAACCTGATGACGTATGATCAGGCAGGTGGTGAAAATCAGTTTACAGCGCATCATACAGCTTTGGGGAAAAGAACATTGGATGATTTGAAAGATACTCCTCTTGGTAAGCAAATGATAAAACAAAATTCAGAATTGGAGGAAGGAGAAATGGCATGGGAACCACAGTCGGTAGAAAGTATTGTTGAATTTTGTTTACAACAAGGTGTTCCGGCTGAAAAAATTGTTGTGGGGGCTGCTTTTTATGGCAAAGGCTGGAAAGGAGTTGACCCCGTTGATAACGGACTTTTTCAGCCCAATAAAGGAGGAACAAGAGGAGTAAATTATAACAATTTACTCAAAGAGTACATCAATAAGAATGGTTACACCAGATACTGGGATTCGATAGCAAAAGCTCCTTATTTGTATAATCCTGCTGACAGTATTTTTATCACTTACGACGATCCTGAGTCTGTAGCTTTAAAAACCAGATTTGTTATCGATCAACATTTGGGCGGTATCATGTTCTGGGAATTGGGCGGAGATACAGTGCAAGAGAATGGTTTATTGGATGCCATTTATATGGAAGCCCATCCGTAACTATTTATTAAGATACTTTTCTACTATTTTGCAGACAGCCACGGATTCGTATCTTTGAGAACAAGATCCGATTCTATGTCTGATTATAAAACCTTATTATCTTATTTCGAACACATTAAAGGTGCTCCTTTAAGTGGAGATGATGTTTTGGAAATTAATTCCAGTTTCAGAAAGGATGAGTATAAAAAGAAGACCATCCTGATGCAGGCAGGCGAGTCAAATACCAGGCATTACTACGTTGAGAAAGGTTTGCTGCGTTTGTATATTATTGATCAGAGCGGAAAGGAATTCAATATTCTATTTGCTCGTGAACGCCAGTGGATCGGTGACCTTGGAACACCTGCAGAAACTCCTTATTTTTTGGAGACAGTGGAGGACAGTATTGTCTTTTCAATAAAAGAGGATCAATTCAATGTATTATATAAGAAGTATATCAGGCTAGCCAGTTACATTAGAAAGTCATATGTTTTTCTTCAAAAGCGCTTTGTTTCTATTCTTTCAAAAACTGCTGAAGAAAATTACGAAGAACTTGTAACCGATCACCCGGATTTACTCGAACGTCTTCCGCAATACCATATTTCTTCGTATTTAGGCGTTACTCCTGTTTTTTTAAGCAAAATTCTCGCAAAAAGATCAAGAAAAGGATAAAAATATCTTTTTCTTAAACTAGTTTATTTTTTTACACTCTGACAGCATTTAGTTTTGCGGCATAATTTAATGTGAAACTAAAATTTAAGTCAGATGAAAAAAGTATTTGTATTAACAGGAATGATTGTTTTTGCTGCTTTAGCGGCATTCGCAGGTAGTAAATCAGATGAGAAAACTAGTTTAAAAGTTGACACCAAAGCCAGCAAAATATACTGGACAGGGAAAAAAATAACCGGGGAACATACAGGATATTTATCCTTGAATGATGGTACTGTCTCAGTTAAAGAAGGTGAAATTATCAGTGCTTCGCTAAAAATGGATATGAATTCGATTGAGTGCACAGATTTGCAGGGAGAATGGAAAGACAAACTGGTGGGGCATTTAAAGTCAGATGATTTTTTCTCAGTTGAAAAAAATCCAACAGCTACATTCGATGTAAAGTCAGTTAAGAAAACAGGAACTCAAAGTGTAGTAACAGGAGATCTAACCATAAAAGGTATTACTAACGAAGTTTCATTTCCGGTGGAAGTGAAAAATGAAAACAACACTTTAACTGCGAATGGAACAGCAAAACTTGACCGTACAAAATGGGATATTCGTTACGGTTCCGGTAAATTCTTTGATAGCCTTGGAGACAACATGATCTATGATGATTTCGAGATTCGTTTTGAATTGGTAGCGAAAGATTCTGAAGATCTGACTTCATTATAAAATATACAAGGAAACAATAAAAGATGTTCAATGTCCGAAGAAGAGGGAAAGACAGGAAACAATGATTTGAAACGCTTGTACGGCCGGGTCCTATTCAAGGGCCTCGTGCCGGAACAAGATCTTTAAAGAGGGAAACAAATAACAAACAGGAGGGAAAAATGAAAACGATACTTCATAAAGCAGATTCACGCGGACATGCTGATCATGGATGGTTAAAAACCTATCATTCATTCAGTTTTGCCAATTATTATAATCCTGAACGCGTTCATTTCGGAACACTACGTGTATTAAATGATGATTACATTGCCGGAGGTCAGGGATTTGGAATGCACCCGCACGACAATATGGAGATCATTACCATCCCTCTTGAAGGCGATCTTCGTCACCGGGATAACATGGGAAACGAAGAAGTGATTCGTGAAGGAGATGTGCAGGTAATGAGCGCGGGCACCGGTGTATACCACAGTGAGTTTAATCACAATTCTCAGAAAGCGGTAAAATTGCTTCAGATTTGGGTTTTTCCGAATAAAAAGAATTTAGAACCTCGTTACGATCAGATTTCGATACGCGACATATTTAAAAAGAACGAGTTTTACCAGGTGCTTTCGCCTAATCCCGATGATCAGGGTGTTTGGATCCATCAAAATGCATGGTTTAATCTGGGTACCTTTGATGCAGAAACCACAGCTGAATATCGTTTGCACAGCGATAAAAATGGTGTTTATGCATTTGTAATTAAAGGTGAAGTAACTATCAACGGTCAGATTTTGGAGGAAAGAGACGGGTTGGGAATTAGCGAAGTTGAAACGATCGAATTTACTTCAAATACTGATTCAAGGGTTCTTCTTATGGAAGTACCGATGCAAATAAATTGAAACATCATGGAAGCAATTGAATTAACAGAAACAGGAGTGGATATTCATCAGTTAATAAAGGAAAGATGGAGCCCGAGAGCATTTTCTTCGAAGAAAATACCGGAGGCTTTATTGAAAGAAATATTTACAGCTGCATCATGGGCAGCCAGTGCAATGAACGAACAACCGTGGCATTATATTTATGCTGAAAACGGAACCGAAGGATTTGAAAAATTGTGGTCATGTCTGAATCCAACGAACCAGATTTGGACTAAAAATGTGCCGGTTATTTTTGCCGCCTTTTACCATCAGAATTATCGGTTGAACGGTAAACCAAACCGGGCAGCCATGCACGATCTGGGAATGGCCAATGCACAGTTGCTGCTTCAAGCTACTTCAACAGGTGTTTACGGACATTTAATGGGTGGTTTTGATAGTGGAAAACTAACAGAAACATTAGAAACAAGCAACGATCTTGTTCCGGTGGTAATGGGAGTTCTTGGTTACCCGGGCGATCCGGAAAAATTAGAGGAACCATTTCGTTCGAGGGAGTTGAAACCCAGAACACGACTTAGCCTTGATGAGTTTGTGGAGAAAGTGTAAAGTGAGTGAAATAAATATTGCGCCATGAAAGAAAAAGCCCGGTTTAGAGCCGGGTTTTTGTTTTATATGAAAGCTGTGCTATTGCGCAGAATGTAGGTTTATTCCCATGTTAATACAAGATCACTGAATTCTGCTTTTGTAGTTTGATTGGAATATGAAGTAACTGCTATTCCAACCAGCAATTTATCGGGCATTTTTTGATAATGTATCGAATAGAGTTGCCAGTCGGTGTTGTTGTGACTAATATATGATTTAAAGGTATTTCCTCTGCGTTTTAGCCTGATCCAGGTATTCGGAGGATTAACTTCATATTTATCAGAAATAACAGGATCCGGATTTATTGCCATTATTTTATCTGACTTTTTTATCCTGTATAAAAACTTACACTTGACTTTATCATTCTCTGACGTGGTATTATTGGAGTATATATTGAAGAATATGTTGGGTGAATTTCTGCTTAAATCTACGCGGGACATTAGGCCTGCCATCGAGTTTGAGTGCCGGGCCTGAAAGTTTTGTACCTGAACACTTACATCGAAATCTCCTTCCAGTTGTTTAAAAACAAAACAGGCTTCATCTTTTTTCCCTTTTATTCCTTTCCCAAGTGATGTAATTTCCAAACTGTCATGGCTAAAAATAACATCATTCAATTTTGCTCCAAGATCATATACTTTCAACTCATCAAACGGGAGAGTAGTCCCGCTTGTCCATTCTCTTTTTACCGCATCATAGCCGTAGCTATCTACGAAATTGGGTAGTTCGTCGAGTGTTACATTTTCTTTCTGATTATAAACTTCTTTTAAATAATTTTTATCAATGGTTGCAAGGTTTTGGGTATGGTATTGTATCCAAAAACATTCTTCAGGATTGCTTTTTTTATCTTTATCGAGCAGAGGCATACTTTTACAAAGCTGAAAAGTAAGAGGCGTTAAATCGCTGTTGTAAAGTTTACTAATTTGATCAATTATTCTCGGTAACGGATTATTATTCAACTCGTTTATACTTGCTCCTATCATATCAACATAATCGTTTCCAGGAAACCATTCTGTATTTATTTCCGATGAAAAGTTAAAGGCCCAGATTAAATTATTTAGCTTGTGTTCCTGTGTAAAATAATGAAATATATTTTGCCATAATTTTTTAAATTGATTGGGATTTTGTGGGCCACTCCATGAAAAAATATCGTTTGGGTTGTGAAACGGGCACCATATAACCGGTACCTGGGCATCACGCAGTTTTTCCAGGTTACTTGCCACACTATCAAGTTCCTGCCAAAACCATTTGTATTCCACTGTTCCTTCCTGAAAACATTTTTCAATATCAATTTTATTGTTTGTTAGGTTGTTCCCGGGTAAAGCTGCTTTCCAGTCCCAAATCATAAATGGTATTCCACCTTCTTTCCACCACTTGGTAGCATCTCTAACTGATTCCTTCGACAGGAAGGCTCCCAGAATTGCAGGTTGTTTCCCTGTTACTCTCTGAATGTATTCCAATTCGTTAAATCCCTGTTCCAGAAACATTTGACCTGAAAGTATTTTTTCGCCGGATGTATGTTGAAAATATCGGAAGATGGCTTCGGCTTCCTTGCCAGGATTTGGTGTTACTAATTTTTGATACTCAAATAATCTTGATTGTTGTTTTTGGCTTTTCGTTCTGTCATTTGCGTTTAAAAGTTGCGGAAAAGTAAACAGAAATAACCCGGCGAAAAGCAGAATTAATTTGATCTTTTTGATTATATATAACTGACTGACTGACATACAACAAAATTATTTTACACGTTTGCTAAATATAAATCCAAGTTCAATTCCAATGTAACGGGCTTTACTTCCAGTTATCGTTGCCGGATTATTAATGTAAGCAGAACGAAATTGATGGACTTGTTGCGATATGGAACTATCATCAGGTATTTTTGGTGTATTACCAATATTAGTTAATCCCAAATAAGCATTTAGCCCCAGTTTCAAAATCACGACTCCGGAAAGGGGAATTGTAATCCCGGCTCCTCCATGAATAGCGAGATTACTTTTGTTTATATTACTTTCTGTATCCAGATCTTTCGTATAAAACCCCAGTTCGGGAATATTTTCCAGTGTTACTCCCCATTGCGGGTAAATCCCTTTGGTTGTGTAGGTGCCTTCAGTAGTTATATTTTCATCGAGGAGATATGAAAATGTTGCGCCAACATCGATGTAATACCCCAGCTTGTTTACACTTGTTTCACCGATCTCAAAAGTTAAAGGCACGGTCAGATACAATGGATTAAAATCATATGCAGCACCTACAAGAGTTAAACTTTCTGTATAGGTATCGTTGTCGATATCAGTTAATTCCGATGACGTAAATTCTCCATCTGCTGTGTAGGATTTATGAAAGCTTGAAATTCCAATGCCTGATTTTATTTTGAATAATGAGTTTACAGAATAGAAATATCCCAGGTTAACATTATATCCAATAAAATTTTCTGAATTCCAGTTTTGGTATGAAACGTCTTTGTTTCTAATAGTTGACAGGCCGGATGAAACATCAGTGAAGAATCCCCACGCGGGGTAAATACTTCTGGTGTGCGTTTTACTAAATAAATTAGTACGTAAGGCACTTTTCCTGTCCCCATCAATATTCGGATAAACCGGTTCAAACGCATACGTAATTGTAAACGACATGAATAAGCAGAATATAATTATAGCTTGTTTCATCTTCTGATTTTTTGTCAATTTCCGTGTTTGCTCATTATGAGTGTTTCTACATCCAATCGTTTTTGACCGGAAAATACCGCCACAGAATAGACTCCAGGTTGCAAATGAGACATTTCAATATTTTGTGGATTCTTGTTCAAGGGAGTTTCCAGAACGACGGAACCATTTACCGAATATATTCTGGCTGTTAATGGCTCATCACCAGATATTTTGCTGTAATCCACAGCGATGTTCAACGTATGGCTTACTGGATTGGGATAATAAATGAATATGCTTTTGTCGTTCAAAACATTCGTATTGTTGAATGCATTTACGGAATTATCGGTTGAGTTTCTTAAGTAGTGATAATCAAATTTTGATTTGCACCCGTTTTGAAATTCCACCTCGACAGAAAAAATATTACCGGTTATTCTATCTGATTCAAATACATAATAATACTGGTTTGTCGCATTTAAAATCGGATCACTGTTTAAATACCATTGGTATTGGAATGATTCGGCGGGGAAAATCAGTACTGCTACATTCGAATGTGGTTTCCCGATGATCGTGGTATCAATCAGGATTAAATCAGGGTGAGATTGGAGGGTAAGGGTAACAGAAGTTCGGCTTGTGCTCACACAGCCTGTGGTAGTATCTTGCGATTCGGCATAATAAGTAATTGTTCCAATTGCATCCAAAACAGGAGAAAGAATATTATTTCCCCCGCTTTCTTCGTCAAACCAAACTACAATTGTATTCGGTTCTGTTGAGATTGCCTCTGCTGTTAACGTTGTAACTGATTCTGTTGCACAGATTATTTGATCGTTTCCGGTCGGTGGAGATGGAACGCTTTGAACATTTACAAAGACAGTTGTATCCATACTGGTACAATTTTGTAATTTTTGATAAATAGTATATTCTCCCGATTCTGATATTGTTATACTATTTTGCAAAGTACTGTCAGTTGTGTTGTTAAATTGCCAAACAAACCAGGCATTATCTTCCAGGTTGTTTAAAGTGATTGTAGATTCTCCACAATCATTCGTTACCTCAATTTCTGGTTTAAGATTACTTCCCTGGGGTGCTGCTGTTGCAGAAGCAGCATCACTTGTACATCCGTCAACTGTTTGCGTAAGAGAGTAAACTCCGGCGGTGGTAACTGTAATACTTTCGTTAGATTCTCCTGTACTCCAGAGCAATGTGCCGGTATAGTTTGAGGCCGTAAGAACAGATTCTCCGCAATTATCCTGTACAGTGATGGTTGGGGCAGGAGGTGGGTTCGGATCAGTTATATTTGCATTAATGCCTGTAGCCGATGTACAGGTATTAACTGTAATAGTCAGGTTATTATATGTTCCCGCAATGGCAGCAACAGAAGCTTTGCTCCCGGAAACAGTCACTCCGGAAAAACTTCCCGCGCCATAGTTAATGCTGTAAATACCGTTGGGTACACCGGTAAATGTAAAATTCAGAGACCCTTGTCCGCCACAAATTGTCGGATCTACTTCAACAATATTGGTGATGGCCGGCGTTGTTAGAATTGTATAATCGACAGCCAGCCTGGAGGAGCTCACACAATTTGTGGTTGTATTCCTTGCCTCGGCATAATAAGTATAAACTGCAGCAGCAGTTTCTGTACTAGTATAACTTAAGTTTTCCGAAGCCAATGCTGTTCCTCCTGTTGCATTTTCATACCAGTCAATTGTTTCACCTGTGTTTACAGTTGCTGAGATTG
>DAOPJR010000065.1:0-7470 GCA_035399765.1 Draconibacterium sp. | reverse complement strand
GTTGCATTTTCATACCAGTCAATTGTTTCACCTGTGTTTACAGTTGCTGAGATTGCTGTGGCTGGATCACCAAAACAGATCTCTGCAGGAACGCCATTTGTTGGAGTTGCTAGGGGAGGGCAATTGCAATCAGGAGCAGTAACCAGCAGGTCAGTGGTACATCCATCGAGTGTTGCAGTTAATGTGACATTGGTTCCGGCAGTAATTCCTGTGACGGTTTTTGCCGTGTTGTCAACGGTTCCGGCAGTGGATGTTACAGTTCCGTCGCTGGTAAAAACAATATTATAGGTCAGTAAATCCAGGGCACAGGTTGCGCTGGTCAGACTCAGTGTCGGGTTTGGCTTGATTGTATAATCGACAGCCAGCCTGGAGGAGCTCACACAATTTGTGGTTGTATTCCTTGCCTCGGCATAATAAGTATAAACTGCAGCAGCAGTTTCTGTACTAGTATAACTTAAGTTTTCCGAAGCCAATGCTGTTCCTCCTGTTGCATTTTCATACCAGTCAATTGTTTCACCTGTGTTTACAGTTGCTGAGATTGTGTTGGCTGGATCACCAAAACAGATCTCTGCAGGAACGCCATTTGTTGGAGTTGTAGGTGTTGGATTAACAGTTATTGTTATTTCATTGGAAGGAAAATCATCACATCCGGTAATCACAACTACCCGTCTAAAAGATGTAGTTTCTGTTAAGTTAGCTGCTGCATAATCTTTGCCGGTTTCATCCGTGATATCTATCCAAGCACCTGCAGTTATACTATATTGCCACTGTAAGGTTGTATCAGTGTCCAGAGTTATATCAGGTATACTACCTGTAAAACTCACTGAACCTTCACCACAAAAGTTTATTGGACCATCTGCTGAGATTGTATTATTAGCAACATCAGTAGGACATCCGGCAAACATTTTATATTCTGAATAAAAATTATAATTATTCAGATTTTCCAGAGTCCATATTTTTCCATCGACAGTTGAAATATTACTGCTAAGAACAATAAATGCAATAAAAAGAATTTGAACCTTTATATAAAGTTGTTTCATATTACCCCTATTTTATTAGAATTTAAGGTAACATGTAAATTACCCGGATCTGCTTTGAAAAAACAAATAATCACAGGGAAAGACTGTAAAGATGAATGAGGAGTATTCATGATTCTGCTATTAATTTATCTAATTCTGTTACCTGAGTGATTCAAGTTAATGAAATGACACGATAAAAGCTAATAGAAGAATAAGAAATCGTTTGTTATTTTAATCGAAACGAATAATGATTAAAGAAATGAAAACAGCAATATCGTTTTTGCAGTAAAGCAATAGTATGAGGAAACTTTTAGTTGGTAGGAGAGAGTAAAAAAGGAATTCCGTCTTTGAAATAAGATGGAATCCCTGAATATATTATGAGTGTCCTTTCACTACGATCATCATAATCTTCAGATTCAACTTGAAAAAGCTGTAGATCTGATACAGAAAACAGGTTCTCCAGAACTTGGTCCATTTTGTTGGAATTGGAGGGTAGAACTCGTCTTTATATGCCGTATTAACTCTATTTTGTTTTTCCATGATATTCTAATCTTAGTTAATTCAATCTTTCAGTTTATAAGTTTGTCAGCTATTCGGGCAACAACCACCAGAACGGATATCCTTTTGCTTTGTGCAAAAACATGTAATGCAGGAAAAGTTTAATCCAGTGTCCTGCTAAACCAATTTCACCAACAGTTGATTTTATATTCCGGCCCCATTCCGGATATTTTTCCCAGTCAGGAACTACAGGAGAAACTGTCATAGTGGCTCCCAGTCCTTTTGTCATGCTGTACCCTGCCGAAACGATACAAGCGGCCCCCATTCTTCCCATATTAGCAGTATGTCTGTGTTCGAATTTACCCGATTTGATTCCTTCTGCCACGTTTTGCGCCACAATTTTTCCGATAACACCTGATGGCATTCCTGTTCGCGGAGGGGCGGGGAAGATCGCTCTTCCGCTCGGGCTTTTCATCGGTTTTGATATGGAGTGTGGCGGAGCAAATGCGATTCCCGTTGCATATATATTTTCATAGGCAGGGCTCTGGTAAGTTTGTGGCCAGTCATTAATACTCCACTCTTCAAAAGGTTTTGCAGTGTAATCGGCATCCACTTTCATAAAACCATTTGGAGCAAAAATGCTGGAGGTAATATCTTCACCTTTTTTATCGAAAGCTTTGATTGGTTGTCCTGAAAATCCCGGAATCAGCATGGCAAAGTCAAACCCAATGCTACGTTCTTCTCCATCCAGCGTTTCGAAATAGGCTTTTCCCGGTTCTACTTTATATACACCGGCACGTTTAATCCACTTGATATTGTTCTCAGCAAAAACCGATTCGGTGAAAACCTTTGTTGATGTGATGTAGCCACCCCGTTTTACAAATGCTCCACCCATTCCGAAATCACCTACTTCGTATTCGTTCGAGATCCATGTGATCTCAGCTAAGTGTGATAACTTTCGTCTTTTTAATTCGAAAGCAATGTTCAAGGCGTATTCAAAAGCGGCACCCTGGCAAGTAGCAGTAGGACTGCCGGTACCAATAAGGAAACGTTGTTTTTCACCCTGTTTCATCTTACTGATACTTTTGTTAAGTTCTTCCCAGGCATGAGCTGCATGGTCATACGAACAGACAGAAACAGTATTTTTACCCGGGCCAAGACCTTCAGTGGCTTCAAAGTTCAATTTCGGTCCGGTGGCATTCACCAGATAATCATACTCTATTTTGCCGCTTTGTCCTCGTTTGTCTTCCGAGGTATATTCAATATCGATAAAACCGGCACTTGAATTTTCATCGCCCTCAGGATGAATGGCTACTGCTTTTGCCTGGTGAAATTCAATATCCCACCGACGATAAACTTTTTCAAGTTTAAAACGTACCTGATCGGGTGTCATTTTACCTACACCTACCCATATGTTGGAAGGAACCCATTGATAATACTGGCTAGGTGATACGACAATTACATCGTGTTTTTTGCCTAGTTGTTTTTTTAGAAATGCGGCTGCGGTATGACCGGAAATTCCCGCTCCCAGAACGACAACTTTCATAAGTTTTGATTTTAGTTTTTTTGTTTAAACAAACAAATGATCTAAAGGTTATGACAAATTACTGGTTAAAGAGGTGTTTTTAAGCAGTTTGTGTGACTTGGATTACCAAGTCTGAAGTAAATAAAAGCATAAAAAAAACCGATCTGTTAAATGACAGATCGGTTTTTTACAATATGGATTGAATTTATTAACAATCTCCCGGAGAACCTTCAGCCCGCTGTTTAAACCAACTAAGAGGATAAGAGGATGGACGTTCGATAGGCATACCGTAAATACGATCATTAACCAGAGAGGCTAAAACTCCCAATGAACGTGAAACTCCAAACAAAACGGTATAGAAAGTATATTCCTTAATTCCGTAGTGATAAAGTAAAGCACCACTATAGGCATCTACATTTGGCCATGGGTTTTGAATTTTACCTACAGAGCCAAGAATTGGTGGTACAACACGATATAACTGATCAGCAATATTCACCATCTTATCGTCTTTGATGTATTTTTGGGCAAATTCCTGTTGCGCGGTAAAACGTGGATCTGTTTTACGAAGAACAGCATGTCCGTATCCTGGAATTACACGGCCTTCTTCCAGAGTTTTTTTACAGTAAGCAGCTACTTGTTCATCAGTTGGTGTATCAGTTTCAAGTTGCTCAATCATTTCAAATATCCAGAAAATTACATCCTGATTGGCAAATCCGTGAAGAGGCCCGGCTAAACCAGTCATCGCTGCCGCATAAGCATAATATGGGTTACTCAAAGCAGAACCCACCAGGTGTGCAGTATGCGCAGAAACATTACCACCTTCATGATCGGCATGAATTAACATGTACATACGGAACAGCCGACGGATATCTTCTGAGTCGAATCCCATCATGTGAGCAAGGTTTCCTGCCCAGTCCAAACGCGGATTTGGATCAATGTGTTTATCTCCATGGAACATACGGCGATATATATATGCAGCAATATGTGGCAAACGTGCAATCAGATTCATGATATCCTCGTAAGTTGCATCCCAGTAGAATTTTTTGCCTACTCCGGCACGGTATGCTTTCTGGAAAATAGATTCGGTAGCCATTGAAAGAATTGCAGCGGCGAACTGAGTCATTGGCTTGGCTGTTTTAGGAAGTGCATCAATTACGTCAAACGTGTGCTGTGGTACATGAGCGCGTGTTTGCAAATCCTTTGACAGATTCAATGTATCTTCCTGGTTCGGGATTTCACCGATTAGCATCAGATATAAAAGTCCTTCAGGAAGTGGTTCTCCATCCGGATTAATTTTAGGAAGTTTTTGTTGTAACTCAGGAATTGAATATCCTTTAAAACGGATTCCTTCTTCAGGATCGAGTTTTGAAGTGTCGGTTACCAAAGCAGGAATGCCTTTCATCCCTGTCAGAACCTGACCAAGTGTTACCTGTCCGAGCACAACATCGGCATGTTCTTTTTTCAAACGCTGAAATTCTGCGGCGCAGCGGTTAGCTTTTTGATAAAATCTGTACTTAATGTATTCCATCTGTCTATGTAATTAAATTTGTTCTTTTTTGTCAATGCATATTCTTAATAATCTCGTCAGCAAATTCAGAGGTAGTGAGCAAAGTGGCACCTTCCATCTGTGCGTGCAGGTCGGATGTCACTCTTCGTTTGGCAAATACGTGTTCCATTGCATCGTAAACATGTTCAGCAGCTTCATCCCATCCAAGGTATTCCAGCATCATTACTCCCGAAAGGATTAATGATCCAGGATTAGCTTTCCCCGTTCCTGCTATATTCGGTGCTGTGCCGTGAGTGGCTTCAAAAATGGCATAACCACTTTGGTAGTTTATGTTAGCTCCAGGTGAAATTCCGATTCCTCCAACCATGGCAGCCAACTGGTCTGAAATGTAATCACCGTTCAGATTCATTGTTGCAATAACAGAATGATCCCATGGGTGAAGAAGTGATTCTTGCAGGAATGCATCTGTGATACAATCCTTTATAATCACCTTTCCCGATTTCTTTGCTGATTCGAGTGCTTTATCTGCGTCGAGTTGTCCTTTTTCTTTTTTGGTTTTTTCGTATTGACGCCAGGTAAAAGTACTTTCTCCAAATGTAGTTTCTGCGAGATCGTAACTCCAATTCTTGAAAGCTCCCTCTGTATACTTCATAATATTTCCCTTGTGAACGATAGTAACAGATGGAAGATTTCGCTGAATGGCATATTCAATAGCTGCTTTTGTAAGTCGGACCGATCCTTCTTCAGAAATAGGTTTTACACCGAAAGACGATGATTCGGGAAAACGTACTTTATCCACACCCATTTCATTGATCAGAAAATCGCGGAATTTTCGGTTCTTTTCGTCTCCAACCATGTATTCGATACCGGCATAAATGTCTTCGGTGTTTTCGCGGAATATGTGCATGTCTACCATCGAAGGATAACGAATCGGGGAGGGAACCCCTTTGAACCAGCGAACCGGACGAACACAAACATAAAGATCGAGGGTTTGCCGCAGAGCTACATTCAACGAACGTATACCTTCACCAACCGGGGTCTGAAGAGGCCCTTTAATACCAACCAGGTATTTTTTGAAAGCTTCCAGTGTTTCCTCCGGAAGATAATTTCCGGTTTCGTGATATGCTTTCTCTCCGGCTAAAACTTCTTTCCAGATCAGCTTTTTACTGCTGCTGTATGCCTTGGCAACAGCGGCATCAATCACCCTCTGTGATGGCCCTGTAATATCTTTCCCAATTCCATCACCCTCAATAAAAGGGATAATTGGTTGATCAGGTACCAACAACTTTCCATTCTCTATTGTGATCGTATTTGTCATAAGTTTACCAAATTACAAAAAACAGCTTATTCGTTAATTATTAAACGAGATCAATTTTTTTTGAAGATTTTCATCCAGTGTCTCCAGAAATTGCTCAGTTGTTAGGTAATTATCTTCTGTTAAATCATTACCATAAATAATCAACGCGAGGTCCTTTGTCATTTTTCCTGATTCCACCGTTTCAACACAAACTTCTTCGAGTGCGTTGGCAAAATGGATAAGCTCCTGATTGTCATCAAGCTTTCCACGGAAGGCCAATCCTCTGGTCCATGCAAAGATGGAAGCGATAGGATTCGTTGAAGTTGGTTTTCCTTTCTGGTGCTGACGATAGTGGCGTGTCACGGTTCCGTGAGCAGCTTCGGCTTCCATTGTTTTTCCATCCGGAGTTACCAAAACTGAAGTCATCAATCCGAGTGAGCCAAAACCCTGAGCAACAGTATCACTCTGTACGTCGCCATCATAATTTTTACATGCCCAAACATAACCACCATTCCATTTCATGGCTGCGGCTACCATATCGTCAATCAAACGGTGTTCGTAAGTAATTCCTAAAGCTTCAAATTGTTCTTTGAATTCGGTTTCATAAATCTCCTGGAAAATATCTTTAAATCTGCCATCGTAAGCTTTCAGGATTGTATTTTTTGTTGACATGTATAAAGGCCATTTTTTCTCGATAGCCATATTCATACATGAACGGGCAAATCCGATGATCGATTCATCGGTATTGTACATGGCCATTGCCAAACCATCACCTTCAAAATCAAAAACGTCGTGTGAAATGGGATCGCTGCCATCTTCCGGTGTAAAAGTGATGGTGAGTTTTCCCTTTCCTTTGGTCAGAAAGTCGGTTGCACGATATTGATCGCCGAAAGCATGACGGCCAATGCATATTGGTTTTGTCCATCCGGGAACAAGGCGGGGTACATTCTTACAGATAATCGGCTCACGGAATACCGTTCCACCTAAAATATTACGGATAGTTCCGTTGGGCGATTTCCACATTTTTTTTAGCCCAAATTCTTCAACACGTGCTTCATCGGGAGTGATGGTGGCACATTTTACGCCAACACCGTATTTTTTTATTGCATTGGCTGCATCGATGGTAACCTGATCATTCGTTTCGTCGCGGTATTCCATCCCTAAATCGTAATATTTCAGATCGATATCAAGATAAGGTAAGATCAGCTTTTGCTTAATAAAGTCCCAGATAACTCGCGTCATTTCATCGCCGTCGAGCTCTACGACCGGATTTGCTACTTTAATTTTTTGCATGGTCTTGTCAATTAATTTACTGGTTATTTAATATTTGGTTTTTTAAAGTAGTTCGGATAATCTGTATTTCAGACTACCCGAACAGTAATTATTATGCGTTTTGTTTTTTAATCAGATTTAATGCCGATCCTGCTTTGAACCACTCAATTTGTTGTTCGTTGTATGTGTGATTCAATTTAATTGTATCGGCAGAACCATCAGAATGTACAATTTCTAACGTAAGTTGCTTATTTGGAGCAAAATCTACCAGATCAACAAAGTTGAACGAATCGTCTTCCTGAATCAGATCGTAATCGTTTTCGTTTGCAAATGTGAGTCCAAGCATCCCTTG
>DAOPJR010000064.1:0-19746 GCA_035399765.1 Draconibacterium sp. | reverse complement strand
TTCTGCCGAAAGGAGTTAAAGCGAGAGAAGCCATTTTGAAGTGCTGTTTTGCCCAAGGAATACCAATAATTGTGATTCCAAGCAACAATCCGAAAAATACGTGAGTGAGCATAATCCAGATTCCGCCAATGAATAACCAAATGATGTTCATGATGGTGGAAAGGCATCCCGGGGCATAATCCATGTATTCGATTTTTGTTCCGAAAGGCCACAAGGCCAGTACTCCCAGTTTAAACGATTGTATTCCAAAAGGAATCCCAACAATAGTAATACACAGTGCCAGTCCGGCTACCATATATTCCAGGAAAATTGCAAATCCACCAAAAATGAGCCAAATGAGGTTTCCAAGAATTTTCATACAAGGTGTTTATTCGTTTTTATTTGAGTTGTTCAATGTCAATATCTTTAGTATGCAGGCAATGTTCTGCCCGATTGTACATAAACAGCCTGACAACGGCTGCAACAATTAATGAAATAACTAAAAGTAACATGTCTCTGTTTTTTATGGCTTTAATAATGCTTGAAGTTAATTCAAATTTGAACACTATTTCAAATTTATCAGACGAATGATTTCATTTTTTAGGTGAATGGAGAATTCACGGGTATTAAGTCATTTTGATTATTTAAACTATTATTCCCGTTCTTCAAATGTTTGTACTTTTATCCGAAAGTTTTTAATTATGATCCAACAAAGAGAAATAACACTTCCGCGTTTATCAAGGGGCTACCATCTCATCACTTCCTTTATTGAAGAACAACTGCCCGCATTGCCCGATGCCGGGTTATTACACATTCTGGTTAAACACACCTCTGCAGGGATTACAATTAATGAAAATGCCGATCCAACTGTTCGGAATGACTTTGAAAACTTCATGAATAAAATGATACCCGAAGATGATCCGGTTTATATTCACACCTACGAAGGAAGCGACGATATGCCTGCACATTTAAAATCCTCCGTGATCGGGGCCGAAATTACCATTCCAATCACGCGGGGTAGGCTGAATCTGGGCACCTGGCAGGGGATCTATTTTTGCGAATTCCGTAATTACGGCGGTTCGCGCAGGTTGGTATTGACGGTTTACAGTTAACTTTTGGGTTCCCAACCAAAATCAATATATTCCCATTTAAACTGTTCACCCGAAACGTCAATCTTGAGGAAACCTTCCTGCATTCCAAAGCGTGGTCCCTGCCACCACTGTGACGAAACAGCTCCACCGGTTATGTAATGAATGCCGTTGTAATTAATATCTTCCAGAAAATGAAGGTGTCCCTGAAGAACAATTTTGGTATTGTACTGCTCAATAATTTTTCTGACTATGTTGGCATTGGTAACAATAGATCCTTCACTAAATGCACCTGTAGACGCCACCATGATTTGTTCTCCAACACTTAATAAAGGAATGTGTGTACTGATTACAACCGGGCGTTCTTTTCCGGTTTTTTCCAGGTCACTTTTTAGCCACTCAATCTGCTCATCGTCGATGTGTCCGTAATAGTGCCGGTCTTCAGTCATCCCGATAGCATCAAGTACAATAAAATGCCAGTCTTTGTAATCAAACGAATAATAGCGCTTGGCAAAACGGTTTTCGTACATCAGTTTACCATATTCATCGTCAGAAGGACTTACTCCGCTTGATTCGTACAAACCAAAAACTTCGTGATTTCCCATGGTGCTGTACCATGGCATTTTCAGGTTTTTCATTGTTTCATCAAACAGGGAATACAAACTATCGGCTGTTGAATGAGGTTGCCCGAGGGCATCCATAATATTGTCACCTCCCGTCAGCACGAAATTAGGAGCCAGTTTATTGATTGTGTCAATGGCTTGCATCAGTCCTTCATCAGCATGACGATCCTTTGTAACATGGACATCGGTCATAAAAACAAATGAGAAATTGTCGTTTGCTTGTGTTGACGACTCCTTTTGTGTAGTTTGGTTGCACCCTGCCAGCAGCAGGAAAATTGCAAGGAAAAATAATATTCTGTTCATTTTCGAGTTTAAGAATGTTGTTGAATTAAGACGAAGGTAAGAATTCAAATTTTAAATGATTTTTACTATCCGTTAAATTAACTTTAATCATTATTTTTACAACTATGTTTCTTCAAAATCAGAAACAGTATTAAAGCTTAATATTCTGAAACATGAAAGTTGAAATTGAACAGTATTCCCAGGAAGAATTGGAACAGGAAGGAGTTTTTGATTGGCCTGTTTGGGAACACGATGAAGATAAATTCGAGTGGTTTTACGATCAAACCGAACTTTGCTATATTCTTGAAGGCGAAGCTGTTGTTACCACCGAGTTTGAAGCATATACCATAAAAGCAGGGGATTTTGTAATGTTCCCAAAGGGTTTGGAATGCGTTTGGGATATTCAGTCGGCCATAAAAAAACACTATACTTTCGAATAAATAAGAAGCAAATATTTATTTTCTTACATCTCACAAACTTTTACCACTTCGTTGCTGGCGAGGTACCACAGATAAGCTTCCACTTTTGTGAAGCCGGTTTCTTTTAATCGATGGGCATATTTTTCAACCTGGCGGTTGTATTTTTCCGGTATTGCTTCGCCTGTTTTGTAATCAACAACTACAGCATGTTCGCCTGAGTACATGATCCGGTCGGGCCTGAGCAGGCTTTCCGGACCCAGTACATCACGTTCGTTTAAAACGGTAAACGAACCATCGAACCAGCTTTTTGTGGTTTCCAGTTCCAGATTATCATTTAACGTATCTTCAATTTGCTTGCGCTCATTCTCATCGATTTTCCCTTCGATAAAAGCTTTTTTACAAGCGCCTGGCAGATCGTTTTTTGTTTCGATTGAGGACAGGATTTCGTGAATCAGTTTCCCCATGTTTCTTTCAGAATGATGCCGTTTCCCTTCAATTAAAAAATCCTCTCCTGAAATCCGCAAGCTGATTCTCTGGCTAAAATCGTTGAAACTATATTGTTTCAGGTAGTTTGTATTGCTTGTATTATTTAACTTTTCATAGTCAGGCAAACTGCCAAACAGAAAGCGATAAGTGTTTTCGTCAAAACTCCCGGCAAATTCAGACTTTTGATTGAGCCGACGGAGGGCTTCCAGCAATAAACGATCGGTTCCTTTACCCGATTCTTCTCCGTTTTGTTTGATTGTTGGTTTTGGACAATTAATCATCAAAATGGACTTTGCGCGGGTAAAAGCCACATAAATCAGGTTCATCGTATCGATGAATGTGTTCACTTTTTCTTCGAAGTAATCATTGGCATATTCCGAAATTTTCATTGTTGAATCGGCCATGACTGGTAGACGGGGAAAGCGATTGAACGGAGATTCGGGATGTTCGCACCAGAGGAGTGGGGTATTAAAACCCTGCCAGCTGGTATCCCAGTTAAAATAAGGAATAAGAATGGCTCTGTATTCCAGTCCTTTTGCTTTATGAATAGTGAGTAGCCGAATCGAATCAACTTCCTCGTTTACGCTCACCGATGTTGTAATTCCCTTTTCGTTCCACCAGAATAAGAAATTCGATAAATCGTTCGAAAGCGATGTTTTCAGTTCTCCGGCCTTATCAATAAGGGTTTGAATAAAAGGCAATTCTGATTCGATTTGAAATAAACCAAACAGGGAAGCAATGTGAGTAACTGATTCGTCGAGTGAAGCCAAAAGAACTTTGACTTTTGCAAGGTTTATTTTTTCACCAAGCTCGGTGTCAAAACTAATTACCAAATCATCATGAAGCCCTACGATCAAATCTTTTGTTCCAGCTGAATTCTGAGTTTCGTTTAGTGGTTTTAACCAGTTTAGCCAGAGATAAAGAAGATTCGCTTTTACAACCTTATTTTCTGGGTCAACCAGGTGTTCAATGGTGTTAATGATAAAAAGTACACCACGCGATGCATGCAAAAACAGTGATTCGTTGGAAAGAACCGATAATCCATACTTCTCGTTTTCGGGTTGGCGGGCGGCTTCCAGAAATGCTTCGATAATATTAATCCCTTCTTTGTTTTTACGAACCAGGATAGCAATTTCAGAGGCTTTAATTCCATTGTCTTGCAACCGCTTAACTTGTTTTATCAGGTTTGTTGTTGAATCTTCTGCAAAGGTTTCATTTTCAAAATAATCGACCGTAACCAGACCTTTTTTCTCTGCTGATTTTTTACCGGGTTCCTGCCGGTACGAATGGTATATTTTTCTGAATTTGTCGATGTATTCCTGCTGGTTATCCAGCTCGCCAAAAAGCTCCGTCTCAAAAACATTTAGAAGCTGGCTGAAGATTTCATTGTTAAAATCGATGATGTTTCGATCGCTGCGCCAGTTGTAATCCAGGTTACTTTCATGTCGCTGTTCTTCGGTGAAGTCTTTTTCAAGTTGTTCTGCCAGAATATTCCAGTCGCTGTTTCGCCAGCGGTAGATCGATTGTTTTACATCACCAACAATAAGGTTCGACTGGCCTTCGGCAAGCGAGTTCAGTAGCAAGGGTTTAAAGTTGTTCCACTGGAGGCCCGATGTGTCCTGAAACTCGTCGAGCATAAAATGTTTGTAGTAGGTGCCCATCTTCTCGTAAACAAAGGGCGAATCGCTTTCCCCGATAATCTTGCTTAGTAAAAGGTTGGAATCGGAGAGTGGTAGCGTGTCTTTTTCGCGCAGTAGCTCTTTAATTTCGTCTTTTAAGTCAATCAGGATTCCGAGTGTTCGGACTTGTTTTAAAACTGCCAGGGCTGAGTTGTAACGCGGGTAATTTTGCTGATAATAAGTGATAGTTTCCTGAAGTTTAGATTGCAGATTTTGTTCTACTATCGCCAAAATCTCTAACCGGCGGGGGTTGGTTTTTGTAACCCATTTCTCGGCTGTTTCTCCACACTGAAGAACTGTATTCGTAAAATTAGGCTGATCTCCATTAGCCAGCTTAATAAAGAAAGAACCGACACTGCGACTGGCACCACCCGAAAAATCAGCAGGCGATAATCTGTGTCCATTCATATCGTCAACCAGTTGTTGCCCCAGTTTTTTAAGGGTGTTTTCATACCATGCAACTATCTTTCTGAGTTCGCTTACCAGTTCATTCAGATTATCGCGGGTATAAACCGAATCACCATCAGCAGGAAAGAAAGTCTGGAAACGCTCCTTAAATAATTCATTGCCCAGTTTCTGGATTTCAGAATCGAGACGCTGGCTTCGATTTTCTTCTATTCGTTCGCGGCTGTAATCACGCAGCCAGTTTAATAGTTTTTTATCGTTGCCTATTTTGGCAAAAAGCCGGTCGGTCGCTTCCTGTAGGATGATATCATTATCCAGGTCCAAGGTGAAATTTGGCGAGATTCCGAGTTCTCGGTTAAACGATTTAATCACTTTTTGCGTGAAAGAATCGATGGTATTGATGGCGAAACGATTGTAATCATGAAGAATGTTTTTCAAAACTTCACCCGCCCGTTGCCTGATGAATTGCTCTGAATAATTGGCACCTTTCTGAATGGCCTCCACATAATCCGATTTTTCGTTGTTGGCCAGTTTGTATAGCTGCTCCAATATTCGTCCTTTCATTTCGTTGGTAGCCTTGTTTGTAAAAGTCACCGCCAAAATGTGCTTGTAATTAAAAGGATTGTCAAGAATTAGTTTCAGGTATTCCAGAACCAGTTGAAAAGTTTTTCCCGACCCTGCAGAAGCTTTGTAAACGTTCAGCATCCGAAAGTATAAAGTTTAAATTTTAGTGTTTAAAGGTAATGAAATTGGAGTTCAAAGTTCAGTGTTTAGAGTTCAGATTATATTTAGATCTTCAGTCCTTCAAAACCCCGGCGGAATTGGCCCACTGTTTTGACCGACTGACACGCGTGTTTCAATTTTGAAGTTTTTTGAGACCTTGTATTGCATAAACATAGTTGATCCGTAATTATCAAACGAGCGTCCCATTTGGTTAGGCAGCGGCGCCGACATCACAGAATTAGCCCCGTAGCTAAAGCCACCCAAAACCAATTTATTTCCAATTTGATAAGCATCAGAGCTCAAAATTTCGCCATTGTAAAAAAAAGGAGAAACCAGATCGAAGTTACTGAATGCTGTGAAATTGTTTGTGAATAGTGGTTGGAAGGTGAAATTGAATGTGTAGGGACTGCCAACTGTTGGATTGAACCGAGAAGTTGGTAGTTTTATGTTATTCATTATTTCTACTTGTCCCAACCCGTTTATGAACTCGTAATATTCAATTTGACGTTGTTGAAGTACTTCGGTAGAATCCACTTCACCAAATTTCATCTGAAGACCTTGTTGGGCAAGACTTTCTAACGAAATAAAAACCAGTAAAATGAAAATGAAACGTTTCATTTGTCTATCAATTCTTTTGCAAAACTAAGACTTTTTAGGCAGAAGAAAGGGAATCGAAAGATTAAAAAGCGTTAACTACTTTACTTTTTTGTAACAGGTTTTTATCTCATCGTACAAGGCATCGCTCACACGATAAAGCGGTGATCGCAGCACATTTTCAATAGTTCCCTGGATGTTCATAAGGGCCTTAACTCCTCCTGGGTTTCCTTCCTTAAACATCAGTTGAAACATCTCGATCAATTCGAAATGAATCTCACGTGCACCTGCATAATCATTAGCAAGTGCCCGGTGCATCAGGGTGCTCATTTTTTCCGGCAGGGCATTTCCAATTACAGAGATAACGCCTTTGCCACCAATCGATGAAATGGTAACGGCAAGCAAATCATCACCCGAAATCAAAGTAAAATTATCCGGTGTGTATTTCAGAATTTTGGTCATTTGCGAATGTTCACCGGAAGCTTCCTTAACAGCAACAATATTCTCCGATGCTTCTGCTAAACGAGCTACGGTTAAGGCTTCAAGATTTACTCCGGTACGCGATGGTACATTGTAAAGAATAACCGGAACCGGGCTGGCTTTGGCAACTTCTAAGTAATGACGATACATTCCCTCCTGAGATGGTTTGTTGTAGTATGGAGTTACCACCAGAATTCCGCTGATGCCATTAAAATTAAATTTGTCAATTTGTTTCAGAATTGTTCGGGTGTCGTTTCCGCCCATTCCAACCACAACTGGTAGCCCTTCCGATTTTTCCTTAACAAGTTCCACGATGTTTGCTTTTTCAGGACCGGACAATGTAGCCGTTTCGGCAGTAGTTCCGAGGGCAACCAGATAATCCATGCCACCCTTCACCTGTTTTTCAACAACAGTTTCGAGTGATTTGTAATCAACCTGGTTATCTTTTGTAAACGGAGTAATCAGCGCTACTGCGGCACCTGTGAAAAGCTGACTCATTTGCTTTATCTTTTATTTAGCTGCACAAGATAAAAAATTTGTTGTTTGACAAGGAACATCGTGTCCTGATTTTCACCAATATTAATATTCAAGTCGAAGTAGTTTGTTTCAAGATTTGAGGTGCCTACTTTAAATTTTGCAGGCGTTAAAGCGGTTATATAATCGAGAACGAAATTCTGTTTTAAGGCAATATTTAGCAAAAGATCGAAGTGAACAGACATAAAATCTTGGGTTGTTTCCGGTTTTGGAATTCCCCACCAGTTCAGATCATTTACTGTGAGTGCATTGTTGGCTTCAAGTGGGTTACTCAATTCATCGAATACACAATATGTTCTGAAAATGATGTGGTTTTTGTTGAAATAATCGCGAAGATAATTCATGGCTTCTTTTTGTGAAGGTTGCCAGATAACACCCACTTTTTTTACCTCATCTAATTTTGGGACATGCGGAGTCCGCTGAATCCTTGCAAGTTCTTGTTTAAATTTACGCTCTCGGTATATTTCTTTGAATTTCATTTCAGCTTAGTCTTTCTTCTTTTTCTTCGAAGGTTTGCAGTCGATACAAAAGTCACTTAATTTTTTAATTTCTTCAAGTACCCAGCTGTTCCAGCGCTTAATTTCTTCCATATTCGAGCCATGAAAAGTCTCGCTTTCCACTTTTGTTAACTGTCGGGCATGTTCGGCGGCTACTTCCTGGTAAATTTCCCCGGGACCTTTGGTAAGTAAACGGGTACGTTCTTCAAAAAATCGCTTTCTGAGATTCCGTGCTTCCAGTTCATACATATTAAAAATCAACTGCTGATAGGCAAGCATTCGTTTGGTTGCCGCTTCATCTGCCTGATCGAAATAAGAAGCATCTTTTTGAAAGTTGCAGTGTACATACGAATTCAAATTTCTGGTGGTAATCAGACTTAGTCCGCCAAATTCGTAGGAAACCGAAAAACTGCCTGAGGCACTTTGCATATCTGCAGAATTGGGGGCTGGTGCTTCAAAATCTTCTACACGAAGTGGTTGATCTGCTGACCATTCCATGAAATTCTGAGCAAATGAAAAAGTTGTACAATGGATGAACACAAGTAGTATCAATAGGTTTTTTATCATCTTTTTGTATTATGAAAAGCAAATGTAGTTACTTTTTTTGCAATGTTAAATATGGTTACTGGTCATGCGCAAAACGGTTCGATTTTTGGATAAACTAAACTTTTCAGTCTTTTAGCATTTCGAGGAACTCATCTTCTGAGATCGTTGGGATGCCGAGTTTGGTAACCTTCTCTAATTTGCTGGGGCCAATGTTTTTCCCTGCCAGCATATAATTAGTATTTTTTGAAATTGATCCCACATTTTTCCCGCCATTCATCTCGATCATTTTTTTAAGTTCATCGCGCGAGTGTTTTTCAAAAGTACCTGAAATGATAATGTTCAGTCCACTTAGTTTATTAGTCCTGCCAGCCAACTGTTCCTCGTTGATAGCGAATTGCAAACCATGCTGTTTCAACTTTTCAATCAGTTGAAGATGTTCCGGTTTCGAGAACCAGTCAACTACACTTTCTGCAATTCTTCCCCCGATTTCATCAATCTCTGTCAGTTGTTCAGTCGTCTGAGACTCAATGTTTTCAATGGTGTGTAGTTTATTAACTAATGTTTTGGCTACTGTTTCACCCACAAAACGAATTCCAAGTGCAAACAGTACCCGTTCAAAAGGTACTTTTTTTGAAGCTTCCAGTCCGTCCAAAATCCTTTGAGCTGATTTTTCTGCCATGCGATCCAGATTCTCCAGCTGTTCTTTTTTTAATTCATACAAATCGGCAATGTTTTTTGCCAGATTTTGCGAATATAAAAGTTCAATCGTCTCTTCGCCTATTCCATCAATATCCATTGCCTTACGGCTAACAAAGTGCTCCATTTTCCCTTTTATCTGAGGAGGACACCCGTCTTCGTTTGGACAGTAATGAGCTGCTTCCCCTTCGTTACGAATAAGTTTTGTCCCGCATTCGGGGCAGCTTTGGATAAATGTAACTGGTGCAAACATTGGGTGGCGTTTACTGGCATCCACGCCTGTAATTTTAGGAATAATTTCACCACCTTTTTCCACGTAAACTGAATCGCCGATATGGAGGTCGAGGTTTTTAATAATATCAGCGTTATGCAAAGAAGCACGTTTTACTATGGTTCCGGCAATGAGAACTGGCTCGAGATTGGCAACCGGTGTTACGGCTCCCGTTCGTCCAACCTGGTAAGAAACCGATTTCAGAACGGTTGTAACGCTTTCTGCTTTAAATTTATACGCAATGGCCCAGCGAGGCGATTTGGCTGTAAAACCGAGGTTTTCCTGTAAGTTCTTCGAATTTACTTTGATGACCACACCGTCTGTTGCCACCGGAAGTTTAAAACGCTCGCTATCCCACTTTCGAAGAAAAGCAAACACTTCATCCAGGTTTTTACAAAGTTTGGTGTGTTCTGAAATTTTAAAACCCCACTCTTTTGCCTTTTGCAGGTTCTGAAAGTGACCATCGGCGGGAAGCTGTTCACCCAGCAAATAATACAAATATGCATCGAGTTTACGAGATGCTACTACCGATGAGTTTTTCATTTTCAGAGTACCCGCTGCAGTATTTCTGGGGTTGGCAAGCAGTGGTTCACCCTTTGCTTCCAGTTCTTCATTCAGCCGGTTAAATTCATCAAAAGGCAATAAAATTTCGCCCCTGATTTCAAAACTGGACGGATAATCATTTCCTCTTAATTTTAACGGGATTGAGCGAATTGTTCTGACATTTGCTGTTACATCATCTCCTTTTTCACCATCCCCACGGGTCACTGCACGCACGAGTTCTCCGTTTTCGTACCACAGGCTTATCGAAGAACCATCGAATTTTAGTTCACAAACATATTCGCATTCTGTACCGATGATCTTTTTTACACGGGTATCGAAGTCTGCAATTTCTTCTTCAGAATAGGCATTTGAAAGAGAAAGCATCATGTATTTGTGTGTCACCTGTTCGAAATCACTGCTGAGATCGCTTCCAACGCGCTGTGTGGGCGAGTTTGGATCATCAATTCCAAATTCTTTTTCCAGGCCTTCCAGCTCTTTGAGTTTCATGTCGAACTCGAAATCACTGATTGTAGGCTGGTTTAAAACGTAATAATTGTAGTTGTGTTCTTCAAGCTCACGCTGGAGATCTTTTACTTTTTGCAATGCTTCTTCTCGATTCATTTTATTTAGAAAATTATCAGATCAGGATGCCTAAAAATAGGGAAAGATTTAAACATTTTGGGATACTAAATCCTTTAATAATAAACAAAGTTTTATTCATGGCGTTCACACTCGAAATAGGAAAAAAGGCAATTGATTTTCAACTTCCGGCCACCGACGGAAAAATATATTCGCTCAGCAGTTTTGAAAATGCAAAATTGCTGGTACTGTTTTTTACCTGTAATCACTGCCCTTATGTGCTTGGCAGCGATGAAGTAACACGGAAGACTGCAGAACGATTCAGAAATGCCGGAGTGGAGTTTGTGGGAATCAATTCGAACAGTAAAAATACCTATGCCGAAGACGATTTTGAACACATGGTAGCCCGGATGGAAGAGCATAAATTCCCCTGGAAATATTTGTACGACGAAAGCCAGGAGACTGCATTGGCATACGGGGCATTGCGTACTCCCCACTTTTATGTTTTCAATTCGGAACGTAGACTGGTTTACACGGGTAGGGGAGTGGATAACCCAAAAGATGCTTCCAAAATTACAGTGAATGATTTAGCTCGAACGCTTGAAGAGTTGACACAGGGAAAGGAAGTTTCTGTTCCGGTTACCAACCCAATCGGGTGTAATGTAAAGTGGGAGGGAAAAGACAAACACTGGATGCCTGCAGATGCCTGTGACCTGGTTTGGTAAGTTGTGTTCTTTTCATTCTTGTTGAATTCTTTATTTCTCTCACGAACAGAGTGTTTTCTTTGGATCAGTACTTGTCAGGATTCCAGACATCTTAGAGATAGAAGGCATTCAAATTTCAGCAGATGCTGATTCATGCCTTAAACCTTTTAAGTACAATATTCTGATCTAATTCTTCAAAATTCCTTAACGGTAAATCAGTTTTTAACGACTGAATTTCAGCTATTTGTATGGTTACCTCAAAGACCTGATTATGTAACTTGCATATGGCTTATAACAAACAACTGTTAAAATTGGAATCATGTATATAAAGATTAAAATATCGCGGATTATATGGGTATTTTATCAAAATATACTCATATGTACTTCACTATTTTTGCTCTTGCCGGTATTTAACTCAACGGCAGAAAATATTCAAAAATCATCTGAATCGGAAATTACAGCATGTGCAAACCAGAAGAAGGAGTCAAATGAGGCTCCTGTTCAAATAAAGCTTTCGGCTGAGATGTTGGTTGATGAAGTTTCCGGTTTAAGTTACTGGTCTCCTGCCTATTTAGTCGATGAACAATCCTGTAATCCTGAAAATGGTATTCATCCTTTCAGCAGGGCATGGAAACCTTATTTTAATATGGACAAAGGGCCTTATCATGTGTATATTGATTTGGGTGAAATGTACGAACTAACAAAAATTGCACTCCACGTGATGGGCAAATCCCAGAACCTGGAGATTCAGACAGGAGAGCCGGGAAATTGGAATCATTTATTAACTGAGCCATGTACTGAATTTAATGCATGGTCAGAACACAACGTTTCAGTAAAATCAAGATATCTTCGACTTAGTATGAAAGAAGGTGTAACGGCGCAGGTAAATGAAATAGCACTTTATGGTTATAAAACAAATCAATCGGTTTACACAGAAAAAAGCGGAATTATTAACATCAATAACGGATCTGTTGAAGATTTGGTCGATTTCACCAATGATAATGATCGGTCTATCACCCTGGATGGAAATCTAGTAAACGACATAATATATGTTAATTTACCCGATGAAGGTGACCATGATTTTACAATCGATATATATAATTTAAATGGACTTAAAGTATTTCACAAGGAATTTATTTACAACGTTTCATCGAAAGTGCTGTTAAATGTTGCAAGCGAGTGCAGTCAAAGCGGTGTTTACATTTTGAGGTACTACAACAATTCCGGAGTTTTAAAAACGCTTAAATTTATAAAAAGGGACTAACCGTCTTTTAAGTAAAACTATAAATTACTCCACTTAATCAGCCTTCCACCGATCAGATTATTATGCCATTCCTTCTTTGAGTAACTGATCGAAATAATCGATAGTTTTTATCAAACCTTCCCTTAGTGGAATTTTGGGTTCCCATCCATTTAACATTTTACGTGCCAATGTAATATCCGGCTGGCGTTGGGTAGGATCGTCCTGCGGAAGAGGCATGTGAATGAGTTTTGACCTGGAACCGGTAATGTCAAGAATTTCATTTGCCAGTTCGATCATTGTAAATTCACCCGGATTACCAATGTTTACAGGCCCGGTAAAACCTTCTTCAGTAGCCATCATCCGAATCATCCCTTCAACCAGATCGCTCACATACTGAAAGCTACGGGTTTGTGTTCCGTCGCCAAAAATGGTAATGTCTTCACCTTTTAATGCTTGCATAATGAAATTAGAAACCACTCTTCCGTCATCTGGTTCCATTTTGGGGCCGTAAGTATTAAATATCCGGATGATCTTAATCCTAACGTTGTTTTGCTGATGATAATTTACAAAAAGCGATTCGGCACAACGTTTCCCTTCGTCGTAACATGAACGTATCCCAATGGGGTTTACATTTCCCCAGTACGATTCCAACTGTGGGTGAATATCAGGATCGCCATAAACTTCACTGGTAGATGCCTGTAATATTTTTGCTTTAATTCGTTTTGCCAAACCAAGCATATTTATTGCCCCCATCACGGAGGTTTTTATGGTTTTAATAGGGTTGTACTGGTAGTGAATAGGTGAAGCCGGACAGGCCAGGTTGTATATTTCATCTACTTCAATGTAGTATGGTTGTGTTACATCATGTCTGACCAGTTCGAAATAAGGATTTTCGATCAGGTGAACTATTTTTTGTTTTTTCCCGGTGAAAAAGTTATCAAGACAAACAACTTCATTTCCCTCTTTCAATAATCTTTCGCAGAGGTGTGAACCAACAAAACCGGCTCCGCCAGTGACTAATATTCTTTTCATAATGATTGGTTTATCGGGTTTTACGGCCAATGGCGTAGTAATCAAAACCAAGCTCTGCCATTTCTTCCGGGTCATAAATATTACGACCATCGAAAATAAGTTTGTTCTTCAGAAGTTTGGCAACGACTCTGAAATTCGGTAATCTGAATTCGGACCATTCGGTAACGAGAATTAGAGCATCTGCATCAACCAGAGCATCATATTCATCTTTAGCATATCCAATTTTCTCTCCCAAAATTCGTTGGGCTTCTTCCATGGCTACCGGATCGTATGCAACAACTGAAGCGCCGGCAGCTATCAATTTTTCGATAATTACAAGCGACGGAGCTTCTCTCATGTCATCTGTTTTAGGTTTAAATGAAAGCCCCCACATAGCGAATTTCTTTCCTTTTAAATCACCTTTGAAGTGAACTTTGAGTTTATTAAAAAGCACTTCCTTTTGACGATAATTTACTTTTTCAACAGCCTTCAAAATTTCGAGTGAATAATTGTGTTCATCGGCGGTACGGATGAGTGCCTGTACGTCTTTTGGGAAACAGGAACCACCATAACCCGTGCCCGGATAGATAAACTTATTTCCTATTCGTGAATCAGATCCAATACCTTTCCGAACATTGTCAACATCAGCACCCACGATCTCACATAAATTGGCAATATCGTTAATAAAACTGATTTTGGTAGCTAACATGGAATTTGCAGCGTATTTGGTCATTTCCGAGGAAGTTATATCCATAAACAAAATGGGGTGTCCGTTCAGCAGGAAAGGCTTGTACAATTTTTTCATCACTTTTTGTGCCTGTTCCGATTCGGTTCCGATAACAATTCTGTCAGGTCTTAGGAAATCGGCCACTGCACTGCCTTCTTTTAAAAATTCAGGATTTGAAGCCACATCAAACGGAATATCTTCTCCACGCTTTTTCAATTCTTCTGAAATAGCATTCTTTACCTTGATTGATGTACCAACCGGGACAGTACTTTTTGTTACTACTACCAGGTAGTGATCCATAGATTTCCCGATTTCACGCGCTACCCCAAGAACATATTTTAAGTCGGCACTACCATCTTCATCCGGCGGGGTTCCAACGGCAATAAAAACTGCTTCAGCATCTTTTATACTTTCAGCCAGATTTGTGGTGAATTCGAGCCTGCCTTTTTCAACATTTTTCTTGTAAATGTCTTCCAGACCCGGCTCATATATGGGAATGAATCCGTTATTCAGTTTCTCAATTTTTCGCTCGTCAACGTCAATACATGAAACATTGACTCCTGTTTCGGCAAAACAAGTTCCTGAAACCAAACCTACATAACCTGTACCTACAACTGAAATTTTCATATTTATCTCATCTTTTGTGCATAAGGCTGATCATTTGGGTCAGCACATTTTTTAATGCATTTGGTATAATTATTAAAATCGATTTCTAATTTATCAGCCGATAAAGATAAGGGTTTGGAATTAAAGATTCATGGCTAATTCTCATGATTATTGAGAAGCAATTGGTGTAAATCAAAGTCAGATATTATTGATAATTTCATTGTTTAATTATTTATTAAATACTTTTATTCTTTATCAACTTTTTTTTCGTTTAATAGTTCTATTAACGGAGATCAATAAAATCGAAATCAATTGAAGCACCTGACTGCATTCATATTAATTATTACTCTGTTTGCATTTCAGTTTTCAGAATTGCTGGTATATATTTCATTTAAAATGAACCAGGACTATATCGCAAAAAATCTGTGTATTGAAAAAGATGTGGAAGGCTCAACCTGTAAAGGTTGCTGTCAGTTAAAAAAGAGAATGAATGAACAGCAGGAAAGTAAAAAGGATTTGCCTCCTGAAATGTCTGGGAAACAAAATATTGACATTATAAACCAGTCCGCGATATGCTGGTTTATTTATTTTCCTGATTCAGAAGATGTGTTTGGTGTAGAAGATGACCATTACTTTTTTGGCATTACCAATCAAATATTCCATCCTCCCAAAGTATAGATTTAGGTTCTATTTGCCCTCATAACCATTTAAATACAAATAAATTAAGATATTTTGGAATGAATTTTATCACAAAATATTCCGGAATACATATTGGATTTGTACTGCTGTTGAATTTAGCAGTACTTACTGTGTATTCTCAGGAAACTAAAATTATACTTACAGATAAACAACGAAACCAGGTTGTGTCTGATGTATATTTTCAATACGACGGACAAAGTGGATTTTCCGATTCAAATGGAATTATTTTGATCACTCAGAAAGAAGGGCTTCCGCTGTATCTGTCTCATGTTGCCTATGGGAAATTAGCCGTTTCTCCTGAAAGAGTGAAGCAAGCCGCTGTTGATGGTTATTTGCAGATTGAGGAAGAAGAAAATCATTTGCTGCCGGTTACGTTTGTACAGGTTCGCCCACCCGGTGAGGCAATCCCGGATAAAATGGATTTTACGGCTCAAAACATGCTTTCTCATGACGCGGGAGCTTTGATTGAAAGTGTACCGTCGATTTCAACGATTAGGAAAAGTGGCGCTTACGGATTCGATCCTGTTCTTCGGGGTTTTAAATACGATCAGCTTAACCTGGTTCTGGATGGTGTGCAAACAGCGACTGCAGCGTGCCCAAATCGTATGGACCCGGCGGCCAGCCAGATTCCGATTAATATGATCGATCAGGCAGAAGTTTTAAAAGGCCCGCATAATTTAAGATACGGCAATGTTTTTGGCGGCACCATTAACTTTAAAAGTACCGAACCTCAGTTTAAGGAAAAGACCACACCGGTTGGTCGTTTCGGAACAAGTTACGAAAGTAACGGAAATATTTTCAGAACCGAAGGAGTAGCTGGTGTGTCTGCGGCGGCTATTGATTTTCGCATGTTTGGAGCCTATTCAAAAGGTGAGGATTATAAAGACGGGGATGGAGTTGTTATCCCTGCGCGCTTTAATCGTTTAAATTGGGGTGGAAAGCTTGGAATCAAGATTAGTGACTCGCAACAGGTTGGAGTCCTGGTATCGAATAACGTGGCAAAAAATGTCGATTTTCCTGCATTGACTATGGATCTTCGAAGCGATAATACATGGTTAATTAATGCCAGTCATTCGGCTATGTTTTACGATAAAAATTTATCCAGTTGGAAAACCAGTATTTACGGGACATTTGTTGATCATGTGATGGATAACCTTGATAAAACACTGGAGCCCCGGACTCTAAATGCCAGAACGGATGCCACCACCAATAATTATGGAGGGAGGAGCGAGCTTCGTTTCGATTTTGAAAAAAGTATTTTATATGCAGGATTTGATTACCGGTCGGAAAGTGCCGATGGTTATCGTACGCGTGACATTTTGTTGGGAACCATGGCTGGAAAAACGTTTACAGATAATATTTGGCAGGATGCTCATTTACAACGAGGTGGTATATTTGGCGAATGGCATTTAAACCAGACAGGTTTTCAGTTTGTCGTTTCCGGAAGGCTGGATTACAATCATGTAGTAGCCAACAACCCTGACCCACGTTTTAGCGCTCATTACGATAATCTCAAATCATCAGTATTACATCCTTCAATCAGTTTAGGCGGAACCCGGTTCTTCAACAAAAGCATTTCGCTGGGAATTTGGTTGGGAGCAGCAACCCGCAGTCCGGGAATCACGGAATTGTATATCAATCAGTTGCCAGTTGGGATTGATCCGTATGAGATGTTGGGGAATCCTGACCTGAAACCGGAGCTTAATAAACAACTTGATCTGGTGTTTCAGTATCAGACCAATTCCACAAACCTGAATGTGAATGTTTTTAGCTCCATTCTTAATGATTTTATTTCTTCCGAAATACGTGAAGACATTCCACCGGCAATGATGACGGCTCCGGGTGTCAGACAGTTTGTGAATATCAGAAACGCATTTATAACAGGTTTTGAGTTTGGCTGGAATCAGCAAATGGGTGAACACCTTGGGCATGATTTGAGCCTGGTTTATACATACGGGCAGAACCAGACAACGGAAGAGGCACTTCCGGAAATTCCGCCAATGGAGTTTCGTTATCGTTTAATGGGAAATTTTGTAAAGAATACGATTAAACCGGAAGTTTCATTCCGGCATTCGTTTAAACAAGACCGCATTGCAACTTCTTATGGCGAAACAAAAACCCCGGCATTTTCGGTAGTCGATGCCAAAGTTTCGTGGCATTTCAAAAGTTACATTACTGCAACAGGTGGAGTTCAAAACCTGTTCGATGCTGCATATTACGAACATCTGGCCCGCTCGATCAGGAGTGTTGAGACTCGTCCGATTTATTCTCCCGGAAGAAGTTTTTACCTTACACTGACTTTTAGTTTCATTTAAAATCAAAGGATCCGGTCTTTTTTAAAGAGATCGGATCCATCTTTGGATTTTGAAAACTTTATTATTTTCGGAATTCATATTAAAACAAAAAACGATGAAGTTGAAACTTGTTTTATTTCTGGTAACCATTGCGATTCAAACTATTTCATTTGGTCAGTTAAGTGAAAAGATCAAAAAAGAAGCTGAAAGTCAACTGGCATATTCACTTGATCTGTGTAAACATCTGCATCAAAATCCGGAGTTGTCGTTTCAGGAGTTTGAAACATCGAAACGGATGGCGGCCGAGTTAAAAAAGCTCGGTTTTGAGGTAACAGAACACTTTGCCGGAAACAGCGTTGTTGGTATTTTCCGAAATGGAGAAGGGCCGACTGTGATGTTAAGAACTGACATGGATGCATTGCCGGTGGAAGAAAAAACAGGTTTTGAATTTGCAAGTACGAAAAAATCGGATTTAAACGGAGATCAGGTTTCGGTGATGCACGCCTGCGGCCACGACATCCACATGAGCACCTGGACGGGTACGGTTCGTTCGCTGGTTGATTTAAAAAACGGATGGAAAGGAACATTGATGGTTATCGCACAGCAGGCCGAAGAATACAGCGGTGGCGCAGGACAGGCTATTGAAGCCGGTTTATTTACTAAATTCTTGACTCCGGACTATGCATTGGCATTTCATATCAACCCTGAACTGGAAACCGGCCAGATTGGTTTACGGGGCGGCCCTGTTTTTGCCGGAGTGAAAACAGTGGAAATTACAGTTTACGGTGTCGGCGGTCATGGTGCCTACCCTCAGAAATGTATCGACCCGATTGTAATTGCGTCGCGCATTGTTACCGATCTGCAAACTATTGTCAGCCGCGAATTGAGTCCTACCGAACCAGCCGTTGTCACCGTGGGTTCAATCCACGGTGGCACGCGTCCGAATATCATTCCGGATGAGGTAAAAATGCAACTGACCCTTCGTTATTTTTCGAATGAAACCATAGACAAGGTAATCTCAGCCATTAAAAGAATCAGTGAATACGCAGCTAAAACCGCTGGCTTGCCCGATGATAAGTTGCCAAAGATATTTGTCGATCCTGCTGAAACACCACCGGTTTTGAACAATCCTGCTCTAAGCAACAGTGTTATCGGTTTTGCTTCTGAAATAATTGGAGCTGACAATATTATTGAAACACAGCCGGAAATGGTAGGAGAGGATTTCGGAAAATACGGATTGACACCTGAAAATGTACCGATCTGTTTGATCTGGTTGGGAAGTACAAGCCCGGAATTAATGAAACAACTGGAAGCCGAAGGGAAACGGCCATCTCCATTACATTCGCCAACATTGACACCGGATTATGAAAATACAATTAAAACGGGTATTGAAGTAATGACTGCCAATGTGATCGGGCTGTTAAAAAAATAATTGGAACTAATCTTTGATTACCAATCCCAGCTTTGAATATTTGATTTTTGCTGGAATCCAAAATTTGAAATTCTATTTATTGTAGTAATGGATGAGATGCTCATTTCATTGTCTACCATCACGGTGTCCAGTCGGGTGCTTTGATCTGTCCATTCTTCGCCGGGTTTCAGATTAAACACGCCGTCGTTGTACATAAAAACCACGTTCCCCGCATCATCGAGTTTTAATAATTCAAAACTGCCACGCTCAAAGGGAATATCATACACGCCGTCAAGACCCGTCGCAACACCTGCTCCTGCTGTTCCTGAGAGGGAAGACCCACTGGCATAAATCATTTTAAGGTTTTTATTGATTGAAAAGTCTACAATACCGACGAGCTCTCCTGTTTCTTCGTCGAAAGTGTAAGTTGGAAAGTCGATGTGTAATAAAGGTGGCTCTGGTCCGGAAACAAGTTCTCCCGAAACTGAAGTGTGTTGTTCCAGAAAAAGATACTGATCCAAAGAAGGATCAACTTCTTTAATGCAGGAACTAAGAATAAGTAAGAATAAAACGGTTAAAATGCTGAATAAGGCCCTCATCTTTTTGGTTTTTCTGAACTACTCAAAG
>DAOPJR010000063.1:13295-19847 GCA_035399765.1 Draconibacterium sp. | reverse complement strand
GTAAGCCGTTTGCGGGTCTTTTGCATTTGAGGATCAGGAAAGGTCAACCAAATTTCACTCACCTCTTCCGGGGCAAAAAACTGTGTAATAAGCTCAATATTCGTGCGAATGAAAGCAACATTTTTTTGATTTCTTTCCAATGCCAGCTTGGCTCCCTTCCAAAGCCGTGCACCTTTTATGTCAACTCCAATATAGTTAATATCAGGATTTTTAGATGCCAATTCAACAGTATACTCGCCTTTTCCACAACCCAACTCAAGTATTATCGGGTTTGTGTTTTTGAAGAATTCCCTTGCCCAATTGCCTTTTAAATAAAAATCGTCGTGCTGAATCATGTGAAACGGAACCTGAACCACATGCTCAAAGTCCTTCATTTCATCAAATTTCTTTAATTTCCCCTTGCCCACTTATTCTCAGAAATTAGCCTGATTATATTATTGTTTAATTAGTTTGCTTTATCGATTCGAATTCCAATATCGCTTATACCCTGCAAAACATCTTCTCGCATTCCCTGCCCGATCGAAATTTTGTATTCACCCGAAACCGGGAAAAAGACATTGCTTCGAAAAATAACCTCGCGGGTTTTCAATCCTCCAAAACCTTCACCCAGCCATTTCCCGCCAGGATCAGCCAGTGTAATTTCAAATTTGTCACTAAGGCTTTTCCCGTCAGGTTGCTTGATGGTAATAAACAACCACAAGTTGCTGTACGAATATTTTACATCGCTTCGAACACTAAGGTATAAGTTATGATTACTTATGGTATCGGTAACGGGGATGTCGAACACAAGAACCGAATCTTTGTTCCAAATCCTATTACTTATCGGTTGGTATTGCTCGAAAACCACATTGGAATCACATGCTCCTAATATGGCGAACATTCCCGCCAGAAATAAAACCTGAAAAAACACTCCTATCTTCTGCTTCTTTGCGCTTCTCATTTTAAAAATTAGGAATTGAAAACTAATTGTTTCGCTGCCTCCCGGGTTGATTTGGCTGACCCGGATTGTTTGGATTTCGTTTGTAATTTCTTTGCTTATTCCGGCTTTTCCGGTGATGTTGGCTTTTAGGTCGATCAAAACGGGTTAGATCTTCCTGACCAACAACGTTATGGAAGGTATCTTCTTTGGATGTATTTGAAGCCTGATGTTCAATGACTAATTTTTCAGGTTTTCTTCCCTTTTTATTCATTCGCTGAATTTCCTTAACCTTGCTAACATGGATTGGAACCAGGCTTGAAGGCGCATCGCCACGTTGTGAATACCAATATGTTTCGGCGAAAATATCAGCTTTCAGATAGTAGTAAGTAGCATTTTCAGTTTCAAGCGGAATATTTGTAGGTGGAAAATCCTTTTGTGCATCCAGGTAAGAATCTACTTCGTAGTTGAGGCAACATTTCAGTTTACCGCACTGTCCTGCCAGTTTTTGCGGATTGAGTGAAATTTCCTGGTAACGTGCGGCATTGGTAGTTACCGACACAAAATTGGTTAACCAGGTGGAACAACACAGTTCACGACCGCAGGGCCCGATTCCGCCGATTCGTCCAGCTTCCTGTCGTGCCCCGATCTGTTTCATTTCGATCCTGATGTGGAATGTTTCAGCCAGCACTTTTATTAATTGACGAAAGTCGACCCGCCCATCAGCAATGTAATAGAAAATAGCCTTGGTTTTGTCTCCCTGGTATTCCACGTCGCCAATTTTCATGTCAAGCCCCAAATCTTTTACAATTTGGCGCGACTTAATCATGGTTTGGTGTTCCAGCGCAATGGCTTCCTTCCATTTGTCAATGTCAACTGGTTTGGCCTGACGGTATATTTTTCTGAATTCTCCGTTGTTGAGTGTTACCCGGTGACGTTTCATTTGTTCGTTCACCAGCTCACCCATCAATGAAATAATGCCAATATCATGACCCGGATTTCCTTCCACAGCAACCAGATCGCCCACTTTCAGCATTAAATTATTGACATTTCGATAATAGTCTTTTCTTGTATTTTTAAACCGAATCTCAACGATGTCATCCATTGGAACTGCCGATTTGATATCCTGTAACCAATCGGTAACTCCCAATTTTGCACATGCAACATGATTCGTGTTACAAACTCCTCTTTCGATAGTATTAACTTCGGACATATTTAATATGAAGTAATCCGTTTTGTAATCTCAGGAACTTCCTGAAACACAAAAGTAATGATTAATACTAATATGCCGATGAATCCCTACCTTTTTTAGAATTAGCCTAAATTTGAATTACCTTTTTATCAGACGGACCATTCTCAAAGCAGTGTCGAGAAATACGATGCGCGGGTTTCCATTCATCCCGATATGTTTGATCCCGAGTTCGAATTCTGCTGTAAAAGGAACGATGTTTCGTTCGTTGATAAAAGGAGCAAATTTTTTGCCCCATTCTTTTTCTTCACGGTTCATATACATTAACTCTTCCCGTTTCATGTTCGAGATAAAATATTCGCGCACCAGGCGAAGCGAGGCTTGAAAAAAAGCCTTTTGTTTGTCGCGTCCTATTTTGGCCATTTCATCTGCCCAGTCAATCAGGTCGCTCACCTGGCGGGCATAAGCAAAGCGCATCATTTCCTGGAATTTCTGAAAGAAAAATTTCTCATCGTCGCCGGGCTCGAGCGATGCAAGCGCCCTAACATAACTTCCTGAAGCAAGGTGAACCGCATCAGGAATCAATTCAGGATCAATGTCTTCTCTTTTTAGCAAAGCATTGGTTAAAGAAGTTTCATCAATAAAAGGGAACTTAACCAACTGAGCTCTCGATCGGATCGTACCAATTACTTCTTCTTCGCTTTCAGTAACAAGTAAAAACAAGGTTTTATTTGGCGGTTCTTCGATCATTTTCAGTAGCTTGTTTGAACAAGCCACGTGCATTTTTTCGGGTAACCAAATAATCATCACCTTAAATTCCGATTCAAAGGATTTCAGGTTCAATTTTCTAAGAATCGAATCACTCTCGCGTTCATAGATTAAACCTTGCGCATTCCCTGCATCAATGTGATCCAACCATTCACTTAACTCAAAATAAGGCGAAGCAAGAACTTTTTCACGCCATTGTGGTAAAAAATCATCGCTTACCGGTTTGTTAAATTTCGGACTGTTGAATACCGGGAACACAAAATGAAGATCGGGGTGTGCCAGCTTCTGATATTTATGGCACGAAGGACAGACGCCGCACGAATCTTCTTCTGTCCGGTTTCGGCACGAAATATATTGAGCATACGCCAGCGCCATCGGTAACTTTCCGGTTCCCGGTTGACCTGAAAATAACTGCGCATGACTGATCCGTTGTTCTTTCACCGAGCGAATCAGTCGCTTTTTTATCTCATCCTGTCCAACTACATCTCTAAAAAACATGGCCTAAAAATAGCAAATTCTAAGCACCAAAAAGCAAAGTCCAAAATCCAAAGACGATCATATTGTTCTCAACTGGTCGTTTGAGATTTGAATATTGAGAAATGGAGCTTCGAAAGTTTACCCAAACATTAAATTCAATTTACCCGGAAATCGTCACTGGTCTGACGTTGCATTAATTCTTATCTTTGAGTAATTTTCAGAATTTCTTAAAAAACAATACAATGCAAACAATTAACAGCTACGATTTTAAAGGCAAAAAAGCACTTATTCGTGTTGACTTTAACGTGCCTTTGAACGAAAATTTTGTTATTACCGATGATACCCGAATCAGGGCTGCACTGCCAACTATTAAAAAAGTAATGGAAGCTGGTGGTTCTCCTATTATTATGTCGCATTTTGGCCGTCCGAAAAATGGTCCGGAAGATAAGTTTTCGATGCGTCACCTGGTAGGCCATTTAAGTGAATTACTTGGAGTAGAAGTAAAATTGGCTCCCGACTGTATTGGCGAAGAAGTAAAGGCAATTGCTGCCGCTCTTAAACCGGGTGAAGTTCTATTGCTTGAAAACCTTCGTTTCCACAAAGGAGAAGAAAAGGGTGATGAGGAATTTGCCAAACAACTGGCTGATAACGGCGACTGCTGGATTAACGATGCTTTTGGAACCGCACACCGTGCTCACGCATCAACGGCTGTAATGGCTAAATTTTTCCCAAATGATAAAATGTTTGGATACCTGATTGAAAGCGAAGTGGAAAGTCTTGATAAAGTGGTAAAAAATCCACAGCGTCCACTCACTGCAATCATGGGAGGTGCAAAAGTTTCAACCAAAATTACCATCATTGAAAACCTGCTCGGAAAAGTGGACAACCTGATTTTAGGTGGTGGTATGACTTACACTTTTGTAAAAGCCAACGGTGGTTCAGTCGGTACTTCAATTTGCGAAGACGACTTCCTGGAAACAGCAAAAAATATTGAAAAACTGGCCAAAGAAAAAGGTGTAAACCTGATTATTGCTTCTGATGTGTTGGCTGCTGACTCTTTCAGCAACGATGCAAACACACAAACCTGTGCTTCAAATGCCATTCCTGAAGGATGGATGGGATTGGATGCCGGCCCTGAAAGTGTTGCCAAAATGAAAGAAGTAATTGAAAACTCAGGAACGATTCTTTGGAACGGACCGGTGGGTGTATTTGAAATGGAAACTTTTGCAAACGGAACCAAAGCAGTTGGTGCTGCCATTGTTGAAGCAACCAAAAAAGGCGCTTTCTCGCTGGTTGGTGGTGGCGACTCAGTTGCAGCAGTAAACCAATTCGGTATTGCTCCCGGTGTTTCTTACATTTCAACTGCCGGTGGTGCGCTGCTCGAATACCTTGAAGGAAAAGTTCTTCCGGGTGTAGCTGCCGTTCGCGGCGAATAAATCGCAATCAACTAAAAATCATACAAAACCCGGTTCATCGTTCAATGAATCGGGTTTTTTATTGTATAAAATATGGCTAACTTTAAAAGAAAAAATGACTGCCAAAAAACTACTTGTCGATGATCGTTTTCCAAATCAATATAATTGCGCACAAACCGTTTTTAGTCTTCATGCCGAAGAATTGGGATTTAGTGAACAAACAGCATTGAGACTTGCCAGCGGCTTTGGTGGCGGGATGGCATGTGCCGAAACGTGTGGAGCGGCTACCGGTTCGTATATGATAATCGGAATGAGACACGGTAATGTAACTTCAGAACCTGAGGCAAAAGCCAAAACCAAGCAAATGATTCAGGATTTTAACACCAAATTCAAAAAAGAGCATGGAACATTGATTTGCAAGGAACTCATCGGTTTTGATATTTCAACTCCCGAAGGTTCGGCAGGCGCCAATGAAGCGGATGTTTTTCGTCAAAAATGCCCGGCCTTTGTAAAAACGGCCTGCGAAATTCTTGAAAAACATTTTTAAACCGAATGAATTACTGATTGTTTCAATTACATAACATTAAAAAATTACCATCATGAAATGTAACGTAGGTCCAGTTGACCGCCTGATACGAATTATTCTTGGCTTACTAATCGCTATTGCAGGTGTTGTCTTCGACAGTTGGTTGGGATTAATCGGAATCGTTCCGTTAGCTACCGGCTTGTTCAAATTCTGCCCCTTGTATCTACCCTTCAAAATTAATACTGCTCCAAAAGAGTAAGCAGAAAAATACATACATAGGAAATGCCACTTGCCTTTTGCCAGCTGGCATTTTTTATTTATGATATTACTTTTTATATCTTTAGGTAATTCATACTGAATTTATCACCTTTATCCGCACTTAAATCTAAATGAAATGAGATCGAAATTAAGAATCTTACTTCTGGGTGCAATCGTTGCTTTAATTGCAGGCGCTTGCAATCAGTCTTCCAAAGATCCAAAACTGATGATTGAAAAAGAGTTAAACCAAAACTGGACTTTTAACCAGGTAGGAAAAAGCGAATGGCTTCCGGCAACTGTCCCCGGAACAGTTCATACCGACTTAATGGCAAACAAAAAAATTGAAGATCCTTTCTATCGCCTCAACGAACACGATGTTCAGTGGATTGATAAAAAAGACTGGGAGTATAAAACCGTATTTACAGTAGATGACAGTTTTCTGAATCGTGATCGTGTTGTCCTTGATTTTAAAGGACTTGATACCTATGCCGATGTCAGTGTGAATGGAGAAAAAGTACTCTCTGCCGACAACATGTTTCGTGAATGGCAGGTTGATGTCAAAGATTATCTGAAAGAGGGGAATAACGAACTTCTTATTGTTTTTCGTTCGCCCATTATTGAAGGCATTAAAAAATACGATAAACAAGGTTATGTAATTCCGGTTTCAGATAACGATCTGGCAGAAATCGGACAGGTAGAAGGCAATAAAAAGGTGAGTATTTACACCCGTAAAGCCGGTTATCATTTTGGTTGGGACTGGGGACCACGCTTGGTTACCAGCGGAATCTGGCGACCGGTTTACCTTCGTGCCTGGGACAAAGCAGAAATCAGCGATCTACAAATCGTTCAGCATGAAGTAAACGATGACAAAGCCACGTTTACCGCTGTTTTTGAAATTGATGCACAAAAAAAAGGAAAAGCAAACCTTTCAATCGTAAACGACGGAACAACTTTAGCCACCTCATCAATCAGTTTAGTTCCCGGAGTTTCAACTTATTCCCTC
>DAOPJR010000063.1:0-13195 GCA_035399765.1 Draconibacterium sp. | reverse complement strand
CCTCGTGTGACGAAAGAAAACTATCGAAAAGTAGTAGAAACAGCGCGTGTTTCGAACAACAACATGTTACGTATTTGGGGTGGCGGAATTTACGAAAACGATGAGTTTTATGATTTATGCGATGAAGCCGGGATTTTAATCTGGCAGGATTTTATGTTTGCCTGTGCCATGTTCCCAGGCGATGAGGCTTTTCTGGATAATGTCCGTCATGAAGCCATCGACAATGTAAAACGGTTACGCAACCACCCAAGTATTGGTATGTGGTGTGGCAATAACGAGATACTGGCTGCCTGGAAAGGTTGGGGCTGGGAACAAGCCGAACGTGCCAAAAGCGAAGAAAATGCAGATAAAATCTGGCAGGCTTACGTTGATATTTTTCACAAAATTTTACCAGATGTTGTAAAGGAGCTTGATCCGCAAAGGAGTTACTGGGCTTCAAGCCCCTCGTCAGGAGAAGGAGTTGCAGCCGATTTGGTTAACGGCGACGAACATTACTGGGGAGTTTGGTGGGGCAAAGAACCATTTAGCAATTACGCTACTCATCTTGCACGTTTTATGAGTGAATACGGGTTCCAATCTTTCCCCGAAATTGCCACGGTTCGCAAATATGCTTTGCCTGAGGATTACAACATTTACAGTGAGGTGATGAAATCGCATCAACGCTCATCGATTGGGAATGGAACCATTGAATATTATATGTTACAGGAATACAAACACCCAAAAGATTTTGAGTCTTTTCTTTATGTTGGACAGGTTTTACAAGCTGAAGGAATCAAATTCGGGCTCGAAGGACACCGCCGCGCCATGCCTTACAATATGGGTAGCTTGTACTGGCAGATCAACGATGTTTGGCCTGTTGCTTCGTGGAGCTCAACCGACTATTACCAAAACTGGAAAGCCCTTCAATACTTCGTTAAGAAAGGATTTGAACAAGTGCTGGTCAGTCCTTATGAAGAGGGAATCAAGTTTAAAGTTGGAATTGTAAACGACCGGCTCGAACCTATCAATGCCGAATTGCGCTTGAAACTGATCGATTTTGATGGAACGGTTATATGGGAAGACGCCTACCTCATTGACATTCCGGCCAACTCTAGTGATGACTATTTCGATGTGAATAAAAATGAGTTCCGATACAAATACCGCAAACAGCTCAACAACACGGTTTTTGTTGCTGAAGTATTGGAAAATGGTCAGAAACTTTCAAAAAATATGTTCTATTTTGAACCATTTAAATCATTGAAAGTGAAAACTCCGAGAGTGGATCACGGCATTCAGAAAACCGACTCCGGATTCAATATAACATTGAGTACAGATAAGCTCGCAAAAAGCGTTTACCTTCAAATTGGTGACGAGCAGGGATTCTTCTCCGACAATTATTTTGATCTGTTGCCAAACGAGAAAGTTACAATAAATCTGAATACCAGTATCAGCGAGGAAAAACTAAACGAGGTACTTACAATTCGTACGCTTGATGATGCTTTTTAAGGCATGCGATTAAGTGTTAGAAAGGGATTAACTTAAAAGTAAAGTTGATCCCTTTTTTATTTCGACAGTTAATCACAAAACTCAAATTTGCTCTTCTATTGTCTTCATATTCGAATTTTAAAGCCTTGATACAAATTTCAGAGTGTGCTCTTTAATTAATTCCCGTTTTTGCTGTCCTATTTATATCAAACATTAGCTAAATCAGGTTATTAAGACCTGGTATTCTCAAGACTTATGTTAATTTTTGTATTTTTAGGCTGGTAAAAAGAATGGATATGGTCAAGTTAATTGCTTTACTATCCCCCATGTATGTTACCTTGTTTTGGGGAATTTCTTTATTTTTTCAAAAAAAATCAGGTAATAAAGCAAACCTGACACTTAGCTTTTTCATGTTCACCGCTTTTTTACTTTACTTCAGTCATCTGCTATATTTTATCGAACAATATGAGCTGTACTCCTTTTTTGAGAGTATCTACATAGTGGCATTACTTTCTTTGTATCCGCTCTTCTATTTTTATTTGCGGTCACTTTCATCGGCAAGATTTGAAAATAAATATAACTACATCCATTTTTTACCTGCCCTAATTCTGAGCAGCATCGCACTTGTGTTGAATTTATTTCTAAGTCCGGCTGATCGTATTTCATATGTAAAATATTTACTTATTGAAAAAAATCTAAAGCACTTTGCATTACACTCAGTGGAAGGATATAAGGCACTGGTTTTTCTGATAAGTCGAACCATTTTTATTGGGCACACCATATTTTACCTCATTTTAGGAATCCGGTTGGCAGATCAACACAACAAAAGAATTATTCAGTTCTACTCCAATGTTGAAGGACGTAGTATGGAATGGATTAAAACTTTGAGCATTATTTATTTGATTGCATCAATGGTTGCTATATTCTTTTCCCTGGTGGGAAGAAGTTATTTTGCCCAGAATTCATTCATGTTGATTATACCTTCTGTCATTTTTAGTTCCTTGTATTTCATTCTTGGGTTAAATGGCAGCCAGCATGTTTCGGTTTCGGAAGACATTGTTGAAAACCCCGGGGAATATGTTGAATTCGACGAGATAGATTCAACTCAGGATAAAATACTACGAAAAAAACTCTTACGAATATTTGAGAAAGAAAGAATTTATATACATCCCGATCTTCGCATTACTACTATTGCAGAACTTTTACGAACAAACCGCACTTACATTTCCCGTTTAATAAATGATGACTTCGGAATGAACTTTAATGAGTTCGTGAATAAATACAGGATAGAGGAGGCAGAAAGATTATTAAACTGTGAAGATAACCATCAATACACTCTGCAATACATTGCAGAGAAATCAGGTTTCGGAAATGCCAATTCTTTTACCCGCTCTTTTAAGGAGATCAACGGAATAACTCCGGGACAATATCGTTTAAATTGCCAGAAAAACAAAACAATGTAAAAGGGAATACACGTTCTTTTATTTTCGCAATAGTAGATCCTATTTTTATGTGAACCGAAAAAAGGCAATCATACCTGACTGCCTTTTCCATATATCCGTTTTACATGTATTACACTTTCGGTAATTCCCAGGGAGCACGATAATGTGGAACCAATAGTTCATTCGCTTTATCGTTATCAATAAACTTACTGTTGGCAGCATCCCAGTACAACCGCTCGCCTGTTTTCAGGGCCATATTTCCCAAATGTGCTACACGGGCAGTATTGGCAGCAATATTTATATTGCAATTGGTATTTCTGTCATCGTTGCGGATGCAAGTCAGAAAGTTTTTCATGTGATTTTCCAATCCTTTTCCATCTCCTTTAATCAAATCAACGCGATCCATTTTGGGATTTCTTCCACCTTCAGGAATAACTTCCCAACCCGTTCTGTCAACTACCAGTGTTCCGTTGTTGCCAACAAATCCAACACCATGGCTTCGTCCGTAATATCCTCCATCAATGCTGAGTGCGTGATCCCACAGCATGGTGTACCCGTCAAATTCATACAAGGCCTGCATGGTATCCGGTGTTTCCGAAGCATCATCCGGGTAACCATATTTTCCTCCCATAGCCATCACCGATTTAGGTGCTTTAGCATCCATCCCATACAAACCAAAGTCGATCAGGTGAACGCCCCAGTCGGTCATTAACCCACCGGCATAATCCCAGAACCACCGGAAGTTAAAATGAAAACGATTTGGGTTGAACGGACGCGCTTTTGCGGGCCCCAGCCACATATCATAATCAACACCTTGTGGTACTGGTCCGTCAGGTTTAACCGGTACCGATTTCATCCAACCCTGGTACGACCACACGCGAACGGCACGAATCTGGCCTAGTTTTCCTGATTTGACAAAGTCAACAGCATCTTGCCAGTGTTTATCGCTACGTTGCCATTGGCCAATCTGTACGATATTATTGTAACGCGCCTGTGCCCGTTCCATAACATTAATCTCTTCAATATAATTGGCCAGCGGTTTTTCGCAGTAAATATTTTTACCTTCCTGTGCAGCATAAATAAAAGGTAGCGCATGCCAGTGGTCTGGTGTCCCGATGATAATAACATCAAGTCCTGGCTCTTCCAGCATTTTTCTGAAATCGGAAAAACCTTTTGGGCGGCTTCCCTGAATTTTTTCCACATCAGCGATTCTTTTCTCCAGAACATGAGAATCAACGTCGCAAAGCGCTGCACATTCGGTATTTTTCTGTTCCAAGAAGGCTTGCAAATCGCTAAATCCCATTCCATTAATACCAATTGCACCACACACAATTTTATCGTTTGCCCCTTTACAAGAATTCATCGCCATTGGCATTCCAGCTACTAATGTTACACCGGCAGTTGCCACGGCTGATGTTTTTATAAAATTTCTTCTATCAGTCATTGTATTATTTTTTGAGTTGAAATCGGGTTCTTTGTATCAACTATAAAACCGACCTCCTGAAATTAGTTAATCATTGTTCATTACATCGTCAAAAGCAAAATCAGAGGGGGCAAAATCTACTTTTTTAACAAAAGCACAGGCTTCAGTTGCTCCCTGTTCACGGTCCATTCCGCTGTCTTCCCATTCAACCGAAAGCGGGCCTCCGTAACCAATATCATTTAAAGCCCGGATAATATTCTCAAAATTTATTTTACCTCTGCCCAAGCTTCGAAAATTCCAGTAACGACGGTTATCGCCAAATTCCATGTGTCCGCCAAAAACACCCACGCCGGTTGGAACATCGCTCCAGTATACATCTTTCATGTGTACATGAAAAATACGATCGGCGAATTCGTAGATAAAACGAACGTAATCTACGTGCTGGTATCCAAAATGGCTTGGATCGAAATTAAAGCCAAAAGCCGGATGATAATCAAGAGCTTTGAGTGCCAGGTGAGCAGTATGAATGTCAAAAGCAATCTCGGTAGGATGTGCTTCGAGTGCGTATTTTACTCCCAGTTTTTGATATTCGTCCAGAATTGGTTTCCACCGACGAGCAAATTCTGCATAGCCCTCTTCAATCATTTCCGGAGTTGTAGATGGGAAAGAATACAACATATGCCAGATCGGACTTCCGGTAAATCCCACCACCGTATTAATGCCTAAACGTTTAGCAACTTCGGCAGTTTTTACCATTTCTTCAGCGGCACGCTGGCGGACACCTTCCGGATCGCCGTCGCCCCAAACATGTGCACTGGCAGCGTTTTTATGTCGCTGATCGATGGGATCGCAAACACACTGGCTGTCGAGATGCGTGGATATCGTAAATAACTTTAATCCATATTTGTCGAGCAGTTCCCTTCGATTGTCGCAATAAGCCTGATCGGCTTTCGACACAATAATGTGATCGCCCCAAGTACACAATTCCAGTCCGTCGTAACCAAATTGTTTGGCTTTTTGACACATGGTTTCAATGGGTAAGTCGGCCCACTGTCCACTAAAAAGAGTTACTGGTCTTGCCATTTTATTTGTTTTATTGATTTAGATTGTTTCTCCAAATTTTACCCACTTCACATCATCGTTATAACCCGCGCTAACAATTGTTTCAATAAACTGCATTCCACGTATGCCTTCCTCTGCTCCCGGGAAATCGAGCATTTCTTTTGTGGGTTCTTCTCCGTTTGCTTTGGCCCTAACCGTGAGTGCAAAGTTTCGGTAAATATTGGCAAATGCTTCCAGATATCCTTCTGGATGTCCTCCTGGCGTGCGGGTGTTATGAAGAGCAGCACTACTCAACAGGTTATTCCCTGTTCGTACAATCTGGGTTGGTTGATCTGTCCAATGCAGAATAAGTGTATTCGGTTCTTCCTGATCCCATTCCAAACCACCTTTTTCACCAAAAATACGAATCCGTATGCTGTTTTCTTTGCCAACTGCAATCTGTGACGCCATCAGAACACCTTGTGCCCCGTTATCAAAACGAAGAAAGGCTGATCCATCATCGTCTAACAAACGATTGGGTACAAATACTTTTAGATCGGCACAAATTTCGGTTACTTTCAATCCTGAAATGTATTCTGCCAAATGATGAGCATGGGTTCCAATATCACCCATGCAACCAGCTTTCCCCGAACGAGTCGGGTCGGTACGCCAGTCGGCCTGCTTATTCCCGGTATCTTCCAGTTTCGACGACAGCCATCCCTGCGGATATTCCACATAAATTTTACGGATATTCCCAAATTTGCCTTCGGCGACCATTGCTTTTGCCTCTTTTACTGCCGGGTAACCTGCATAAGTATGTGTTAATGCAAAAGTGAGTCCACTTTCATCAATCTTTTCCTTCAGCTTAAACGCCTCTTCCAGGGTGAAAGTCATGGGTTTGTCGAGTACCACATGAAAACCATGTTCCAGTGCCAGAACTGCAGGCTCGAAATGTGCATTATTAGGCGTTACAATGGACACAAAATCCATACGTTCGCCTTCCGGAAGCTGAGCTTCTTTTTCGAACATTTCACGGTAAGAACCATAAACACGGTCTTCCGGCAAAAAAAGTTCTCTTCCTGATGCTTTGGATTTTTCGGGATCAGCGCTAAAACATCCGCAAACGAGTTCTATCTGATTGTCCATCAAGGCTGCAGTACGATGAACAGCACCAATGAATGCACCAATGCCGCCACCTACCATTCCCATACGAAGTTTTCTGTTCATGATCTGACGTTTTAGTTGATTTAGAAATTAGTCGCTAAAATTAACAACTCTTTTTAAAGGACACAATTTTAAGAACCTTAGTTTTTGTTAAAATACAATAACTTCATTATCACTGAAAAACAAAGTATTTGAATTGTTAATTTACATTTGAATTAAGGCTCTTTGAAAGCCTTCCGAAGATCTTCGTCGGGCTTAATAATATTATAGTTTCCCCAGAATTGTTCGTCGAACCTGCCCAACTGTTCCACAAATACATCATTTTGGTTAAAACGGTCATCGTTTGGAAAACGTTTCAAATCGGTTGTCTGAATGTTTGTAACCAACAGATCCGACACACTGTGAAATTCAGAATTGAGTTTATCACGTTTGCTCCTGATTTTAAATTTTACCGAAGCTTGTACTGTCGACAAATACCATTTCCCAAGGTAGTGCTGGTAGTTCACTTCGTACTGAACATACGATGGCCGGGCTTTTACGCTTTTAGGCTTTTTCCGAACCATCGTGTTTGTAGCTTCAGTTAAAGTGTTTTTATTGAAGCGGAAACTGGCATGCACTAAAGCAAATGTTTCGCGCTGAATATACATTTCGCCGATAAAACCCGGAAAAACATCATCAGACTGTGGGGCAAAACTTAGTACATAAACAGGTTCTTCGTTATACCAAACTACTTTAGTAATCTCATATTTATATTGATTTTGGAAGGTCTTATCCAGAAAATTCTCCATTGTTTTTACCACATCAAGCTGAACAATGGTAAATGGTCCTCCCTGTAATTTAAAGTTCAACCACCTGAACGGCTGGACGTCAGGACTTTTCCTGCCCTTTATCAGGCGTACCAGGTCAGAGCGACCCATATTGGTATACGAAGATTTCAAAATCTCTATCACCGCTTCTGATACATTGATATAGTTGTCGTCCTGTTGAACAGTTTCCCTGTAAAATGCAGTAAGTAGACGTTGACGAGTACTGTAGTTCTTTTCCAGGTTTTCGCGAACATTGGTCAGGAGCCTTTCCGGTGTAGTAGCTGTTACTTTTACTTCTTTTATCCTGATTGAAACCGGTTCAAGAATAAACATATCTTCATCGAGCAGGGTATACGCGGGGACCCTGGTTTGTGAATATCCCATGCATGAAATAACCACGGTGTCGCGAATATAATCAGGATGCAATTTTAGCAGAAAATCACCATCAGCGTTACTAATTGTTCCGATCGGTTTATCGAGTACCGAAACCGATGCATAAGCAATTGGCTTTTCCCGCCGTTCTTCCACAATCTTCCCATGTAAAAAAAAGTACTGAACAGGAATCGTATCGCTTTCTAGAATCCCTGTCTCTTCATTGGTTTTTCGTGTAATGATAACCTGATTTTGTAGTTCCTGTAAATTGAATTTATCAGGGTCGAAAAGTTGGTTCAGCACGGTGTACAGCGATTTGTTTCGCGCATCGATGTTGACTTTTCGTTCCGGATCAATGATCGCTGCATCGTATGAAAAATAGACACCGGCCTGCCAACTGATTTGCTGAAGAATGTGTTCGAGTTGCTGGTTTTCATAGGTAATATTCACCCGGCGCTCAAAGACAGAGCCATCTTGTTGCTGACCCTTCGCATAAAAAGTTAGAAACAAGACGGCTACCAAAATGACTAACTTGGCCGGATGATTTTTCATTTAAAACATCTTTTTCAACTCAAATGAGGTTTTTATTTCCTCTCCATTTCGTAAAACGGTTATCCGTATTTTTTTGTTTTCCTTGCTTTGAAGCAGTAAGTTGATATCGTTCAACTCGATTGATTTATGATTGTTACTATTGATGGTCAGGATCTGATCGTCGCGCTGCAATCCGGCGTAAAAAGCGGGAGAATCTTTTGTAATTTCAGCAATCGTGTATATGGGCATTCCCGGAATTGGGTTAATCACTTCCATTCCGCTCATATTATAATTGAAATCTTCTTTAATCCGGTTATTGGGTCTTAAAGTCAGGCGACTGTTACGGTAATCCACTGTTACATAAAAACGGCGTAGAATTTCGGCTCCAATTGTTCCATTCCGGTCATTAGTCGCAATCAGGCTGTCCATTATTTCTGAATCTGGAAAAGCAACAATGGGTTGAGTTAACAGCAGCGGGCCTACCCAAATGGCATCGATGCGGGCTTTGGTCCCATATAAATCACCACTTAACCCGCGACCCAAGAATGTTTCCACATGATTTGCCGGGATGCGAATGCGTTCATCTGAATTTTCGGACAACCATAAAGCATCACTCGCTCCGGTATCAACCAGTAATTTTACAGGAACTGTTTTCATACTGTCGGTTACAATGGTTGTGCGAACAAATGGTTTAAATCCATCAAAATGTAAAGGCATGATGATATCGTTTTTGCGATCACGGTACTTGTAATATTCCGGTTTGTAAAGTGTCAGTTCCTCGTCATGATAGTTAATTTCTACAATGTAGTCTTTAAACAGGTTGAATCCGATCAGGCCGTGAACCGGAATTCCGAGCATGTGCGAAATTTGGAAATCTTCGTCAATAATCATTTGTACTTCCTGGTTCTGCGCAGTCAGACCGTTAATATGCAGGCTGTTGTTTCCTGAACGATATGCGGTAAGTCCTTCGCCTTCACCCAGTCCCCTCACGGTTACCGGCATCATGTAGTTTAGGTTAAGTTTGTTTACAAACGGAAGCTCCGTAATAATCGGGTACCGAACCCCGGTATCAAGAATAAAATTCAATGTGTCTGAATCGTTAATATTTACCGGAATAATAATGAGGTTGCTTGATGATTTAAACTTGATAGTGCGACTTTTGGTTCGTGGATTATCAAACATGAAACCCCGGTTACTGGCAAAATATTGCTGCGCATTCCGGTCGAGTTCCAGGCTTTTGTCAAGAGGAACATAATCGCGAACGACCAGCAGATTGTCTTCAATCTCAAACAAGAGATAAAAATCTTTCATCAGTTTGTCGAGAACGTATTTGATCGGCTTGTTTGAAACGTTCAGACTGATTTTTTTATCTGCCAGATCGGCTGAATTGTACTGATAGTCAATGTCGAGGTAATTACATATCTTCTGTATTACACTGGAAAGTGGTTCTTCCTCGGCAATAATACTGATATTCTGATCAAGCGCTTGTGTTTTACGGTCCTGTGCTTTTAACTGTGTCGGCACAATGAGTGCAAGCACTATTATCAGAAATATTGATTTTAGGGTATTATGAATTTTTTTCATGGCTTTGCGTTTTACTGGTCGTTTTACGGCTCGAGAGTGTGTAATGTTCTGCATCGCCCGTTAATTCCAGATCAAATGTGAGCCGAATAACATCCAACACGAAATCTGCGGGTTTCTGATCGAAATGACCTTCATAATGCAGGTCATTGAGCTCTGGTTCCGACAAATCAATTTCCACATGGTAAGCTTTCTCCAACGTTTGGATCACATCGCCAAGTGAAGCATTGTCAAATACAAGGTCGTGGGTTTTCCATGACAGAAAATTAGGGTCAGTATTTGCCGACTTTTCAAGTACACTTGTTTGTTTGAACAAAGTGCCTTTTTCGCCGGGAGTGAGATATACTTCCCGCACTTCTGCCAATTGATTTTCCTGATTGTTAGTTACCTGTACTTTACCGGTTTTCACAATCACTTCAACGGTTTCGCCTTCAGGATAAGCACACACGGTAAAAGAGGTACCTAAAACTTTCACCTGTGCATCGCCGGCATGAATTACAAAAGGCTTTTCCGGATTGGGTTTAACATCAAAAAATGCTTCTCCCTCAATGGTTACTTCACGAATGTCGCCCTTGAACTTGCGCGGAAACGTGAGTTTCGAATTGCTGTTCAGTGTTACCACCGAACCATCGGGCAAGACATACTCGTTTAAAACCTGCTTGTTTTCCGAAATGACCTCACTGTAATATACAGGAACCTGGTTTCTGAAACCAATATAATAGCCAACTGCCCCCAGTAAAATGGCAACGACCAGTACCGCAGCATATTTGTATAAATGTGCCCAAGCCTCCTTTCTTCTGTCTTTGAGCTGTACGGTTCGGCCGTGCGACGGGGACACTTGTGCATGAACTTTTTCCCAGGCTGAATGGGTGTCGAAACGTTGTGAACGGAAGTAGGTGTCGACTTTCCCCAACATTTTTTGGGTTTGCCTCAGCTCCTCCCGGTTTTCGTCCGATTGATCCAGCCAGGTTTCCATTTCCAATTTTTCCCGGACAGTGGCTTCTCCCAAAAGATAGCGTGCCATCTTTTCCGGGTTCAAATTTTCTATGTTCTTCATGTTTCCCATCTTATTGGTAAGACAATGCACGACCTTTTTACCCCTAAACTACTTTTTACGATAACTCAAAATAAAGAATAAAAGGAAGTTATATTTTTTCAATCTCTCTCGTAAAGTTTTGATTGCCAAGCCCATTTGAGCTTCAACTGTTTTTACTGAAATGTTTAACCGTTCAGCGATTTCGCGGTATTTTAATCCTTCTTCGCGGCTAAGACGGAATATTTCACGGCGCTTTTCCGGTAATTCAGCAATGCTGTTTTCAATATCTTTCTGAAGGTCAACCTCGATAAACTGATCATCAAAGTCTTTTTCCTCTGAATCAGCAACAACCTTTTTAGCGTGTTGTATTTTAATCTGTTCGTGTTTGAGACGGTTTAAACAGAGGTTTTTCGTTGAGCGGAACAAGTAGCTTTTTAGAGAAGTTTCAATCTGAATTTGGGTACGTTTCTCCCAAAATTTCACAAAAAAATCCTGAACGAGCTCTTCTGCTTCATCCTCATCTTGCAAAATACGTGAGGCAAAAACACAAAGAGGCCGATAATAAAACCGGAAGAGTTTTTCAAAAGCTTTTTCATCTCCATTTTGAAGATTACAGCAAAGTTCATGTTCGTTCAATGGATCCATTCAGTCATTGCAAGAAGGTGCCTGATAAAGGTATGAAAAAGAATCTCGTACTAAAAGAGAGACAATTATGTTTAAAAAACACCCCTAATTTTGTCAATTCACCCAAGCTCTTATATTTGTACGACGAAGGGAAAAATCATAACATGGAAAGAAAAGAAACCTGGAAATTTCCAAGGGCATTTTGGGTAGCTAATACCGTTGAATTATTTGAGCGGGCAGCTTATTACGGGGTATTTATCGTCATCACATTATACCTGTCACGCATTATCGGTTTTGGCGATATCGAAGCAGCTACAATCGCGGGAACTTTTTCTGCAATCTTATACCTGCTTCCTACTTTTGCCGGTGCGTATGCCGACAAAATAGGATTCCGAAAATCGTTAATGCTGGCTTTTGGTTTACTCACACTTGGTTATGCCGGGATGGGTATCTTACCTACTTTTTTTGAATCTGCCGGATTGGCAAAGTACAGTGATACAACCGTTTTTACGGGCCTGGAAACTTCAGGTTATCGCTACGCCATTTTACCTGCCATGGCATTGATCATTCTCGGTGGATCGTTTATCAAATCGGTGATTACCGGAACTGTTGCCAAAGAAACCACACAAGATAACCGTGCACGTGGCTACAGCATCTTTTACGCCATGGTAAATATTGGGGCATTCTCCGGGAAAACCATTGTTAAACCTTTACGCGAAGCGATGGGAAACGAAGGCCTGGTATGGATCAGTTATTTCTCTGCGTTGATGACTTTGTTGGGTTTGTTGGTAGTGTTTTTTATGTACACCAGCAAGAAACATGAGGGAGAAGGAAAGACTATTGGGCAATTGTTAGACAGTTTTTTTCATGTCATCACAAATTTTCGATTAGTAATTTTGATTCTAATTATCACCGGCTTCTGGATGGTACAACACCAGATGTATGCCACCATGCCAAAATATGTTCTTCGGCTTGCCGGAGAGGGTGCTTCTCCATCGTGGTACGCAAATGTGAACCCCTTGGTGGTGTTTACAATGGTGGGCTTTGTAACCCACTTTATGCGAAAACGAACAGCGCTTTTTAGTATGACAGTCGGTATGCTTATTATGCCGGTATCGGCTTTGTTTATGGCATCCGGAAATATGATGAACGGAGAAATATTAGGAATGCATCCGGTTGCTTTTATGATGGTGGTAGGTATTGCTTTCCAGGGATTTGCCGAAACATTTATATCTCCTCGTTTTCTCGAATACTTCTCGTTACAGGCTCCCAAAGGAGAAGAAGGACTTTACCTCGGATTTAGTCACCTGCACTCTTTTCTTTCATCTATATTAGGATTTGTAATGTCCGGGGTTCTACTTGATAAATACTGTCCCAATCCACGATTATTTAAAACGCACGAAGAGTGGACGGCTGCAGCCAGCCATGCACATTATATATGGTTTTATTTTGTTGGAATAGCAATGATATCAGCCATTGCCTTAATCATTTACGGTCAGGTAGTCAAAAGAATTGACGGAAAAAAGCAAATTTCAGTATAATGTTTTGCTGATTCGGTTGAAATACTTAGTTTTGCACACCATTTTTCCGTAACAGGAATTGCCCGGGTGGCGGAATAGGTAGACGCGCTGGATTCAAAATCCAGTTCTGGCAACGGAGTGCGGGTTCGATTCCCGCCCCGGGTACTTTTGGAAGTTCTGATATTCAAGTA
>DAOPJR010000062.1:8031-20677 GCA_035399765.1 Draconibacterium sp. | reverse complement strand
AAAAAGGAGCGTATCAAACAGATACGCTCCTTTTTTATACTCTGAATTCACTTTCTAAAGCGTGATACTGGTACTTACATTCTTGGCTTTTTGTGAAATATAGTCGAAAGTAACTTTACCTTTTCCTTCGATTAAGAATTCGTATTCTGCTGTCCCGTGACTTGGAAGCGCGAAAAACTGGATTTCCGGTTTCACTTCTTTGTAGCTCACCTGGTCGAGGCGATAATCATCAATCTTACCCCCTGCTATTACCTTGGCACCGCTTACTTTTAAATGGTCGATGGTGTAAAGTTTATCTTTTACTGCCTGAGCTGTCATGGTTGAGAGGCCATGTTTATTTTTCAAACGAATACGCACACGTTTCAGATTGTTACCCAGATCTTTTGTTTCAAACACATTCATTTCCACTTCGGGAGTTTCGCTGGCGGCGAGAAATACGACCGAGGCAGCCCGGTGAACCAGATCGTTCAACATAAAAGGGTGGGGAAGTCGTGAACTCATTTTAACCCAGCCACCAATTTCAATGTCTCCGTATACCGGATGGTGGAAAGGTTTCCAGTCGTGATACAATTCACCTAAAGCTACATTGTCGTTGAATTTGAGTCGTTCCCTATCTTCTTCAACTCCACTCACGCGATCATCTTCATATTTTGGAGATACCGGTTTTTCAGTATAAAATTCCTGTGAATTCATGAATAATTCACCAACAAAAGAATACGATCCGAAAACATAGAAGAACTGACCATCGGTATCACCATAAGTTGAGTACAGATCGTAAGAAGGCATGTAAACATATCCCGGAGTGATTTTAATCGCTTCCTTACCGATTTCATCGTAGGCTGCCACATCGGCTTGCGGGATGGTTATTGCTTTATCAGAGGGTACACGCAACCACATTCCACCGTTGTTATGGAACGCGAAGTTGACAATGATATTCGGATGTTTGGCTACATAGTCGTTAATAGCTTTCAGTCCAACTCCCGAGAATGGGAAGTTACCGGCACCGCGTTGCACATAATCAGGCATCCAGTTGTAACCCCAGTTCCGGTTCGGATCCAGGTATCCTTCTGCATCCTCATTAAAACGTCCGTCGCCGTCGTTATCGATTCCTTCAGAACCTAAGATAGTATATTCACCTTTTTCTCCCGGCTTCACACGTATCATGATTCTCGGGTCATCCGGATCAGCTTTGTAGTTGCCATTCGGGTCTTTGATTCGCATCTGGCAAATGCTACCATCACCATCGAGGTCATCGGGAGCATCCTCGTCAAACAGTCCATCACCGTCATCATCTTTTGGAACACGAATACTTCTGCTTGAACTTGGCGTGTTGGCATCATCAAAGAAATGCGCCCTTCCGTCAACGTTTACAACCGGCATAATGTAATGAACATTCCGATCCACTACTTTGGTAATCTTTTCGTTCTCCCCGTATTTGGTCAGAAGCATATTCGCGTAATACAAGCAAACTTCACCGGCCTGGATCTCGTTCCCATGTATGTTTCCATCAACCCAAACACCTGGTTTATTCATTTCATCACCGGTTTTACTGTTGTTGATGATAAGAACATAGATTTTGCGGCCTTCTTCGCTTTCTCCCACTGACTCAAGCTTGGTCATGTCAGGGTAAGCGGCATGCAAAACTTCCAGTGCTTTAACCACATCCTCGTAGTTATAATACCTGTCGAAGCGTAATGGAACTTCTATTTTTGAATCATTGGTGGCGGCAAAAACCGTTAAAGCCAATGAAAAAATTGTTATGAGTGAAAATATTTTACGTACCATGATTAACCTCCAATATTAATTTGTTTAACAACGTCGGTAAACACTGCCGATTCGATAGTGGCAGTTACTTTGCCTTTTTTTGCCTTCATCAGCCAGGTAAACTTTTTCACCTGGTTGGCGCCAAGTGAACCTACCGGAGTCCGTGGAGTACCTTCGAGAAGTTCAAAATCACCTTTCAATGTAAGTACGACTGGTGCAGGCTGACCATTTCGTTCTCCTATGGCTATTGGGTAGGGAAGTTCACCGTTATTGGCTACATAAACTTCCAGTTTGTATATTCCGGCACCCAGGTCGGTTACTTTTTGGTCGTCGATTCCTAACTCAGGTAACTGCGTAGAAAGTTTCAATAACCAGGGTAATTGTGTTTTTGCCAGCGAATCAATCAATTCTGCTTTTGGTGTTGTTTCAAGGTAAGGGGCGTAACCTCCAACTTCCACTTCACCTAAAGTCGGATGGTCAACTTTTTGCCAGGCAACAAATCCTTTTCCGTCAAGTTCCTTATCGGAATAAGCCAGCAAAGCTTTATCTTTTTCACTGAGCTCGCCTTCTTTTTCAGGCTTTGGCATTTGTTTCATCATCACTACCATTCGTTTTGGTGTAACTCTTCCGCTTTCCATCATTTGTTTTACACGTTCGGCAGAAAATTGTTCCGGTGCATTATTGGCTTTTAGAAATGCATTGATTTTTTCATCGCCCAATGCAATAAAATCTTCAGAACTCATTTTTTCCATATCATCCATCGAAACCGCGTCTCCATCGGCTTTTTTCTCTTCTTTTACTTTTGGAACAGAAAACAAGCGCATACTGAATGAAGGAACACCTAAATGATAATAGGCCCATAATTCGAAGGAACCATCTTTAGCTGGTGTTGGATCTAGTACATCGGTATTGAAGCTTTTGGCTTCCAGGTATTTCTTATAATCTTCCGAGTATTTTTTGTAAAAAACCAGGTCTTCATCAAGTGGATTAATTGCTGCACCAAGTCCCAGGAATCCTGCCACCATCGAAGGAGTTACTTCCATTCCGGCAGGAACACGTGCCTTGAATAATTCAATTACTTCATCCATCGAATAGGTTTTCGAAACATCAACATCAAACATTCTTCCATAGCGTGCTGGAATTTTAATGTTATCAAAGCTGGCGCCACCTTTTCTACCTCCTTTGGGAGGAACAGCACAAAAATTAGAGGTGCCTAATGTATAAACCATGGCAATATTCGGACGATCGAAAATGAAACGCAGGATTCCGTAGGTTTCCGGTGATTCCCCTGAATATTTTCCGGCTTCCTTGTTTGTATAAGGGAAAAGGTGAGGAAACGAGATGCCAATGTTTGTTCCGCCAATTCCGTCTTCATTGTATTCACCATCCGAGTCGTTATCTATGCCTTCAGAATATATTTTATATTCACCTTTCTGACCTTTACTCTTATCTACTTTGTCCATAATTCGTGGATCGTTCTTCGAAATAAAGTATTGTCCAACAGGATCTTTAACACGCATTTGTGTAATCAGCCCGTCTCCGTTCAGGTCATCCACACCGTCCTCATCAGTTGCTTCATCACCATCGTTATTCACTTTCATCAGGTTAGTAGCAGCCTCGGTTTTAACTTTTGCAAAATAATCTTTCGATGCATCCGGATTGGGTTGAGGCAAAATGTACCACTTTACATTCTGAGTGTAAACACTTGAATCCAGAAGCATTTTAGCAAAATACAGTGCTCCTTCGGTTGATAGTGGCACATTTTCTTCGAAATTGGCTCCGACAAAAATGGCGGGTACATCTTCCAGATTTTTTCCGATTTCCAGGACTGTAACCGGAGCTCCCCCTGGACTTAATGCAATTTGGTGAAGTTGCACGTTACCTTGATTGCTAAATTGTTTCAGCATTTGCTGAACTTCTTCCGGCGTGTGATACTTTCCAAAAGAAGATGCCTGGGCTGCCAGTCGATTGACAGGAATGATCAAACAGCCCAAGAGTAACAGATAAAACAGTTTTTTAAGCATATTGATTGTTTTTCAAATAATAATTTCAGAAATAATATGTATCAAAATCCTAAATATTCAGATTTTTCTGGTTCAATTGGTCATAAATGAGAGTCAGAAAATTACATTTTTTACAAATAAAACATAAATTTTTACAATTCTTTTTCGCAGCAGTTGAAATGAATCCATCTTTCAAATGCGAATCAATATTTTGAGAAAATGAAATTGAAACTTACTTTGGCAATAAGAGCAAATAAGAATATATTTATCAGTGAAATTAATACTAAACCAAATTATCGTTTTATGAACCTAATAAAATTCACTTTTCGAGGTAATCTTCTTTTCTGGATTTTAAACCTTGTTTCATTAATTAGTGTTGCGAAAACCGAAGTAATTAATCCGGTGTGTGAATATCATCATAACCCAATTGGGATCGATGTAAAAGTTCCACGACTAAGCTGGCAAATCCAGTCGGAAGAGAAAAACGTAATGCAAACTGCGTATGAGATCAGAACGGCACTCTCAGTAAACGATTTGAGCAAAATGAATCGACAGTTATGGAATTCAGGCAAAGTAGTGTCCGATCAGTCTGTAAATATTGAATATTCAGGCTCCGCAGCCGAATCTATGCAGCGAATCTGGTGGCAGGTACGTATCTGGGATCAGGACAATAAAGTTAGTAAATGGAGTGAGCCTGCTTTTTGGGAAACAGGAATTCTGAATTCCGAAGATTGGAATGCAAAATGGATCACACTTCCTGATGAGCCTGAAAGTAAAAATTCCTTACCGGTTCAATATTACAGGAACGAGTTTGATGTTGCAAAAACTGTAAAATCAGCACGTTTATACATTACTTCACGTGGGCTCTACCAGGTCTATCTGAATGGCGACAAAGTTGGCGACCAGCTTTTTACTCCAGGCTGGACTAGTTACAAGAACCGAATTCAATACCAAACCTACGACGTAACACCTTTACTTGGTTCAAAAAACACGATTGCAGCCAAGGTGGGCGAGGGTTGGTACCGTGGATTCATTGGATGGGGCGGGCAGCGAAACTATTACGGTGATAAACTGGCTCTTCTGGCACAACTAAAGATTGAATATACGGATGGAACTTCGGAAACAATTGTAACCGACGGAAACTGGAAAGTAAGCACTGGGCCAATTGTAAAGTCGGATATATACAATGGTGAGGATTACGATGCAAATCTGGAATTGAAAGGCTGGGAAAAGAATGGTTTTAATGACGCCGCCTGGAAGAAAGGGAATGAGATGGATCTTACAACTGATGATTTGGTTGCTCCGCAAGGTGAACCCGTTCGTGCGGTGGAAGAGCTAAAAGCCATTGAGCAGATAACTACTCCAAAAGGAGAAATGGTTTTTGACATGGGGCAGAACATGGTGGGTTGGGCCCGGGTAAAGATGCAAGGAAAAAAAGGTGATCAGGTTCAGATTAAATTTGCTGAAGTTCTGGATAAAGAAGGAAACTTTTATACCGAAAATCTCAGGTCCGCCCGATGTACGGATACTTACATTTTTGCTGAAGATGGAACGGTTGTTTACGAACCGTCTTTCACTTTTCACGGATTTCGTTTTGTTCAGTTCATAGGGCTCGAAAAGGCTCCTGCTCTCGAAGATGTAACTGGGGTGGTTATTCATTCGGATATGCCTTCTACCGGAAGTTTCTCTTGCAGTAACGAACTCATCAACCAGTTGCAGCACAATATTCGCTGGGGACAGAAAGGGAACTTTCTGGACGTGCCGACTGATTGTCCGCAACGTGACGAACGGTTAGGTTGGACAGGGGATGCGCAGGCATTCAGCATGACTGCGGGTTTTAATTTCGAAGTGGCTCCGTTTTATACAAAGTGGATGAAAGATGTTGCCCTGGATCAGCTTGAAAACGGGATGATTCCGAATGTGATTCCTGATGTTTTGAATGGGCAGGGAGGAGCAACCGGCTGGGCTGATGTGGTCGCCATTATTCCCTGGACCGTTTATAAAATTTACGGTGATACCCGAATTCTGGAAGAAAGTTATCCCGCCATTCAAAAATGGATTGGATTTATGAATGAACGCGCGGGAGATGACCATCTATGGACAGGAGATTATCACTTTGGAGATTGGTTGGCATTTGCTACTACGAGTTCGGATTATCCCGGCGCCACAACTGAAAAAGACCTGATTGCCACTGCATATTTTTATTATACAACTATTTTAGCTGCGAAAATGGCTGCCATACTTGATCGTCCGGATGATCAAAGCAAATATGAAATGCTGGCTTCTCAAATCAAAAAAGCGTTTGACAATGAGTTTGTAACACCTAACGGACGTTTGGTTTCACACACGCAAACGGCATATGTTCTCGCATTGTCATTTGGATTGATGCCAGATGGACTTGAAAAGGCTGCCGCTAATTATTTCGCTGATGACGTTAAGAAATTTGGTCACCTGACAACAGGTTTCTTGGGTACTCCGCTGCTTTGTCATACTTTATCTGCTATTGGCCGCGATGATCTGGCATATATGCTTTTAAACCGAACAGAATATCCATCGTGGTTATATCCCGTTACACAGGGGGCCACAACTATTTGGGAACGTTGGGATGGACAAAAACCAGACGGAACTTTTCAGGATGTAGGTATGAATAGTTTTAACCATTACGCTTACGGCGCAATTGGTGAGTGGTTGTATTCGCACGTGGCAGGTATTAAATTGGACGAAAATAATCCTGGATACAAACATTTCTTCCTGGCTCCGAATCCCGGAGGAGAGCTCTATTTTGTTGATGCTTCTTTTGAATCCATGTACGGAACCATTGTATCTGATTGGCGGGAAGAAAAAGGAATATTTGTTTACAATGTAGAAGTTCCGGCTAACTCGACGGCTACCGTTATTTTACCGGCGGCTAAACTGGAAGAAGTAGAAATGGATAGTGCTTTAAAAAGCAAGGCTGTTCAGTATAATGACGATGTTAAAGTCGATCTTGGTTCAGGAACATATAGTTTTAGCTATCCTTATTTGCATAAATAACTAATTAAAATTGTCAAAATAATTATCGGTAACAAAATAGACATGAATAACAGAAGAGAATTTATAAAAAAGGTATCTGCCGGGGCAGCAGGAATAACTATTGGAGGAACCGCATTGGGTATGTCGGCCAAAAGTTACAACCGGATTATTGGCGCCAACGATAAACTTGGTGTAGCCATTATGGGGCTTGGCCGGCGCGTCGGTGCTTATCTCGACCCGATTGCGCGAAAGGAAAGCAATGTGGAGTTACTTTACCTTTGTGATGTGATGGAACATCAGCGGGTAAATGCAGGTAAAAATTTTAGTGAGAAGATTGGCTACCAGCCCAAACTTGAAAATGATTTCCGAAAAGCACTCGAAGATCCGAATGTGGATGCTATTTTTAATTCAACACCCGATCACTGGCATACTCCGGGAGCTATTCTGGCCATGCAGGCCGGAAAACATGTTTATGTCGAGAAACCCTGTAGTCATGATATGAACGAAAATGAAATGATAGTGAAAGCGGCTCATCATTACAATAAAGTGGTTCAGATGGGGAATCAGCAACGTTCTTCACTTCATTCAATTGATATTATCAAACAAATTCATAACGGTGTAATTGGTGTTCCGTATCGTGCTGTTGCATTTTATATCAATACAAGAGGAGAGGTTCCTTTACAGAAACCGGCTGCAATTCCTGGCGGCCTCGATTGGAAACTCTGGCAGGGGCCGGCCATTCACCGCGATTATACTTCAGAAACCTGGGATTACAATTGGCACTGGTACGGTTGGAATTACGGAACTGGTGAAACCGGTAACAATGCCACTCACGAGTTGGATGTGGCACGCTGGGCCCTGCAGGTCGATCTTCCGAGCAGTGTTTATGTGGAAGCCGGCAAACGTCATTTCTTTGATGACGGCTGGGAAATGTACGACACCATGGATGCTACTTTTAAGTTTGATGGCGATAAGGTGATCAAGTGGGACGGAAGAAGCAGAAGTGGCCAGGACACCTACGGATTCGGAGGCAGGGGAACGCTGATCTTTGGCAGTGAAGGAACCGTTTTTGTCGATCGTGGCAAATACCTTATTTATGATCGGAGTGGCAAAATTGTAAAAGAATACGATTCGGGATCAGACGAAGCCGGTACTGCACTCGGTGGCGGCGGCGATTCTTCTACCGCTCATGTGGTGAACTGGTTCGAAGGAATCAGGGGAAAAGAGAAACTACGCTCACAAATCGACGAAGGAGCAGTGAGCCAGGCTATGGTACATTATGCCAACGTGGCGTACCGTATCGGACACGGATTTGATATCGACAATAAAACAGGAATAATGTACGACCGCGATGCCATGAAATTGTGGGGACGCGATTATGAGCCAGGTTGGGAGCCTAAGATATAATACAACAATATATTATGAAGGACTTCGTGTAGAAGTCCTTTTTCTTTTTAAAAGCCTTGCGATTAAAACGATGTATTCTCAGGGAGTTTTATATTTTTACCTCTTGTATTAAACCAATAGATTAATCGGATGCCGGAAACGGAAATATTCAGTGATAGCTTTCCTGCCTTTGGAGGTAACTGCGATCTTGTTTTCACAGGATTAAATTCAGATGACGCAAAATTAATTCTTCAGAAAGTCAAGAATGAGATTGAACAATTGGAGAATATTATCAGTCCTGCGAGTATGATATCTGATATTAATAAACTGAATAATTCCGGTTCGGATATTTGGGTTGATGTAGATCCTGTTTTGATGAATATTCTCTCCATATCCTCAGATTTTTTTGAGATGAGTAACGGTGCATTTGATATTTGTTGCGGAGCACTTTATTCGCTGTGGAAACAAAATCAGAATCCCGATTCGGAACAGATTAAGGATGCTAAACAAAACAGTGGTTTCAATTTTCTTGAAATCGATATAGAAAATAATAAAGTCCGGTTTCTGAAAAAAAGATTACAGTTGGATTTGAGAGCAATCGACAAGGCTTATGCAGCTGATTCATTAAAAAATTTGCTGATTGAAAACAATGTAAATAATTGCATTGTGAGCTTTGATGAAGAAGTAGTTCTTGCTTTGGGGCGGCATCCTTCCGGGCAGGCCTGGCCGATTGGCATACGCAATATTCAACAACCCGGTAAATTTATTCATGTTTTCGATAGCAGTAACCAGTTTACTGTAAATACAGGAACCATTAAATTGGATTTGGAAACAGCCAACATTGTTGAGAATATTATTGTAAGTCCGGAAACAGGTTTGAAGGTAGAAGGAAAAAGAACAGTATCAGTGACAGGCAATTCTGCAGTACTCTCTGCTTTTCTGGCACACATCTGGCTTATTTTACCTGAACATGATCAGTCAATTGTGGTCGAACAACTTACTGATTTGGAGGTGTTTGAAGCAGAATATCTTGCAGACGATATAAAAACTAAACTGACTCTTTTAAAAGAGGAGAACTATGAATAAAAAAAGAACGATCACATTTCTCATACTTTTTCTGGTTGCATTTCTTTCATCGAATGCGCAACTAAGTATGAGAAAAACCGCTGAAGGTATTTTAGTTACGGAAAGTAATCAGGCTGTACTTCAGTATAACACAGTCGAGAAAAATTTGAATGGAACGTATTCCCGATGCAATTATATTCATCCGCTTTTTAGTTTACGAGGAAAAACACTGACTGAAGATTTTCCTTCAGACCATCCTCATCAACGTGGTATCTTCTGGGCCTGGCACCAGGTTTGGATCAACAATCAACGTATTGGTGATACCTGGGAGATTAAAAACTTTAAACAAAGCGTTGAGGAGGTTGAGTTTTTTAAACAAAACGATGGTTCGGTGGTGTTGAATACAGAAGTGGATTGGTTATCAGACAAATGGAAGAAAGATGGAAAGATGGTTCCGTATTTGAAAGAACACTCTTCAATAACAATATGGCCGCAAACGGGGAAGTATCGTAAAATAGATTTTGAAATTAGGTTGTTAGCCCTGGAAGAAGGTCTGAGACTGGGTGGATCGGAAGACGAAAAAGGATATGGTGGGTTCTCAGTTCGAATGATTTTACCGGAAGATGTAAGCTTTTCTGGTCCAAATGGAGTGATCGTGCCTGCTGAAACAGCTGTTCAGTCACCGGGTTTTGTAAATATCTCTGGTAGTATTGAAGCCGGAAAAAAAGCAGGAGGAATTGTAATAATTGATCATCCCGATAATCCGGGCTATCCGCAACCATGGATACTTCGAGTTAAAAACAGCATGCAAAATGCAGCCTGGCCCGGGCGCGAACCGGTGAGTATTTCAAACACCGAACCGATTGTTTTAAAGTATTCACTCATCATATATTCAGGAAAACTCAGTATGAATAAAATAGAGAAACTGATCGAACCATAAAAGATCAATTTATTCAATAAGATAAACCAACTTTTAGCATGAAAACCAAACGAAGAGATTTTATTAAGAATTCAGCTATAACTGCAGCAGCCGTCGGAGTTGTACCGGGACTGCTAAAAGCTTGTGCATCGCCTACTGAAAAAGTAAATGTGGCTTTGATTGGCTGTCGCTCGATGGGTTTTAGCGATTTACAGAGTTTTTTACGGGAAGACAATAATACCGAGTGTGTGGCCATTTGCGATGTTGATAGCAAAGTGCTTGAACAGCGGGCAACCGAATTGGAGCAATCGACCGGAAAACGACCAATTACCTATGCGGATTTCAGACAAGTACTCGATAACAAAGACGTGGATGCTGTGATCATTGGTACTCCCGATCACTGGCATGCGAATATGATGATTCACGCTTTGCAGGCCGGGAAACATGTGTACGTGGAAAAACCCATGGGACACAGCATTGAAGAATGCAATGCGATGGTGGCTGCTCAGCAAAAATACCCCAAATTAAAAGTGCAGGTGGGAATGTGGCAGCGGAGTTCGAAGCACTGGTTTGAAGCCTCCGAAATTGTGCAGTCGGGCGAATTGGGCGATGTACACCTGGTAAAAGCCTGGATCTACAAAGGCTACGACGAGCCGTATCCTTACATGGCTGATTCGGAAGCGCCCGAATATGTCGACTACGATATGTGGCTCGGTCCGGCGCCCAAGCGGCCGTTTAATATGAACCGTTTTCATTACAATTTCCGCTGGTGGTGGGATTATGCCGGTGGTGCCATGACCGACTGGGGAGTTCACCTGCTTGACTTTGCCTTGTATGCGATGAAAGCAGATATGCCAACTTCCATTTCTCCCGGTGGAGGAATTTTTTACCACGAAAAGGGAGCCATTGAAACACCCGATATTCAGCAGGCGATTTATGCTTATCCCGATCATACCCTGATCTGGGAGTGTGGGTTAAATCCCGGAATTGGACCGTATCAGCGCGGACACGGTGTGGCTTATATCGGGCAAAAAGGTACACTGGTGGTGAGCCGCAATGGGTATGAACTAATCCCTGACCAAAGCAATCAACTCAAAGGTCCGTTTTTTGAAGGGCGCACGCAGCAGCATTATGGCGACGGACTGGATCAGCATGTGGAGAATTTCCTGGCAGCCATTCGCAAAGGCGACACCCTGAATGCGCCGGTGGAAGTAGGGGCAAAAACAGCCATCGTATCCGAAATGGGGAACATTGCTTACCGCGTTGGTCAGCGTATTCACTGGGACGACACAACTAAATCGTTCAAAGAAGATGCTGCTAATCAACTGGCAAAGTTGAATTACAACCCCGAATGGCCTTTACCAAAAGTCTAGCCCTGGAAGTTTAAGGACTGATCTTATACTAAATATCGTTGATCCCTCTTTTTTGGTACTTGCTGAAAAAGAGGGATTTTCTTTTTTGACGTTGCTGGCGCTATTTCGGGGTGATCATTTAAGCATATAAAAAGTGATAGGCTCAACCTAAATGAGCGTATACTCGCTGAGGATTCAGACTAGGTTCTTTCTTTTCTACGCAACAACATCTCCTTGCGTTTCCGGCTGAGGAACTGACGCAAAGGCATATCGTAAAATTTCATTACCAGCCAGGCAAAGAATACCAGTACAATCGTTCCGATTCCGACAATCCACGGAAGGTATTCCTGCGGCGGGTTTTTCGAAATAAAATAGTTGCCAAACCACCAGATGGCAAAGTAGTGAGTCATGTATAAGGGGTAGGAAATGTTACCAAAAAAAACACACACTTTTTGTGTCGAACCCGACAAAACCGAACCGGCGCCAAGCGATACCAGCAAGGGAAAATAAAGCAATACCAGGAGCGGCTCAATTATTGCGCTGTTGCCCAGGCCCGAAGTCATAAATGCTGCAGCCAGTAGCATCGAGAGCGCCACAAATCCCAGTTTGTTTTTAATGATCCACCCCGACCTGTACACCAGTAAACCGGCCAGGAAAGAATAGCTCATGCGAATTCCGCCGTCAAAAAAAGTGGCTCCGTTCCAGCCGCCCAACAGGTTACCCGCACGGTAGCTTACCCACACAATGCCTCCGGCAGCCAGCACGAGTAACACTCCCAGTACTTTTTTCGAAAGACGGACCAAAATAAAGGCATAAAGTATATTGGCGATGTATTCCCAAAACAACGACCACGAAGGGGCATTCAAACTAAAGAGGTTAAAAGCCCGCTCTTCCATGGTGGGCAGCGGAATCAGAAACAACGAGCAAAGAACCATTAGCGCCAGCGCTCCCATTGAATGGGCTGCTGCATGGTCGGCAAACGGATCGGCAAACAGCCCGATAACTCCCAGCACCGTTCCGGCAATTACCAGCGGGTGAAGGCGTATCAGCCGCGAAGTAAAAAATGCCCGGATGCCCATTTGAGGAAGTCGCTTGTCGTAGGCATAGGCAATCACAAAACCCGAGAGGCAAAAGAAAAAATCAAC
>DAOPJR010000062.1:5186-7931 GCA_035399765.1 Draconibacterium sp. | reverse complement strand
GGGAAAGTTACAGGAATAAGGCATTGTTGATAGGAGCTGATGGTGTTGTTATAACAAATGAAAAGGATGAAATAGTGGCCAGGTTTAACGGTTTGGTTTATCGGAAAAGCTCAAAATAAAAGTACACTATAGGTTAAAAAAGATGATTCTATGACCTTCCTTCAATTTTTTCTTTAAAATTTGCTAATAAAATGTAACTATCCTTTTTCAGCGTTACTAAATAGAAAAACAATTAAAAATTGAACAAGGAGGAAAAATTCAACGAGATAGTATCTGAGAGCAGTGACAGGATCCGTCGTATTTGCAGGTATTATAACTCGGATGCTGAGGAACAGAAAGACATGTACCAGGAAGTTCTGGTAAACATCTGGAAAAGCCTCGATAGTTTCAGGGGAGACTCTGCGCTTAGTACATGGGTGTATCGTGTGGCTGTGAATACCTCGCTAACCTATACCGGGAAAGCGTATCGGCACATGAAACTGATGGTGAACGGCGATACCGCTAACCTGAACTCGGTTTTGGATGATGATAATCTGAACGCAAAGCTGGAACAGGAAGAGCAACTTGATAAGCTGCAAACCGAACTCAATCTGCTAACTGTAATCGAAAAAGCGTTGATTTCCTTAATGCTAGAAGGCTTGTCGATGAAAGAGATTGCTGAAATTATCGGTATTACAGAGCCTAATGTGAAAGTTAAAATCCACCGTGTAAAAGCACAATTAAAAGAAAAGCTGAAAGGAGATAGTCATGAACAAAACTGAAGATACACAAGGCCTTGGTCGTCTGGTTTCAAAATTAAAGAAGGAAGATGCCAATTATTCCAGGATAATCAAATCTTTTCAAATAGTTTACGTGATTTTAACCCCGCTTATGTTGGTGCTGACTATTTGGGAATACCTGGAAACAAAAAACCTGATCCAAGCGATCAGCGGAGTTTGTTTTGTAATAGCTCTGGTTCTGATTGTTTTCGGGTTTAGAAAACTTTACAAAGAATACAAATATGTGGATTATTCGCTTCCTGTGGTACAAATGTTACGGAAAGCCATCTTACGCTGGCAACCTTTTCGAACTAAAGCAACCCTGATTTATTTAGGAGTACTGCTGATTGATGTTGGTCTCACGCTCAAATGGATGGATAGTTATTCAATCTGGGAAACGCAAATCTTTTATTTGGGAGCAATTGCTATTGGAGCTGTAATCGGATTGATTTGGTGGTATTTTCAGTATAAGCCGATGCAGGATGAGTCAAAACGATTGCTTAGTGAGATAGAAAGTTAAAGTTTCAGTTCTTCCAGCATCTCAATGTACTGCTGAATCCCATTAATAATTTCGCTTTTGAAAATATATTCATCTGCTGTATGCGAACGTGCCGAATCGCCGGGGCCCATTTTAACAGAAGGGAAAGAGATAATAGCCTGGTCGGAAGTAGTAGGCGAACCATAAATCCGGAGACCTCGCCTTTTAGCAATTTGTGCAAACGGATGTTCTTCACTGATTCCCGAAGAATTTAAGCGAACAGAACGAGGTTTTACTTCCGATTCAATCAACTCATCAATAATGTGGGCGGCAACCTTGTTTGGGTAAAACTCATTGGTGCGAACGTCAACTACAAAATGGCAAATATCCGGAACCACATTGTGCTGAGTGCCTGCTTCAATCTGAGTAACAGAGATCTTGACTTTTCCCAATACTGGTGAAACCTGTTCGAACTCAAAGTTCCGAAGTGTTTCAATATCCTGGATGGCTTTGTAAAGTGCGTTTTCTCCTTCTTCGCGGGCAGCATGGCCAGATTTTCCGTGTGCATAGCAATCCAATACGAGAAGTCCTTTTTCGGCAATAGCCAGTTCCATGCGGGTTGGTTCTCCTATTATGGCAAACTGAACGGGTGTAATCTCAGGGAGTAAAATTTCCAAACCCCGACGTCCCGAAATTTCTTCTTCTGCAGTGGCGGCAAAAACAAGATTAAAAGGGAGATTATCTTGTTGATAGAAATGAACAAAAGTAGCCAGGAGTGAAACCAGCGGGCCACCGGCATCGTTGCTTCCCAAACCAAAAAGTTTGTCATCTTCTTCAATAGGCGCAAACGGATCTTTCGTATAACCTTTGGCCGGACGAACTGTGTCAATGTGTGAATTCAGTAATACTGTTGCTTTCTTTGGGTTGAAATGAAGATTAAAAGCCCAGGTATTATTTTCCTTGGTGTGAAAAGATATTCCTTCATTTTGGAGAAAGTTCCGAATGACTTCTGCTGCAGCTGCTTCTTCCTTGCTAAATGAAGGGGTGGAAATCAATCTTTTTAACAAATCAATGTATTTGCTCATAAACTATCTGTTCAAGGTGCAAATGTGGGAAAAAATCGGAATTTAAAAACACCAAATCAACACACTTTTTTGTCTTTTATCGAACTTTCTGTTTTCGTCTGCTATATTTGCGAGGTAAAAACAGATTTAACATGTACAATATACTTTTTTGGATCATTATTGCTATTCTCCTTCTCGACTTTCTTTTTGAGAAATACCTTGAATATCTGAATACAACGAAATGGAGCGACACTATTCCAGAGGAGGTAAAAGGAATTTACGATGAAGAAAAATATGCAAAACAGCAGGCATATTCCCGCGAGAATCATCGTTTTGGAATGTGGACCGGGGCTTTTTCTATGGTTGTAACCCTCACTATGTTTTTACTTTTTGGTTTTGCTTTAGTGAATGGCTGGGTGTGGAATATTACTACCAATGCCATTGT
>DAOPJR010000062.1:2470-5086 GCA_035399765.1 Draconibacterium sp. | reverse complement strand
AAACAAACACCGCTTGAAGAAGGAGAGTTGCGTGATGCCATCAGTGCTTTCTCGCAAAAAGTAGGTTTTAAACTCGATAATATTTTTGTGATCGACGGATCGAAACGTTCAACCAAAGCCAATGCGTATTTCACCGGCCTCGGAGCAAAAAAACGTATTGTTTTATATGATACGCTTATAAAAGATATGACCACCGATGAGATTGTTGCTGTTCTTGCTCATGAAATCGGACACAACAAAAAGAAACACGTGGTTCAGGGATTACTTATTGGTCTGGTACAAACCGCAATCGTACTTTTTATTTTTGGTTTATTCATCGGTAATCCGGCTTTGAGCAAGGCACTTGGCGTTGAAACTCCAAACTTCCATATCGGTTTGGTGGCATTCGGAGTTTTGTATTCACCAATTTCATTTTTTACCGGAATTTTTATGAATATTCTTTCCCGAAAAAATGAATACCAGGCCGATCGTTTTGCGGCTGAAAATTACAAACCCGAAGCACTGGCATCGGCTCTCAAAAAACTTTCAGTAAATAACCTGAGCAACCTGACTCCGCACAATTTGTATGTGTTCTTTAACTACTCACATCCTACTTTATTGCAACGTTTGGCACACCTGAAAACGTTTGAGAAACAATAAAATTCACACGCTTTTCGGTGAACTTTTCTGAGTTTTATTTGCTTCATTAAGAGGATTATACTTCTTATTTGCGCTTTCGTAGGTGGTGGTATTTAATACTGCGTACTGAAATACAATTTCTTTTCTAATTTTTCTAAATGAACAGATTAATATGAAATCAATTTTTATCATTTTGCTCGGCTTTTTGTTTTTCGCCTGTAATTCAAACTCAGGTAACGAAGCTCATTTACAGAATCAGATTGATAGTTTGCAAACAAAACTTTTGGACATGTATAAACCCGAATTGGGTGAATTAATGACCAATATACAGGCGCATCATGCAAAACTTTGGTATGCCGGACACTACCAGAACTGGAAACTGGCTGATTACGAAGTGAAAGAACTTCATGAGATTTTTGATGACATAAAAAAATATAATGCCGACAGAAAGGAAGTAAACCTGATTGGCATGATTCAGGGCCCGCTGACACAGGTTTCCAACTCCATTAATAATCAAAACGAGAAACAGTTTGAAGATAATTTTGCCACACTTACAAAGACTTGTAATGCCTGTCACATGGCGTCGAAATATGAATTTAATGTGGTGAAAATACCGGAAGAACAGATGTTTGGTAACCAGGATTTTAGGCCGGCAAAATAAAATATCTCCAATTCGGTTTAAAGGGAAAACAAAAGAGCCAAAATTAGCTTTTCGTTGTTTATCTTTCCGTGATGAAACCGCTTTTAAAAGATCGTCAATATTATAAGTTTTCCCTCTACGGCTTTCTGAAGAACATGCGTTTCTTCGATGCCTTTTTTATTCTTTTTCTTGTTGAAAAAGGCCTGCCGTATACTCAAATAGGAATTTTATATGCTGTTCGCGAGATCGTAATTAATATTCTGGAAGTCCCTTCCGGTTTTGCAGCAGATACATACGGACGTAAAAATGCCTTGCTTGGCTCTTTCCTGGCTTACATTGTTTCATTTATCATATTCTATCTGTCTGGTAATTTTGCCCTGTTTTTGCTAGCTTTTGTTTTTTTCGGAATAGGAGATGCGTTTCGGACCGGAACACACAAGGCCATGATTATGGATTACCTGAAACTGAAAGGGATAGAAGACAGTAAAATCAGCTACTATGGTCATACCCGGTCGTGGTCGCAAATGGGATCGGCCTTATCGACGCTGATTGCAGGAGTGCTGGTTTTTTACACAGGAAATTATACCAATGTTTTTCTGTATTCCGTTATTCCTTACCTGCTTAATTTTGGTCTTATTGCTTCTTATCCCCGGCAGCTTAATTATTCAAGTGAAAACTTGAAAGAAGTAGCACATTTCAATTTGGCTGAAACATTCAAGTCGTTTTTTACTGTTATCCGGTACAAAAATGTAATCCGGATTATTAACACCACTTCCGTGCATTCGGCTTACCTGAAAGCGGTGAAAGATTATATCCAGATTTTGATGGTGCAGGTAGTTGTTCTTCTGCCATTTTTTGCGAATGTTGATCAGGAAAAGAAAAACGGGATTTTTATTGGCATAGTTTACTTCATCATTTACCTGCTTACTTCAAGAGCATCAGCGATGTCAGCATATTTTTCGGTTCGAAATAAAACCAATATTGCCTTACTGACTTTACTGATTGGTTTTGGGTTTGGAGCCGTAAGCGGAGCCTTCTATCTGGCTGAAATACCTGTCTGGGCGCTGGTTGCATTTGCCGGTGTGTTTGTCGTAGAGAATATCAGGAAACCAATTTTGACAGGTTTTATCGCTGAAGAGGTGCCAAATACCATTTTAGCTTCTGTGATTTCAGCACAATCACTTGTACAAACCATTATGACGGCAGTGATTGCGCTTGCTTTTGGATTTCTTTCTGATGAATTTAGTGTTGGGTTTGCCTTCATTTTTGTCTCGATTTCTCTGGCATTACTATCAATTGTTTTACGAATTTTTTTTCGCGACAGAACGAAAGTGGAGTAAAAATGAAGGTTCATTTTG
>DAOPJR010000062.1:0-2370 GCA_035399765.1 Draconibacterium sp. | reverse complement strand
ACGAATTTTTTTTCGCGACAGAACGAAAGTGGAGTAAAAATGAAGGTTCATTTTGAGGCTCGAATAAAACCGCAGGTTCATTTTGTAAGAAATACTTTTTAAATGTATCCCGGTCTTGGGATTATACTAATTTTGATCTCTCATTGGAAAAACAGAGATGAAAGCAGAGATCATTACCATTGGAGACGAGATTTTAATCGGGCAGATTGTTGATACGAACTCCGCCTGGATTGGTGAACAATTCAATATGAATGGCATTGAGATCATTCAGATTACTTCGGTACGCGATAACCACGAACACATCAAAGAGGCATTAAAAAGTGCCGAAGGCAGGGTAGACCTGGTAGTGGTCACAGGCGGTTTGGGTCCAACAAAAGACGATATTACCAAGGCTGCACTGTGTGATTACTTTCATACTGAACTGGTTTTTCATCAGCCAACGCTGGATCATATTATCAAGCGTTTTAATCTGCGCGGAATAGACATGAACAAGCTCAACCGCGATCAGGCTTTACTTCCGGCTTCATGTACCATTCTGCCAAATAAACTGGGAACGGCTCCGGGAATGTGGTTCGAACGAAATGACACCATTTTTGTTTCGATGCCGGGTGTGCCATTTGAAATGAAATACATTGTGGAATTCGAATTACTGCCACGTCTGCGGGAAACCGGTAAAACCAAAGCTATTTATCACAAAATTGTTTTAACCCAGGGACTTCCCGAATCGATGCTGGCCGAACGGATTGCCGACTGGGAAGATGCGCTGCCTTCGCATATTAAACTGGCTTATTTGCCAAATCCGATGGCGGTACGATTGCGTTTAACCGCACGGGGAGAAGATATTGAGCGTTTAAAAAAGGATGTGGAAGCTGAGATTGAAACTTTAAAACCATTGATATCGGAAAATATTTTTGGTTACGATAACGAATCGTTGGCTGAAGTAATCGGCCGGATGTTGTTGAAAGAAGAAAAATCGATGGCGGTGGCTGAAAGTTGTACAGGAGGCTATGTTTCGCATTTGGTTACTTTGGTGCCGGGATGTTCGGATTATTATAAAGGATCGGTAACGGCATATTCCAATGAAATAAAAGAAAAAGTACTGGGAGTAAATGCTGAAACGCTTAACCGGTTTGGTGCAGTAAGTAAAGAAGTGGCACTGGAAATGGTTGAAGGTGTTAAAAAGGCATTGAATGCAGATTATGCTATTTCAACAACCGGTATAGCCGGACCAACAGGAGGAACCCCGGAAAAACCCGTTGGAACTGTTTGGATCGGAGTATCGGGACCGAATAAAACCTTTGCCAAAAAATATGTATTTGTCGGTGATCACCGCGAACGGAACATTGTACGTTCTGCCCAAACTGCCTTGCAAATGTTGCGGAGAATGGTTTTGACCGACTTTGGTGAATAAACTGTATCCGACCACTTTTGAAAATGAATGCAGATTTTTAAGTACGCATACTCAAATGCTGTACAGCGGCGAATTAACTTATTTGTTTGTTTTATAATAGTCCAACACATTCATGGCAAATCTTGCCGATGCAGTACCTGGTCCACCACTCATTTCTATCCCAACTTCAATTGCTTCGATTATTTCCAGTTCTGTCGCTTCATCGTCAATCGCTTGTTTAATATGCCATTCCATGCAAGATTCACAGTTTATTACAACTGAAATTCCAATGGCGATCAGTTCCTTCTGTTTTTTACTCAAGTTACCATCCAGGTAAGTTTTCTGTTCCATGTCCACAAATGATTGGTATACCTTTGAGTTTTTCAGATAGTAGGCATGTGCTTTTTTTCGCGTTTTAACAATCTGTTCGATCTTATTTTTGTCAAGGTTTTCCATGCTGATTTATTTTTCAATTAGTTCCTGAATCTTGTAAAAATGCAACCTGAAGTGTCTTATGAAATCAAGGATCATTTCTTTACGACTGAATTATCTTATGGTTTCAATAAATAAATATTGAATACTATTCCACATTCTAGAGTTACCAGCATTAATCAGCCTATTTTATAATTCACACGATCACGGGAAACTCAACTTTTTTCCTTATCAAAAAGGTTCGAATAATATTTCCTAATATATTCTTCTGGAATTTTATCGATAGGATAGGAGCCATGTCCCAATACATGAACCCATCGCCCGTCTCTTTTTTCGAGCACACCGGTGCGGAAAACATCTTTCTGACAGGATTCTTTGCCCTTATAAGAGGTACAGTCATCGATAAGGCACGAATACCAAGCTACATCTCCTGATTGAGAGAAAACGATTCGTAAGTCCTTGAATTCGAAACGGGTACCACGAAAATCGGGGTCTCTCCATTCTTCAGCACGAATTTTAAAACTGTCGAGGCCGATTACCAGCGTACC
>DAOPJR010000061.1:0-20857 GCA_035399765.1 Draconibacterium sp. | reverse complement strand
GGAACGACTGGACGCCCATGACTATGACTGCAAACGGGGATGTGTTCTCCATTTCGGCAACACTGCCGGTTGGAACAGAACACCAGTATAAATTCATTAAAGGTCTCAGCGACTGGGAAGCCGTGCCAGATGCGGCATGTACTGCCGATGGTAACGACAACCGGCTGCTGATTGTGCCCGATGTGAATACTACTCTACCCGTGGTGTGTTACGGCTCATGCAGTGAATGTGCCGAACCTACCGTCGATGTTACTTTCCAGGTTGATATGAAAAATGAAAGCATCGGTTCTGATGTATACCTAAACGGCTCTTTTGTCTCATGGAGCACAACAGAAGCTGTCCAAATGAGTGCTTCGGGAACAATTTATTCTGCTACCCTCCAGTTAACTCCCGGAGATACTATAGAATACAAATTTGTTAATGGGCAGCCTGAAGAGTGGGGCCAATACGAGATCATTGCAGGACTTGAATGTGCCTGGGGTAATGATGCCAATCGTATGATAAAAGTCCCTGAAGCAGATACAACCTTACCTCTGATTTGCTTTGCGGAGTGCAGCGAATGTGCCGAACCTACCGTCGATGTCACTTTCCAGATCGATATGAAAAACCAAAATGTGTCTAACGACAGCGTATTGATACGTGGAGACTGGACAAACTGGCAGGAACCCATACTCCTGAACGCAAACGGGTCAGTATACTCTACCACCATCAACCTCAGAGTCGGAGACACATATCAATATAAATTTTTAAACGGCACCGAAGGCTGGGAAGATATTCAATCGGGTGATTGCATTGATCCAAATAGTGGAAATCGATTTGTAACCATTCCTGAACAAGACAGCATTTTACCAGTAGTGTGTTTTAACTTCTGTGATATTTGTCTTCCACTATACACCATATCGTCGACTGCCACCCCGTCCATAGGAGGTACAGTAAGTGAAGGAGGTAGCTTTGCAGAAGGTGAGGTTGTTACATTAAATGCTACTGCCGCAGATGGTTATCAATTTATCAACTGGACACATAATGGTGATATCGTTGCAACCCAACCAGAGATTCAAATAACCGTAAATGAAGACGCTGAATACGTTGCAAATTTCCTATTAATTCCAACAGTTTCAGTAACATTCCGCGTAGATACAAAATATGAAACGGTTGCTAATTCTGGAATGTTTGTAACCGGAAGTTGGGATAACTGGGCAACCCCGGTTAAACTAACTTCAAACGGAGATGTTTATTCAGGATCTCTGACTCTCTGCAGTGACTCAGTATATGAATACAAATTTAAAAACGGTGATATATGGGAAGATTTCTCAGGCTCGTGTACTACAGGTAATACAAATAACCGTTATTTAACCGTACCTGCCAACAATACTACCTTATCATTAGTATGTTTTAACCGTTGTGATGCCTGTCCTCCTTCTTATACAATAAGCACTAATTCTTTGCCCGACTATGCGGGTGCTGTGACCGGTGCTGGTAACTATATTGAAGGAGAAACTGTAACTCTGGTTGCAGATGCATTTACCGACTTTGTGTTTACAGGCTGGACAATTAATGGTGATTTAGTCTCTGAAGAAGTCATATACGAGTTCATTGCCACCAAGAACCTATCAATAACTGCCAATTTTGAACTTTCGGTTCCAATGGTAAACATCACCTTCCAGGTAGACATGAAGAATCACACAACACTGGCAGATAGCATATTTGTACGAGGGAGCTGGGATAACTGGGAAAATCCCGTTTTATTGACAGAAAATAATTTGATTTACAGCGCTGAAGTCCAATTTGAGGCCGGGGTTACAACCGAATACAAATTCATGAATGGCACTGAGTATGAAAGCTTTGACGGAGATTGTATTGAACAAGTAAACGGAAATCGCATATTCAGTGGATCGGTAACTGATTCAATCCTCCCGGTAGTTTGCTTTAACAGTTGTAGTTCTTGTCTCGAAATGTATACGGTCAACCTTATTGCCAACTCATCGGAAATGGGAACAATTAGCGGCGACGGCTTATATGCCGATGGTTCAGAGGTAAATATCTCGGCATCAGCAACAGAAGGATATTCGTTTGTTAACTGGTCGATTGGAGACAGTATTGTAAGTTACAACGCCGATTATAATTTCCTTGTCACCGGCAATGTTACTTTGTCAGCCAAATTTGAGAAGATCATTCCAACAGTTCAGGTCACTTTTAATGTTGATATGCAAAATGAACTGGTTTCCGATAGTGGAGTGTATATCAACGGAAATTGGAATAACTGGAATTTACCAGTCGCAATGACTATTGACCATGATCAGGTGTATTCAGTCACACTCAATCTTCCTGAAAATATGAAATACGAATACAAATTCGTTAATGGTGGAGGATTCGAATGGGAAAATTATGAAACACCAAGCGGTTCACAGGTTAATATTGTAACAGGTAATCGTGAAATTATCGTCCAAGATCAGAATTTATCAGTTGCAACTGTTTGCTATAATAGCAGTGTAGCATGTAGTACAAACAATCCACCTGTTGCATTCGATCATACTTATACAGTTGAAGAAGATTCATTGATTGGATTTCTCTTGCAAGCCTACGATGCAGAAGATGAAATAAGCGACCTGCAATTTAATATTGTAACGCAACCCTCTCAAAGTGCTGAATTCACAGTAGTCGGACGAGAAATAACTTATCAACCTAAAGCAGATTATTTTGGTACTGACTCATTCGCTTATACAGTCACCGATTCTGAATTAAACGAATCAGAAATTGCGGTAATTAACATAAGTGTTACTCCTGTAAATGATCGACCCATAGCCGAATCATACAGCATCGATGCCAATAACAATACAAGCATTGAAATCAATTTAAACGGGCATATTTCAGATATTGAAACACCAGAAACGGATCTTAATATAACTTTTGTACCGACATTGAGCAGCGTCCTTGGTGGTAGTATTGTGAATCAAGGTAGTTTGGCGTTCACATACACTGTAAGCAATCCGGACACACACGAAGACTATATTGTTTATCGTGTATCAGACGGAGAATTATCTTCTTTTGCTGAAGTTGTTACCGTTTCTAATTTGAATAACAATAAAAGCATTGACCTGGCAACTGCCTCGAACGGAATCGTAACAATTGATGATGAAGCATGGGTAAAGTATGGCCAAAGCATTGATCTTGAATTCATTGGAATAGATCGTGTTTATCCATTCGAACAATTGGAAATGTCGATTATCAAACAACCTGAACACGGTAAACTTTCCAACTTTAACAGTAATGAATATGGAGGGTCGGTATTAACCACCTATCTTGGTAAGTATCTGCCAACCGAAAACAGTAACGAAACAGACTCAATTGTTTTCAGTGTATTCGATGGAAATGAAAGCGTTCAGGGAACCTTTTATATTCACGTTAGTTCGGTAAAAATGTCACCTGATCTCTTGCCAATTGCCGAACAAACTATGAATGAAAATGACACCTTAATTTTGAATATGCCGGTTAGCGACAAGGATAGCCAATTAAGTGAACTAAACTGGGATATAAAAGCTATTCCAAATGTAAGCCTATCTTTCGAAGTCAAAATTGTTAATGATACTGCCGTTGCCAGCATTATTCCTCCTGTCAATTTCTCAGGAAACCTTGTGTTGGAAACAAAAGTTACCGATCCGGATATGCTTTCTGATACCGAAATGTTTAATCTCAAAATTGTTAATAAAAACAATGCACCTGAAATGCGTTTCGAAACTACTTTCGTTGCATACGAAGACAGCACATTTAGTTATTTGCTGAAAGCAGAAGACTATGATAAAGATTCGCTTTCTTTTACTTTGACAGGTTTGCCTGAATGGATGTCATCGCGAATGGTTTCGAAATATACAATGGAAATTTATGGTATGCCAACCAATAGTGATGTTGGAACCGGACAGATCATTGTTGCAATTACCGACCGCATCGACACACTGACTGAAACGGTGAATTTTGAAGTAATAAATACAAACGACCTTCCTTATCTGATTTCAGCTTTTGATACCATATTTGGTCAAGCTGGTGCAGATCCTCTATTAATGAATCTGGAAAGTTACTTTGCAGATGAAGATGCCGATGCCAGTTTCGTCTATTCAGTTTTGCAAAACACAAATCCTGAGATTATCCAGGCAACTATATCAGGATCTGAACTTCAAATTGAGTTTAACAGTGAGAAACTGGGAACATCAGAAATTACTTTGAATGCAATTTCTCAAGGCGACACCGTTCGTGTTGTTATCCCGGTTGTGGTTGACACAAAAGTGGGTATCAACGATCAGAACATAAAAACGGAGTTTGTTGTATATCCTAATCCAGCTACCGATCATTTTGTGGTCAGATTCCATGATGGATGTGAACAGTGGAAATTGCAAATATTGGATATAACCGGAAAAGAAATTTTCAGAAAAAATTTACTAAATCAAAATGAACTGGAAATAAGTACCGATATTTTCAATGCTACAGGAGCCTATTTAATCAGAGTAATATCTGAACAAAATAGTAAAACTTCAAAACTTATAATAAATTAATTGATTTTAATATAAAATGAAACCCCGGTTCGTCAATTTCGGATCGGGGTTTTCTATTTTTATAAATTTGATATTCCGAGATATAAAAGAAAGTTGAGTACTATTTCTTTTGCAACTCAAGCCTGGTTTTATGGAGCTCCATATTGATTTTGGTATAACGGTCAAGCGCAGTCTTCTTGTGCTCTTCGTACTCCTGCTTCAGTTCCTCATATTCTTTCCTGGTATGCCTGGTATTTTTCATACTTTTCATGTACATCATATACATCACACCGGCTATTATCAGTACTGCCAGTATAAACAAATACATCGTTACTGAATATACATTTTTGTTGATGTCCATTCCCAATACCGAGATGGAGTTTTGCAGCTTCTGACTTTCGTCGAGTTTCTTCTGAGTTTCGTTCACCAAAGCCTGACGTTGCGCCAGATCATCCCTCTGCTGGCTGATTTCCAGCATACGTTCCTGCAATTTTGTTTCGAGTTTGGAAATGGTATCGTTTACCGCACCAAAAAACTCATCCAGTTGGTTACTACTTACCACATAATTACCTGCCCAGTAATTCAGGTTTTGTTTAAAAACGGTGTATTGATCTCTTATGTTACTTTCACTCTTCCATGCATTGATATCCTTTTTCGCATAGGTACCCGATACAAAAGTGATGAACAGAATTAGTAATGTAAATAGTCTTTTCATGCGTCACAAATAGAATATCCTTTTAACGAATAAATTTAATGCTTGTTGCCCACATTTCAAATTAAGAACTGATAAAGTCAAATGATCCCGGGAAAACCGCAATAACTAACTGACATTGGATTTTAATATTTTGACAGAAGTTATTCTTCCTATTATCGAAGGGAAGCGAACATTAAAAATGTGCATTTCAAAACCAAACCTCAATCATTTTGTTTATTAATTTCAACGAATAAATAAACAGGATGAGCTTTTATCAATTCAGCAGAACACAAAAAATACCGGCAACTTTAGATGAGTTATGGAGATTTATTTCAGCTCCGGACAACCTCAAAACAATTACCCCGCCAGGAATGGGTTTCGAAATAACTTCTGATTCAATAGGGAAAGAGATGTATGAAGGAATGATAATAAGCTACCGTGTAAAACCATTATTAAATATCGACACTTTGTGGGTAACTGAAATTACACATATAAAAAACAAGGAATATTTTGTTGACGAACAACGAATCGGCCCCTATAAAATGTGGCACCATGAACACTTTATAACCGATATCGAAGGCGGTGTGCTTATGACAGATATTATTTCATACCAGCCTCCTTTTGGAATTATCGGTAACCTTGCCAATTCATTACTTATAAAGAAAAAGTTGAATCAGATTTTTAATTTCAGAATGCAGGCTTTGGAAGAAATTTTTGGAAAATGGAAGGAGAAAGAAAGCTAATTTTTCTCCCTGAAAAGATGTACAAAACCATGTTTGGTTTGGCGTCGTCCATCACGCCCCTGCCCTACTACATCGTAGTAATAAACGCCCGGACTTGCGTATCTTCCACCAATTCGCCCATCCCAAACACTTTCAGACATGGTATTCTCAAAGCCCTGTATATCACCCTTTTTCCAGAAATGAACACGCTTTCCCCAGCGGTTATAGATATTAATTTCAATACTTTTCATCGACCAATATTTGATCACAAACTCATCGTTTACACCATCACCATTTGGAGTAAATACGTTAGGAGCAACCACAAATGAAGTATCTGCAACAATAAAATCTTCCAGTTTGAATGTATCGGTACAGGTAACTCCGTCACTCACTTTTTTCGAAACCAGTTTCACCCAGTAACTTCCTGAATTTTCATAGGTATATACCGGAGAATCATCAATTACAGGTGAATCGAATATAAAACTATCGATTTCCTGGTTACCGGATTCTGCCTCCCTTTTTATTTGATCAATATCAAGGTAAAAATACCATTCATAGTAACCAGATGTTCCGTTTTCAGAAGTGTTATTGAAAGTAACTGTTAGAGGAGCTTCGCCACTCATTGGACTGGCTGTAAAACTTGCTTTTGTAACCAGTGATTCATAACTTACTGTTGATCCCGACTGACAACCATACTGATCAGAAACCTGCAGCGTATAATCCGTGTTGCCGGAAGGAGGATTGGAAACAGTAAAACTTATCTGCTCATTTAGTTTCACGGATCCTTCAAACCATTCAGTAGTAAAGTTTTTTGTTATTGCAATCGAAGCACTCGTGCTAAGGTCATAATAAATCAAATCAGAAGTTTTATAAGATCCAAGCAATTGAAAAGATTCACAGTCAGAATTGCCAACAGCAGCCTGAGCGATCGTCCAGTCGTTAAAAACCCAGGCTCTGTACACTTCATTCGTGGTACCCTGATTAATTGTAACCCGGTAACAACCATCTGCCAGATTATCAATTTGCGAAGTTCCGTCAGAAGTAATTTCCTGTGAATGCAGCTCGAAAGATCCCGACTGTTCGTTAAACTTTTCCCAGACAAATTCTGCCGATCCGGTTAAAGTTGTAGAAGCAGTTAAACTGCCTGTTTGAGCAGTTGAATCAGATGTGCAAAAAAAGTAGATATTATCGGTTCCCTGAAAAATGGGATATTGTGTTACCGTGCTTCCACCTGCCTGTGGCGCTGTAATTTGAGCCTGAACAAATACCGAAAACGAGAGTAGCGTTAGTAATAAATACAGACGTTTCTTCATAAAACTTGCATCTTTGAGATACAATATTAACGCATAAATTTTATTTAATTGCGTGAACCCTTTAAAAAATCAGGACTCACGGGGTCTGAATGCAATGATTAAACAAAAGTTTACTCAGACTCAAACAATTTGTTAATAAAAGCTATTTAACTTGATGGATAAAACGTCTGACATCTTCTATTTTTGTCAGCTGGAAAGGAAAAATTATTGTGCTCGATTACTTAAAAGAACTAAATAAAGCCCAACACGAGGCGGTTGTGCGAACCGAAGGACCGTCCCTGATCATTGCGGGAGCCGGTTCGGGAAAAACACGTGTATTGACCTACCGGATTGCACATTTATTAAAACAAGGTGCACGCCCATCGACCATTTTAGCACTTACATTTACCAACAAAGCGGCCCGCGAGATGAAGGAACGAATTGCCAAACTTGCAGGCGAGAATATGGCACGTTATCTCTGGATGGGAACTTTTCACAGCATTTTTGCCCGAATTTTGCGGGTAGAGCATGAAATAATTGGTTATCCATCGAACTACACTATTTACGATAGTGCCGACAGCAAAAGCCTGATTAAAACCATTATCAAAAGTTTTAATCTTGACGATAAAACATACAAGCCAGGAGTGGTAGCCAGCCGGATTTCGATGGCGAAGAATAACCTGATTACACCGATGGCGTATGCAAACAATTCTGAACTTAAATCGGCAGATAAGAACATGCGAATGCCTGCCATATCTGAGATTTATAAAGAATATGCAAAACGCAGCCGCCTTTCAGGAGCTATGGATTTTGATGATTTGTTACTGATTACAAATTTACTTTTTCGCGATCACCCCGAAATTCTGGAAAAATACCAGGAACGTTTTGGATATGTACTTGTAGACGAATACCAGGACACAAATTATGCACAATACCTGATCATTAAGAAGCTGGCTGCAAAGCACAACAACATTTGCGTGGTAGGCGACGATGCGCAAAGTATTTATTCTTTTCGCGGAGCACGAATCGAAAACATTCTGAACTTTAAAAACGATTATCCCGATCACAAGGTATTTAAACTTGAACAGAATTATCGGTCAACCCAAACCATTGTAAATGCGGCTAACAGCATTATTGCTAAAAATAAACGACAAATTCCCAAAACTGTTTTTTCAGAAAACGATAAGGGAAAGCCCATCAAGGTGATTTCTGCCCTCACAGATAATGAGGAAGGGTTCCTGGTAGCGCAGGAAATAGCCCAAACTCAACTTCGCGATCATTATCAATACCTTGATTATGCTATTTTATACCGTACCAATGCACAGTCGAGAATTTTTGAAGAATCGCTGAGAAAAAGAAACATTCCGTATAAAATTTATGGCGGGTTAAGTTTCTACCAACGTAAAGAGATCAAGGATTTGCTAAGCTATTTCAGGATGACCATCAACCCGGATGATAACGAAGCACTAAAAAGAATTATCAATTATCCGGCACGTGGAATAGGACAAACAACCATTAGCAAACTCGAAACATCTGCGGTTGAAAAGGAAACTTCGATATGGAAAATTGTTGCCGCACTACCCGACTATAATTATGCAGAACTGAATAAAGGAACTGCTGCCAAACTCTTGAATTTTGTGACGATAATTGAACGATTCAGCCGGCTAACAAAAGAAACGGATGCTTTTGAAACAGCCAAAACCATTGCCGAACAAACAGGTATCTTAAAAGAATTATACAACGATAAATCGCCTGAAGGTTTAAGCCGACATGAGAACATCCAGGAATTACTGAACGGTATCCAGGAGTTTACCATTACTGCCAAAGAGCAGGGCGATCCCGATAAACTCGAAAATTATCTGGAAGATGTGGCACTGTTGACTGACCAGGATAATGAAAAAGACGAAGACCGGAATAAAGTGACGCTGATGACCGTACACTCGGCCAAAGGGTTAGAGTTTAAAAATGTTTTTGTAGTTGGCCTCGAAGAAGATCTTTTTCCATCTCAACGCCAGGGAGAAAAATCAACCATTGAATCGCTGGAAGAAGAACGCCGCCTTTTTTATGTGGCCATTACGCGAGCCAAAGAGAACGCATGCCTGAGCTATGCCAACCAACGCTACCGTTGGGGAAGTCTTGATTTTTGTACTCCAAGCCGTTTTCTTGAAGAACTGGATGAAACTTACCTCGATGGGCTCAACATTGACAAATATAAACGGGCAGATATTGCACAGCAAAAACAACTGGGATACGGGCATTCAACCCAGGCATTTGCGCAAAGGCAGCCACCTTCTGCATTTAAAACACGTGAATCGCAAAACATTTTCAACAAAAAACTCGTTTCACTCAAAGAAAATGCTCCGTCTAACAGCAATTTTGAAGGCGACGATCCGGGAAAGATTCAGGCCGGAATGACCGTAGAACATCAGCGTTTCGGAGAAGGAAAAGTTTTAAATGTAGAGGGCATTCCACCTAATTTGAAAGCGACTGTATTCTTTCAAAATGCCGGGCAAAAGCAGCTTTTACTAAAATTTGCGAAGTTGAAAATTAAAGGCTAACAAGCGATTACGTTTTTTATATTAGTGAATTAACAGGAAATCATTAGTTTTGCATCATCACTTCGGATGCATTTCCAACAATTCACGAAGCGAGACATCAAAAAAGACTTATTAAATGGATTACAATTCGAAAAGAAAAAAATTGGCTCTTCCTGAATATGGAAGAAATATACAGAACATGGTTGACTATCTTTTAACGATAGAAGACCGTGACAAACGCAATAAATCAGCACAGACTGTCATTGACGTGATGGGTAACCTCTACCCTTTCCTCCGTGATGTACCTGAATTCAACCATAAGCTTTGGGACCACCTGGCAATTATGGCTGATTTTCAGCTTGATATCGACTATCCATACGATCCACCATCACCGGATTTGCTGACAACAAAACCCAATAAAATTCCTTATAACCAACATGCGATTAAATATCGTCATTACGGGCGTACAATGGAAATGATCATTCAGGAAGCTGAACGTTTCGAGGGAGAAGAAAGAGAGATCATCACTGAACAGATTGCCAATCAGATGAAGAAATCTTACCTCGCATGGAACAAAGATTCAGTTGAAGATGAAAAAATATGGGCAGATCTTGAAGAACTTTCAGCCGGACGGTTAAAAAGACATGAGGACATGCAACTGGCTGAAACAAAAGTTCTGGTTACCAAGAAGAAAAAACCAACAAAAAAAGGTAAAAAATAATATTCTTCATTCAACACTCTGCCACCCATGTCATCATTTCAAATTGAAGGCGGATACCGACTGAACGGCGACATTGAACCTCAGGGCGCCAAGAATGAGGCACTTCAGGTAATTTGTGCAACACTTCTTACTAATAGTACAACCATTATTGAGAATATTCCTGAAATCCGGGATGTACTGAAGCTGATTGAAATATTAAAAAGCTTAGGGGTAATAGTAGAACGCATCTCAAACGGTAATTATAGCTTCAATGCTTCTTCCATCGATATTGATTACCTGAAAAGCCCGGAATATGCCCAGCAGGCGGCCGGCCTCAGAGGTTCAATTATGATTGTCGGGCCACTACTGGCGAGGTTTGGACAGGGATTTATTCCACAGCCTGGTGGAGATAAAATTGGCCGCCGACGTGTTGATACGCATTTCATTGGTTTACAAAAACTCGGTGCAGCTTTTAACTTCGATGCCGATAATCACTGGTTTCATGTTTCAGCAGAAAAACTAAAAGGAGCCTACATGCTCCTCGATGAAGCATCGGTTACCGGGACTGCCAATATTTTAATGGCAGCAGTTCTGGCAGAAGGAACAACAACAATTTACAACGCGGCCTGCGAGCCTTACCTTCAGCAACTTAGCAAAATGCTGGTATCCATGGGTGCCAAAATCAACGGGATAGGTTCCAATCTTTTAACAGTTGAAGGTGTTAACTCGCTGAAAGGGTGTAAACACCGCATTCTTCCCGACATGATTGAGGTAGGAAGTTTTATTGGACTGGCTGCCATGACAGCTTCTGAAATCCGGATAAAAAATGTAGGAATTGAACACCTGGGCATTATTCCTGAATCATTCAGAAGACTGGGAATCAGGGTTGAACAAGCAGATGATGATCTGTTGGTTAAAGACACTGAACATTACGAAATTGAATCCTATATTGACGGGTCAATCATGACTATTTCAGATGCTCCCTGGCCGGGATTAACACCCGACTTGTTAAGTGTTTTTCTTGTGGTGGCTACCCAGGCAAAAGGAAGTGTTCTCATCCATCAGAAAATGTTTGAAAGTCGCCTCTTCTTCGTAGATAAACTCATTGATATGGGCGCCCAAATTATTCTTTGCGACCCTCATCGTGCTACCGTTATCGGACTCGACAGGGTGCACTCTTTACGTGCCACAAAAATGGTATCGCCTGATATTCGCGCAGGTATTGCTCTGCTTATTGCAGCCATGTCGGCCAAAGGAACCAGTACAATCGACAATATTGAACAAATTGACCGGGGCTACGAAAATATCGACGAACGATTAAATGCATTAGGTGCCAGAATCACCCGGGAATAGTTCTGGCAGGAATTTTGCATCTCCCTTCAAACATTAAAGGTAAACCTGCGTTACTATTGAAGAAAAAATTATTTTTGAACCAGAAGATCATAAAAAGTTAAACATGAAGAAAGTTATTTTTATTGCCGCTGTTTTGTTTCTCGTCGTAATGAGTTCACAGGCGCAACAAGTTGGAATAAATATTGGGAACAAAGCACCAGAATTGGTTGGAACCGGACCAAACGGTGAAACCATAAAACTATCGGACACAAAAGGACATGTAGTACTGCTGGATTTTTGGGCTGGCTGGTGTGGTCCGTGCCGTCGCGAAAACCCGAATGTTGTAGCTACATACAATAAGTATAAAGATACAAAATTCACTAATGGAAATGGATTCACTGTATTTGGAGTATCGCTCGACCGTACAGATGAACAATGGAAAGCAGCCATTCAGCAAGATAAACTTAGCTGGCCATATCAGATCAGCGATTTAAAATGGTGGCAGTCGAAACATGCCGCTGTTTACGGTATCAGAAGTATTCCTTCCAATTTCTTATTGGATGAAAACGGCGTGATCCTGGCTAAAAATCTTCGCGGTCCGGCTTTGGAAGCAGCACTTCAGAAATACGTTAAATAATCTGACAGCAGGAATCATCCTCCGTCTTTTTTATTGCTCAAATTGACACTCAAGATAGATAATGGGTGTCAATTTGTCTTTTATATTTGCATGGCAATATTTTTGAAATAGCCTGACAAGCAAAATTATTTGGAAAAAATGGCAGAAAAAGAAAAAAACGAAACCGTATCAGCTAAGGAAGATCTGAAGGAAAAAGTGGCAGAAGAAATCCACGAAGAAAAAGAAAAAAACGAAGCTGAACACAAGACGGATAAAAAGAAAAAGGATAAAAAAGATAAAAAGGATCTCAAAATAGAAGAACTGGAAGGCCAGCTTCAAGAGATTCAGGATAAACACCTGCGTTTGCAGGCTGAATTTGATAACTTCAGACGCAGGACATTAAAAGAAAAGGCTGATCTTATCAAATCAGGTGGCGAAACAGTTTTGGTAAATATACTTCCTGTTATCGACGATTTTGAACGTGCTCTGGATGTAATGAAAGAAGTGGCAGACGAAGATGCCGGCAAACAGGGAACTCTTCATATTTATAACAAATTCAAAGAGTTTCTGAAACAAAATAACATCAAGGAAATTGAAGCACAAAATCAACCTTTTGATGTAGAATACCACGAAGCCATCACCAAAATACCAGCTCCAAGCGATGAATTAAAAGGGAAGATAGTTGATGTGGTTCAGAAAGGTTATTGCCTGAATGAAAAAGTGATCCGCTTTGCAAAGGTTGTAATCGGTGAATAAACCGTTAAAATTTTGAAATGGCTAAAAGAGATTATTACGAAGTACTGGAAGTAAGCAAGAGTGCCACTCCGGAGGAAATTAAAAAAGCCTACCGGAAAAAAGCCATTCAGTACCATCCCGATAAAAACCCGGATGATAAAGAAGCTGAAGAGAAGTTCAAAGAAGCTGCAGAAGCTTATGAAATACTAAGTAATCCGGAGAAAAAGCAACGCTACGATCAGTTCGGTCACGCAGGTGTTGGTGGTGCTGCCGGTGGAGGTTATGGTGGTGCAGGATTCTCGGACATCGAAGATATATTTTCGGCATTCGGTGATATTTTTGGAGGCCATTTTGGAGGTTTCGGTGGATTTGGTGGCGGCGGTAGCCGAAGTCGCGGAGGCCGTCGGGTAAGCCGCGGATCAGATTTACGTGTAAAAGTAAAGCTGAACCTTAGTGAAGTGGTAAACGGTGTTGAAAAGAAAATCAAAGTAAATAAATACGTAGCCTGTCATCATTGTAATGGAACAGGTGCTAAAAATGGTTCAGCCTATTCAACCTGTGGAACCTGCGGGGGAAGTGGCCAGGTTACAAGAATTCAGAATACACTGCTGGGTCGGATGCAAACAACATCCACATGTCCAACCTGCCAGGGCGACGGTAAAATGATCACCGACAAATGTAACCACTGCGCCGGTGAAGGTGTTATTCGGGAAGAAGAGGTTATCCCAATTAAAATTCCTGCCGGTGTTGGCGACGGCATGCAGCTTAATGTTTCCGGAAAAGGAAATACCGGGCGCCGTGGCGGAATCAACGGAGATTTGCTGGTGGTAATTACTGAAGAAGAACATGAAGAACTGGTGCGCGACGGAAACAACCTGATTCATAACCTGTTTTTATCGTTTCCTGAAATTACGCTGGGTACCACTGCCGAAGTTCCAACGGTAGAAGGAAAAGTAAAAGTTAAAATTGAAGCCGGTACACAACCTGAAAAAATATTACGATTGCGGGGCAAAGGAATTCCGGATGTAAATGGTTACGGACGAGGTGATTTGCTGGTTCGTGTTCATGTTTGGATACCCAAAAAGCTGAGTTCAGAAGAACGTAAAATGTTGGAGAAACTTCAGGAATCACCCGGATTTAATGAAGGACCTTCTCATTCCGAAAAATCTTTCTTCGCCAAAATGCGGGATATGTTCGACTCACAGTCGTAAACACTCAGCTCTATAGTTAAAAGGATGTCATCTATTTGAAAGATGACATCCTTTTTTTTAGAAAACCGAAAAATCATATACTTGAAATTGACAAACATCACCAAGTATTCACTTTAACGGCAATTATTTTGCAAAACTCCTTTACAACATTAATTTTGTTGGCACTGTTTCAACTACTGTGAAAGATTTTATATATCGATATCATTTCCTGGAACCGGAACTTCAGAAAGAAATTGTCAATATCGGGATCAAAAAAACGTTTCAACCCAATGAATCATTGATCCGCGAAGGACAATTCATTTCAAGCTTTCCTCTTGTATTAAATGGGTTGATCCGTGTTTCGCGTACCAGCGATAACGGAAACGAGTTACTATTATATTTTCTGAAAGAAAACGAAGTTTGTGCAATGTCGCTCACTTGTTGCATGGCCCGCCAGATTAGCGACGTAAATGCAGTTGCTGAAGAAGAAACCGAAGTCATCCTCATTCCGGTTGAAATGCTGGATGCCTGGATAAGCAAATATCCTCTCTGGAAACAATACGTAATGCAAACTTTCCAAATTCGTTTTCGGGAACTGGTTGATACGCTGGACGCTGTGGCGTTTATGAAACTCGACGAGCGCCTCGTAAAATATTTTGTCGATCGATACAAAAAATCGGGCAGTACTGCGTATTCGGGTACTCATCAAATGCTGGCATTAAAATTAAATTCGTCGCGGGAAGTTATTTCCCGTTTACTCAAAAAGCTTGAAAAAGACGGGAAAATTGAGATTTCCAGAAATTTTATTGATTTTTCGGGTCTTGTGTGACCTGTATTACAGACCAGCATTCCTATACTTATTTTCTTTGTACTGTAACAATACGAGAATACATTGTTCATAACTATTGTTTCATAATTTTTTGGGTTATAAAATCGGTTAGTAGTTGAAGGTTGATTAGCCAGACTGTAGAGTCTGGCTTTTTTTATGCCCTCTTCATTAATGTTAATTTCATATTTAAAACTAATCTCTCCCTTTGACCGGTTTTTACAAGATTATACTGATATTTGTCATCATTCAGCTACAAAAATATCAACTTAAATTCTCACTCATATGTTCAAAATACAAACTTTGAATAAAATTGACCCGGACGGGTTAAAACTCTTTCCGTTAGACAACTACGAAATCGCCAGCGAAATTCCGAATCCGGATGCCATTGTTCTGCGCAGTTTCAAGATGCACGATATGGAACTACCATCAAACCTGAAAGCTGTAGCCCGTGCCGGTGCCGGTGTGAATAACATTCCGGTTGATAAATGTACCGAGAAAGGAATAGTTGTTTTTAATACACCGGGAGCGAATGCAAATGCTGTAAAAGAAGCAGTAATTGCCGGGATGTTAATGTCGTCACGCGATTACATTGGTGCTGTTAACTGGGGAAAAACGCTGATTGGAGAAGGGGATAATGTGCCTGCTTTAGTGGAAAAAGGAAAAAGTAATTTTGCGGGTCAGGAACTGAAAGGGAAAACACTTGCTGTAATTGGGCTGGGTGCGATTGGTGTATTGGTGGCCAATGCAGCTTCTGCATTAAGAATGAAAGTAGTGGGTTATGATCCATATATGTCGGTTAAACACGCACTGAAGCTAAGCCGCGAAGTGACCTGGGTAGAAGGAATTCAGATTTTACTGCAGCAAGCTGATTACGTAACCATTAACGTACCTCTGACCCCCGAAACAAAAGGCTACCTGAACAAGGATAAATTTGCCATGATGAAGGACGGAGTAAAGATTATGAACTTCGCCCGCGGAGGTTTGGTAAACCACGCCGATTTGAAAGAAGCCATTGCTTCAGGGAAAGTTTCTTCTTATGTAACCGACTTCCCGGATGAAGAAACCCTGAAAATGGACAACGTAATTTCTATCCCTCACCTCGGAGCTTCTACAAAAGAATCGGAAACCAACTGCGCAATTATGGCCGTGGAACAGGTGCGCGAATACCTCGAAAACGGAAACATCATTAACTCGGTGAACTTCCCGGCGGCTGAAATGGAACGTAGTGGCGGATGCCGCATCCTCATCGCTAATAAAAACGTGCCGAATATGGTTAGCCAGATATCAAGTGTTCTTGCCTCGAAAGGATTGAATATCGACCACATGCTAAACCGCAAACATGAAGATATTGCCTACAACATCATCGATATAGCCGCAAATAAAATCGACGATTCAGTTAAGGAAGAACTACTTGCCATCGATGGTATTTTCATGGTTCGCATTATTAACGCCTGATAATTTAGCACTTAACTAAGATAATCGGGAGAGGTTTTTGTAGGATCTCTCCCTTTTCTTTTTCAGAATTTCAGTTTATATGAAAGTAATGTTACCTCTTGTATCTCATTCTGAAATTATTCCTAATAACAAAAATTGAGACCTTTAAAGTTCTGCATTTTTTATATTTTTGGCATTCCTGTCCTACCTAATTCGAATAAATAAAAAAACAAACATGAGTAAAAGTATTCAGATGAAAGCGGCCGACAATATTCGTATTCTGGCTGCAGCAATGGTAGAAAAAGCGAAATCGGGTCACCCGGGAGGTGCCATGGGCGGCGCTGATTTCATCAACATCCTTTATTCCGAATTTTTAAATTACGATCCGTCGGATATGACCTGGATTAACCGTGATCGTTTTTTCCTTGATCCCGGTCACATGTCGCCCATGTTGTACAGTGTTCTGGCGATGGCCGGAAAATACAGCATGAACGATCTGGCTAATTTCCGTCAGTGGGGCAGCGTAACACCCGGACACCCCGAAGTAGATGTGGAACGCGGGGTGGAAAACACTTCTGGCCCGCTCGGACAAGGTCATGTTATGGCAGTTGGTGCAGCTATTGCAGAACGGTTCCTGGTAGCCCGTTTCGGAGAATGGATGGCTCATAAAACCTTTGCATTTATTTCGGATGGTGGAGTTCAGGAAGAAATTTCGCAGGGCGCCGGCCGAATTGCCGGGTTCCTTGGTTTGAATAACCTGGTGATGTTCTACGATTCAAACGACATTCAGCTTTCAACCGAAACAAACGCGGTATCGCTGGAAGACACAGCAGCCAAATACAAGGCCTGGAACTGGAAAGTAATCACCATTGAAGGCAACAACACCGAGCAAATTCGCCTGGCTTTAAAAGACGCCATCGTTGAAAAAGAAAAACCAACCCTCATCATCGGTAAAACGATTATGGGAAAAGGTGCATTAACAGCCGACGGTAGCAGTTACGAACGCAAATGCGCTACACACGGAATGCCGCTGGGAGAAGCTGGAGCATCATTTGAAAATACGATTAAAAACCTGGGAGGCGATCCTGAAAATCCGTTTGTGATTTTCGACGACGTTCAGGAATACTATAAAAAACGCGAAGCAGAATTGGTCGCCGCAGCTGCTGCGAAAAAAGCAGAGCAGGCAAAATGGGAAGCCGCCAATCCGGAACTGGCAGCTAAACTTGCTAAATTCTTCTCGAAAGAAGCTCCGGTTTTTGATTTTTCAAAAGTGGAACAGAAAGCAAATTCTGCCACCCGTGCTGCTTCTTCAACCGTACTGGCCGCTTTTGCCAGCGAAATTGAAAATATGGTAGTTGCTTCTGCCGATCTTTCAAATTCTGACAAAACCGACGGATTCCTGAAGAAAACAAAAGCCTTCACCAAAGGTGATTTTAGTGGGGCATTCTTCCAAGCTGGTGTGAGCGAATTAACCATGGCTGCCATTATGAACGGGATGGCCCTTCACGGAGGTGTGATTCCGGTTTGCGGAACTTTCTTTGTTTTCTCTGATTACATGAAACCCGCGCTTCGTCTTTCGGCATTAATGGAATTACCGGTGAAATTTGTCTGGACACACGATGCTTTCCGCGTTGGAGAAGACGGACCAACTCACCAGCCGGTAGAACAGGAAGCCCAGATTCGCTTAATGGAAAAACTGAAAAACCACAAAGGCCATAACAGCACACTGGTACTTCGCCCGGCAGATGCTAATGAGGCAACCGTGGCATGGAAAATGGCGCTCGAAAATACGCACACTCCTTCTGCCCTGATCCTTTCGCGACAAAATATTAAAAACTTGCCGGTTGATGGCGATGCTTATCAATCTGCTCTTCAGGCTGAAAAAGGAGCTTACATCGTACTAAAGCCGGAAGGAACTCCGGATGTTGTATTACTGGCCAGCGGATCAGAAGTTTCGACACTTGTTGACGGTGCAGCATTACTGACCGAACGTGATGGCTTAAAAGTGCAGGTGGTATCTGTTCCTTCTGAAGGTGTATTCCGCAACCAACCCAAAGAATACCAGGACAGTGTATTACCACTTGGTATTCCCCGTTTTGGAATGACTGCCGGCCTGCCGGTAACCCTTGAGGGTTTGGTAGGTGAAAACGGAAAAGTTTGGGGACTTGAATCGTTCGGATTCTCAGCCCCGTACACTGTCCTCGATGAGAAACTCGGTTTTAACGGTGAGAACGTTTACAAACAGGTAAAAGAATTTCTAGCTTAATTGGCAAAATATAATTGAGTGGGTAGGTGCTTCCGGTTTCGGAGGCACCTTTTTTATGCTGGATACCCGATGCTGGATAGCGGGTTCGCAACAGAACCTCGCCGGTGGCGCCCGGCAACGCTTTGTAACACTTACAGAACCATGCCAGCGTGGCTGGCAACACTTTGTAACACATACAGACACATGCCAGCGGTGGCTGGCAACACTTTGTAACACATACAGACACATGCCGGCGATGGCTGGCAACACTTTGCAGGCGTTACATTCTTATGCCTGTGGTCGCCGGCGGCTTATCTATATCAGTTAGTTAGTATGTTTTTAACGAATGGTATTTTTGCTGAAACCCGCAACTGGTGTGTTCTGGTGTCTCCTGAGTCCAGTTTGTAGTTTCTCCTCCTCACGGAGGAGGAGTACCCTGAACAAGCGAAGCCAGCTTCAGGGGGAGGTGGTAAAATATACCATCAACCACCCCGTCTCTGACGCTAATGGCCAGCGACACCCCTCCTGGCCAGGAGGGGAAAAAAAGTTACTGTTTACTCTTTCCTTTTCATCCGATCCATATTGTTTTGTTTAAGAGGAATACTAACTTTAAAACAGAAAATAAAACCATTGAATACACACTTAAACATAAGATCTTAGTATAAAGTATGGTTAACCATCCAAATAGGGCGTATAACCCAAACTGATAATAGAGATATAAGCCAAAGTTTTGGGTTCAACATACGTTGGGCACAAGCTTAAAAAAGAGAACAATGTCACACAAAAACATAACTTACGGTGAATTTATTCATCGAATGTTGTATCTTTGAAATAAAAAATATGTATTCAAGATACTTAGGTGATTTAATAAAAAAGCGAATTGGTTCTGGAAAAGCCATAATCGTAATTGGTCCAAGACAGGTTGGTAAAACAACTTTGATTGAATCAATTCTTGAAAATGAAGATTATCTCCTTCTTGATGGTGATGACCCAAAAACAAGAACTTTACTAACCGAACCGAACACAGAACAAATTCGGACAATTCTAGGAAAATATAAATTTGTGTTTATTGATGAAGCTCAAAGAATTGAAGGAATCGGTTTGACAATGAAAATAATAACTGACCGGTTTAAGGATGTTCAACTATTTTCGAGTGGTTCATCTTCATTTGATTTGGCGAATAAAATTAATGAACCATTAACAGGAAGAAAATGGGAATACCAGTTGTTTCCAATTTCCTGGGAAGAGTATGAAAATCACCACGGATTTTTGTATTCTGAACAGCAATTGGAAAATCGTCTTTTATATGGACTTTATCCGGATGTACTAAATAATGTCGGAGACGAAATTAATATCCTACGAAACTTAGTTAACAGTTATTTATACAGAGATATTCTTTCCTATTCGGATATACGAAAACCAGAAATATTGGATAAACTGGTGCAAGCTCTTGCACTTCAGGTTGGTAGTGAAGTAAATTATTCAGAGTTGGCTCAAATCGTGAATGTCGACAAAAATACAATCAGTAAATACATCGACATTTTACAAAAAGGATACATAGTTTTTAAGCTAGGCAGTTTCAGTCGAAATGTTCGAAATGAAATCAAAACAAGTAAGAAAATCTATTTCTATGACAATGGAATTCGAAATATGATAATCGGAAATTTTGACCCAATTAATTTGAGAACGGATAAAGGCGCTCTTTGGGAGAACTTCCTTATATCAGAGCGAATAAAACAGATAGAATACAAACAAAGTCTGGCACGAACATATTTTTGGAGGACAAAACAGCAGCAAGAGGTTGATTTTGTTGAAGATAATGGGGGCAAAATAACAGGATTTGAATTTAAGTGGATGAATAAAAAGAATACAAAATTACCAAAGACATTTACAGAAACTTACAATGCAGAAAGTAAAGTGATTGACAAAAAAAACTTTAGAGAATTTATAAAAATTAATTAAAAGCCAGGGCATAACACGGTACATATTGCAGGGCGGGGTTCGGTGG
>DAOPJR010000060.1:0-20981 GCA_035399765.1 Draconibacterium sp. | reverse complement strand
CAGCAGATATTGGATGGGTAACAGGTCATTCCTATATTGTTTACGGGCCTCTACTTGCAGGAGCGACCTCCATTATGTTCGAAGGTGTTCCAACATGGCCGGATGCAGGACGTTTCTGGGATGTTGTTGATAAATATAAAGTTACCCAGTTCTACACTGCACCAACAGCCATTCGTGCATTGGTAGCACAAGGAGATTCATGGGTCACCAAACACGATTTAAGTTCACTGAAAGTGCTTGGAACCGTTGGCGAACCCATCAATGAAGAAGCCTGGCGCTGGTACCACGATATGATCGGAAAAGGCAAATGCCCAATCGTGGATACCTGGTGGCAAACAGAAACCGGTGGTATCATGATCACACCACTGGCAGGCATTACTCCTACTAAACCCTCACTGGCAACCTTGCCACTACCAGGAGTACAACCTGTGTTGCTCGACCATGAAGGCAATGAACTGAAAGGAAATGGAGTTGAAGGTATTCTTTGCATCAAATACCCATGGCCGGGCATGATACGTACAACCTGGGGCGACCATCAACGCTGTTACCAAACCTACTTCTCATCTTTCCCTGGCTATTATTTAACCGGTGACGGAGCTAAACGTGATGAAGAAGGATATTACCGCATTATTGGTCGTATCGATGATGTGATCAATGTTTCGGGTCACCGCATAGGAACAGCAGAAGTAGAAGATGCAATCAACCAGCACCCAAAAGTTGTTGAATCAGCTGTTGTTGGTTATCCCCACGATATAAAAGGAGCCGGTATTTATGCTTATGTAATCTGCGAAGAATTGACTGATGCAGAAATGGCCTCGATAGAAGATGAGATCAGAGCCACTGTAAACAAATTCATTGGCCCGATTGCCAAACCGGACAAAATTCAGATTGTAAATGGATTACCTAAAACCCGTTCAGGAAAAATTATGCGCCGTATTCTTCGGAAAATCGGTGAAGGCGATGCAACTAATCTGGGAGATACTTCTACCCTGCTCGATCCAGGTGTTGTTGACGACATCATCGAAGGGGCAAAAGTTGCTGTAAAACGATAAACAAGAATAAATACAAAAGACATCTTCCAATAAGAAGGTGTCTTTTTGTTTTCAACTAAAAAACCATCACTACATTATAAACCTTAAATCTTTAAAAATGGAAAATAAACTATCCAATCCGGCTCCTCTTGGGTTAATGGGGTTCGGTATGACAACTGTTCTGCTTAACATTCACAATGCAGGATTTTTTCCTCTCGGATCAATGATTCTTGCGATGGGTATATTTTATGGTGGCATTGGACAAATTATTGCCGGAATTATGGAATTCAGAAAAGGGAACACTTTTGGAACAACAGCTTTCACTTCTTACGGCCTGTTCTGGCTCACTTTGGTATTCCTGTTGGTATTCCCAAAAATGGGATGGATGGAAGGCCCACCAACCGGATTTATGGGCTGGTATCTATTTATGTGGGGCGTATTCACATTTATGATGTGGATAGGAACCTTTGGAAATAACCGTGCGTTGCAATTTATTTTCCTCACACTTTGGATTCTATTCCTATTACTGGCAATCAGAGATTGGTCAGGATCTGCACTGGTTGGAAAAATTGCCGGTTTTGAAGGCATCCTTTGCGGACTTTCGGCTATTTACCTGGCCATGGCTGAAGTGATTAATGAAACTCAGGGAAAAGTTGTACTGCCAATAGGAACAAGATAAAATACGATAATCGTTAAAATATTATCATACAATCTAAAACGCTCTGGTTTCCCGGGGCGTTTTTATTTTCCCGGATGGATGATTGAGCCGAGATTTAAATAAAAAAGAGTTTTTAGCGATTCAAAGGCTTCACATGTTCTAAAACACCGACAAAATGGGTTGTTCTGCAACATGATTTTACAAACAAAAATACAACCCGACCACACTAACTCACTATATATCTGAAATTTGAATCTATATAACGTTAAATCAACACAATCCTGAACTATTTTTTATGCTGATTTTTTTTGATGAAATTTAAGACCACAAATAACCAAAAAGATTCAACCTGAAAAGATTTAACGATTTTCTATAAACCAAAAAAATTATGCCATGGCTATCAAGAAGTTAGACAGCATTTTTAAACCGAAACGTATTGCTCTGATCGGAGTATCAAATAATCCCGACAGTGTTGGTGGGATCACCCTCAGAAACCTGGTTGGAGGAGGTTTTAACGGAGTGGTTTACCCGGTAAACCCCAAGCGCGAAGCTGTGTTTGGAATTCCGTGTTACCCCGATGTAAAAAGTCTTCCCAAAGTTCCCGATCTGGCTGTGATAATGACTGCAGCCAAATTCGTTCCCCAAATCGTAAAGGAATGTGGCGAAGCGGGCATTCACGGGTTAATTATCATGTCTGCCGGATTTAAAGAATCAGGTGAAGAAGGGAAATTACTCGAAACACAGGTAAAAGCCGAGAAAGCAAAATTTCCAAACATGCGTATTATTGGCCCGAACTGTCTGGGAATATTAGTGCCTGGCTTAAATATGAACGTAAGTTTTGCCGACGGGATGCCTAAAAAAGGACATGTGGCATTTATATCACAATCGGGTGCTCTTTGTACTTCTGTATTAGACTGGGCTTACGAAGCCAATATCGGATTTTCAAACTTTGTTTCCATTGGAAACTCGATGGATGTTAGCTTTGGTGATCTAATTGATTATTTTGGCCAGGATCCAAACACCAAATCTATTGTGCTTTATGTTGAATCGATTGCAGATGGCCGTTCGTTTATGTCAGCCGCCAGGGCATTCTCGCGCGAAAAACCAATCATTGTTTATAAATCCGGACGGTTCCCTGAGTCAGCCGCAGCAGCTGCGTCTCATACTGGTGCCATGGCATCAGAAGATTCAATTTATGATGCTGTATTCCGTCGTGCAGGGTTGGTCCGCGTATTTGACTTTGGTAACATTTTCGATTTTACCGACCTGGTAGGGAGAAAACGTATCCCCAAAGGCAACCGTTTGGCCATTGTGACCAATGCGGGTGGTCCGGGTGTTATGGCTACCGACTCGCTAATATCCTTAGGGGGCATGCTTGTAAAATTGTCGGAAGAGACCATGCAAAAATTAAACGATTATTTACCTCCTTTCTGGTCGCATGGTAACCCGGTTGATGTTCTTGGAGATGCTACTCCCGAACGCTATGCAAGAGCTACCGAAATTGTTTTGGAAGACTCAGGAGTAGATGCAGTGTTGGTACTGTTAACTCCACAAGCAATGACTGACCCGACTGCTACGGCACAGGCTATTGTTGAAATGTCGGTAAAAACCACAAAAACTGTTATGGCCGCCTGGCTGGGAGGCGCCGCCATGCGCGATGGCATTCAGATTTTTAATAAATACGGTATTTCAAATTACAGCGCTCCAGAGCAAGCCATCAGGGCATTTATGACGCTCTCTGATTATTCAGAAAACCAGCAAATCTTGTACGAAACGCCGCGTGAAGTGCCAGTTTCATTCCAATATGACCGTCACGAACTCCGAAAAAAATACATTAGTGAGGTATTCCCAAAAGCCAAAATACTAAATGAAGATGATTCGAAAATGCTTGTCAATGATTATGGCATTGATACCACACACCCAACTCCGGCGGCTACCGAAGATGAAGCCGTTAAAATAGCCGAACAAAAAGGTTATCCGGTGGTACTTAAAATCTATTCGCCTGACATTACACACAAATCGGATGTGGGCGGTGTAGCTTTGAACATTAAAAATGAAGATATGGTTCGGGCCAACTTCCGAAACATGATTAAGACAGCTTCGGAGAAACGACCTGACGCGAGAATAGATGGAGTAACCGTTCAGCGGATGGTCGATTCAAAAGACGGTATCGAATTGATTCTGGGGACTAAAAAAGATCCGGTTTTTGGTACCGTTATGTTGGTTGGAATGGGAGGAACCACGGCCGAACTATTTAAAGATAAACGTTTGGAATTCCCTCCTTTAAACGAACGTTTGGCTCAACAAATGCTTAGTTCCTTAAAAATATATCCGTTATTGAAGGGTTGGCGTGGCGACACTCCTAAAAATATCGATAAACTCATTGAAGTTTTGATCCGGATGTCGTACCTGGCTGCTGACTATCCTGAAATTGAGGAACTTGACATTAACCCGTTGATTGTAACACCAAAAGATGTTATCGCTCTCGATGCACGAATTGTTGTTGATCACGAATTGATGGCTAAACCGGTGAAAGAATACTCTCACCTCGTTCTTCGTCCTTATCCTGAAAGTCTGATCTGTGATTGTGAACTAAAAGATGGTACACCGGTCAAACTCCGTCCAATTCGTCCGGAAGACGAACCTATGTGGCTCCAGCTACTGGGTAGTTGTTCCAAAGAGTCAATCTACCACCGGTTCCGTTATGATTTCTATTTTGATTCACATGAAGTGGCTTCTCAATTTTGTTTTATTGACTACGACCGCGAAATTGCCATAGTAGCTGAGCATGAAAATGAAGATGGACAAAAAGAACTGATTGGTGTTGGTCGATTAATTGCTGATCCAGATGTAGAAGTGATGGAATATGCCATTTTGATTACCGACAAATGGCAGAAAAGAGAACTTGGCTTCATCATAACAAATTATTGTCTTGAAATTGCAAAAGCCAGAGATATTAAACGTTTGGCAGCAGAAACAACCCGTGATAACAAACCGATGATCTCAGTTTTCAGGAAACTAAATTTCAAAATCAGGTTTAACGAAGACACCACAGTTTCAGTTAGTAAAAACCTGGAAGAGGAAGAATAAAAAAAATTGCTATTATCGTTCTCCCGGTGGGTGCCTTCACTTGCCGGGAGTTTTTAATCTATGGATCAACAAAAAATAGAACAGGCCCACTTGAATGAATTAATCAGGCAGGCTGCAGAACTCATTCGAAAGGCTAAGTACACTGTGGCTTTTACCGGTGCCGGAATATCTGTTCCGAGCGGGATTCCACCATTCAGGGGGGAAAACGGTCTTTGGAATTATACAGATCCTATATTTCTTGAGATTGAATTTTTTCGAAAAAAACCTTTGCAGTCGTGGCAAAAAATCAAAGAGATTTTTTACGACAAATTAGGTGACGCTCAGCCAAACCCCGCCCACGAAGTGCTGGCAAAAATGGAGGCCAGGAGTTTTCTTGAAACCATTATCACGCAAAACATTGATCATTTACACCAGAAAGCTGGAAACCGCTATGTTTATGAGTTACACGGAACATATAAACAATTGGTTTGTACTGAATGTAGCTCGGAGTACGACATGAGTTTTGCCGACTTGAATTACCTGCCACCGACATGTTTTATTTGTAAAGGAATTTTAAAGCCCGACCTTGTCTTTTTTAACGAACCTATTCCGGCTTTTGCTAAAAGACGCTCGTTTGAAGAAGCAGCAAAATCAGATGTATTCCTTATTATTGGGACAAATGCTGAAGTATTACCAGCAGCTGATATTCCGGTGATGGCAAAAAAACATGGGGCAAAAATCATTGAGGTTAATATTCAGGAAACCCATTTTACAAGAGAAATTACGGATGTTTTTCTCAAGGGTGATGCTGCACTAATTATGACTGAGATTGCAAAACAGCTCTATCTCTAAATTCAATTTATTATTTCAAATCTTATCTCCACGTTAAACCACCCGTAATTTTACGTTTATTATGCAAAATTAACTATGAAAACTTTATTGGTTTTTAAAGTTTTCAATACATTAGCGGCCTGAAATTTTAAAGATGGAATTAAAAGACAGAATTATTGAAGAAGCCATTCGTTTGTTTATGAAGCTTGGAATCAGACATGTTACAATGGATGATATTGCCAATAACCTGGCTATTTCAAAACGTACCCTTTACGAAGTTTTCAAAGATAAAAATGAATTGATCAGCACATGTATTCAAAATCTGACAATTAAACAGGATACGCGCTATCAGCAGCTTAAAGAGGAAACTTCAAATGTACTGGAATTGATGATGAAAAACATGCTTGATGGTGTCCAGGCTCTTAACAAGATCAATCCAATTTTCTTTTCTGATCTGAAAAAATACTATCCAATAGTTTGGGAAGAAAAGCAACGAAATCATACAGAAAAAGGATTAAACCATATTCACACACAGCTTCGAAATGGAGTAAACGAAGGCCTGTTCAGAAAAGATATTGATATTAAAATAGTTGCAAAACTATTTCACGAGCAAATAAATATGATAGGAGACGATCAGATTTTCCCGAAAGATGAATATAATTTCGTCGATCTGTTTAAAAACCTGGTTATTAACTTTGTTCGTGGAATCTCAACACGAAAGGGAACTGATCTGATAGACCAAATCCTCGAACAATCACAAAAAAATTAAAAAGCAATAATAGTTTTCAGAATTATAGAAAAACAACTAATTACAATACAATGAGAAGAAAACAAGTCATTCTAATTATTTCATTCCTGCTCTTTAGCTCTACAATGTGGGCGCAGGAAAAATTAGTACTGGGACTGGAAGATGCAAAACAGCATGCTATTCAGTTCAACAAAACAATTGAAAATTCGAGCCTTGCCATTAAAAAATCGCAAGAACAACTTCGCGAAACTATTGCGGCTGGTCTGCCTCAGGTAAATGCAACTGCCGATTACAACAACGCTTTGGGAGCAGAGATTTCGATTCAATTCGACCCAAGTGCCCCTCCTTCTTCTATTCCCATTAACCCCACCAGTACTTTCAACATGCGGGTCAGCCAATTGATTTTCAGTGCAAACTATTTTATTGGCGTGCAAACTTCAAAACTATACGAACAATTAATGCAAGCTACCCAGTTAAAAACCGAAGAGGAAATCGTAAGCCAGGTAGTTGTTACTTATTATACCGTATTAATTTCTGAACAAAGTCTTCAAATCCTGCATGCGAATGTTGACAACCTTCAGGAGATTTACAATAAAACGAAGCCTATGGTTGAGTTCGGGATGATGGAAAAAGTTGAATTAGACCAGTTATCCGTTCAGCTTAATTCACTGATCAATTCACTCAAATCTGCCGAACGTCAATTAGAGCTTTCAAAAAACATGCTACGCTATCAACTTGGGGTTTCTGCCAACACCGAGCTTGAACTCACAGATGCATTGGAGAAATTCATCCAGCAAGGTGCTCTGACAAACAACCAGCAAGACTATTTTAACATTGGTGATAACCTCGATTACCAGCTAAAAGTTGCGCAGGGCGACATTCAGCAAAAACAACTTAATATGCAGAAAGCAAACTATCTGCCAACCTTATCCGGTTATTATTCTTATACCTACAAAATATTGAAGCCGCGGTTTGATATGCAACCGAAAAACATGATGGGACTTCAAATGAGCATCCCCATTTTTTCGAGCGGTGAGAGAAGGTCGAAAGTTCGCCAGGCAAAAATTGATCTTGAAACTTATCAGAACGAAAAGCAGCTTCTGGAAGATCAGCTTGAATTACAATACAACCAGTTGGTATTTAATTTAAAAACTGCTCAGGAAAACTACGAAAACCAAAGTAAAAATGTGGAAGTTTCCAGGGAAGTGATCAAACAATATCGTCAAAAGTTTGACCATGGAATGATTTCCAGCCTCGAACTTACCACAGCAGACAACAATTACCTGCAGGCCGAGTCTGCCTATTTACAGGCTACTATGCAGGTTTTGCAGGCACAAAACGAATTGGACAAAATTAAAGGTAAATTATTAGAAAACTTTCAGAAATAAAACGTAAAGATTACCTGCTTAATCAGGGGGCAATCACACAAAAAAGTATAATAAACAAGAATAATCATATGAAAAAATTAAACACTATTTTAACTGTTCTGACACTGGGAGTTTTCATCCTTAGTTCATGCAACAGCAAACAAACAGAATCAGCCGAAAGCACCTCACAGGCTGTTAAGATTGAACGAATCCGTGTATTTGATCTTCAACCTGAAGAGATTACCCGGTCAGTTGTTTACACTGCCGCAATGGAACCATTCAATGTGGTTCATATGGCTCCAACTTCTCCCGGACGAATTGAAAAAATTAATGTTGAAATGGGTGACCGTGTAAAACAGGGGGATGAGTTGGTAAGAATGAACGATGCTCAGCTTATTCAGGCTGAAATTCAATTGAATAATGTAAAAATAAATTATACACGAATTGATACACTGAACAAACTGGGGAGTGTAGCCGCACAGCAGTACGACCAATTAAAAGCTCAGTATGACGCGGCAAAAGAGAACGTGGATTTCTTACGCAAAAACACCATTTTGATAGCTCCGTTTAACGGGATCATTTCGGGTAAATATTTCGAACCTGGCGAAATGTATTCAGGATCACCTATTGCCACAGTCGGTAAAGCTGCCATCCTTTCTATTATTCAGGTTGAAAAGCTTAAAGCAATTGTAAATGTTTCAGAAGAATACCTGCCTTTTGTTAAAAAAGGCATGGAAGTTAAATTGCTTTACGATGTGTATCCTGATGATGTATTTACCGGAAAAGTAATTCGTATCTCACCTACTATTTCTGCACAAAGTCGTACGTTCGAGATTGAAATCAGTGTAAATAATCCGGAAGAAAAATTAAAGCCGGGAATTTTTGGCCGGGTAACTATCCCGCTCGAAAAAACCAGTGTACTGGTACTTCCGGCCGAGTCAGTGTTAAAGATGCAGGGCTCGAATGTCCGTTATCTTTTTAAAGAAGAAAACGGTATCGCCAAACGAGTTGAAGTGGAAATCGGACAACGTTTCAACGATAAACTCGAGGTTATTTCAAAAGACCTGAAAGAAGGTGATAAAATCGTTGTGGAAGGACAGGAACGCCTGCTCGACGGGAACAAAGTGGAAGTGGTAAAATAAGGAACACGTTTCCAAATAATTAAAAGAGAAAAGAAGTATGAGTATATATAAGAGTGCAGTAAACAAACCGGTTACCACCTTCATGATTTTCATCGCTGTGGTGGTGATGGGGATTTACTCCCTGATCAACATTCCGATTGATCTCTACCCTGAAATGGAACCTCCGTACATTACGGTAATGACGACCTACTCAGGGGCCAATGCAGCCGACATTGAAACCAACGTAACCAAGGTACTGGAAGATGCCATGAACTCGCTGGATAAGCTGAAAGAGATCACCTCTACCAGTTCGGACAATATTTCAGTGATTTCGCTAGAATTTAACTGGGATGCAAACCTTGATGAAGCAACCAACGACATTCGTGATGTGATTGACCGAATCAGCAGCAGCTTACCGGATGATGTTGACCGTCCAACGATTTTCAAGTTCAATATGAGTATGTTCCCGATATTGTTTTATGCTATCACAGCAGACGAAAGTTATCCGGGAATCGAAAAGATTGTGGAAGAAAAGCTAGTCAATCCGCTTAACCGTGTAGACGGTATTGGATCGGTAACCTTGATTGGAGCACCCAAACGGGTAGTATATGTTAACGTAGATCCCATTCGACTTGACGCCTACAACCTGACACTGGAACAAATCGGTGCTGTGATCTCGAGCGAAAACAGGAATATGCCCCTGGGTGATATTAAAATGGGCAAAATGGATTACCAGATCCGGGTTGAAGGAGAGTTTGCAGAAAGCGACCGTTTAAACAGCCTAATGGTTGCCGACTTCAATGGGCAGCAGGTTTTTCTTCGTGATGTAGCTGAAGTCCACGACACATTCAAGGATGTGACGATGGAAGAAAAAATTAACGGGAAACAAGGTACCCGCCTGATGATTACCAAACAATCGGGAGCCAATACCATGAAAGTAGCGCGTGACATTAAAAAAGAAATGGCGCAGCTGGTAACCACGCTACCTCCTGATATTAAAGTCAGTGAAATCATCGATACATCTACTTTTATCAAAGGATCGATTAATAACCTGTCCTCCACCCTGATGTACGCAATGATTTTCGTTGTGCTGGTAGTATTGTTTTTCCTGGGAAGATGGCGTGCCACATTTATTATTGTACTAACCATTCCTATCTCACTGATTGTTGCCTTTGTTTACCTTTTTGCCACGGGAAACTCAATGAACGTCATTTCACTCACCTCGCTTTCTATTGCGATCGGGATGGTGGTGGACGACGCGATCGTGGTACTCGAAAACATTACGCGACACGTGGAAAGAGGATCGAGTCCGCGTGAAGCAGCTATTTATGCCACCAATGAAGTGTGGCTTTCGGTAATCGTTACTACCCTGGTTGTGGTTGCTGTATTTTTCCCGTTAACACTGGTTTCCGGGATGACAGGTGTATTGTTTAACCAGTTGGGATGGATTGTAACCATTACTGTAGTCACTTCAACTTTGGCAGCTATATCTCTGACTCCGATGCTCGCGTCTAAGTTTCTGAAACTTAGAAAAAGAATAAAACCAAGGAAATTCGGGTATGAAAACACCATAGAGAAAGCATTGAATTCCTTCGATTCATTTTACGAAAGAACACTTCGATATGTACTGCGTCATAAACTGGTAGTAATCGTTGTGACTTTCGTCATTTTTGTTGGCTCCCTCTTCTTGATGAGTAATATAGGAACCGACTTCATGCCAGAAACTGACCAGAGCCGACTTTCAGCATCGATAGAATTACAGACCGGTTTTCGGGTTGAAGAGACCGTTAAAGTCACGCGAAAAATCGAAAAGATCATTTCTGAAAAATATCCGGAAGTTGAGATCATTTCTTCTTCTTCCGGTGCTGACGACGAAGGGAGCTTTGTATCGATGATGAGTACAACCGGCTCGAATATCATTAACCTGATCATGCGTCTGTCTGACGTAGAGGACAGAACTCGCTCAGTATGGGAAATATCCAACAGCTTGCGCGATGATCTGGCTCAAATGCCTGAAATTGTAAGCTTTACTACCTCTACTTCAAGTCAAACGATGGGTGGTACAAGCAATACCGTTGATTTTGAAATATATGGTTACGATTTCGATGTAACCAACCTTTATGCTGAAAAAGTACTGGATAAGATACGGAACATCAAAGGAGCTCAGAACGTAACGATTAGCCGTAAAAATGACAAACCTGAATTGCAGATCGTGCTCGACAGAAATAAACTGGCGGAACATGGTTTATCCACTGCACAGGTTTCAACATTTGTACGAAATCGTGTTCATGGCCTGGTACCATCTTATTATAAGGAAGAAGGTGACGAATACGACATCAATATCCGTTTGGAAGAACAGTACAGAAACTCGATCAGCGACCTGGAGCAAATGTTAATTATGACACCTCAGGGTGTTCGGATACAACTTGGTGAACTCGGTCACATAGTAGAATACTGGTCTCCGCCAAGTATCGAACACAAACGTCGTGAACGTATTGTAACCATTTCCGCTGCTCCGGACGGTATTCCGCTCGGAACACTGGCAACAAAAATTAAAGAGGAAACGGATAGCATTGAAGTACCTGCTCAGGTAATGACATCAATCGGTGGTGCTTACCAGGAGCAAATGGATTCTTTCAAGGACCTGGCTATGCTGCTCGTTTTAAGTTTAATACTGGTTTATATTGTTATGGCTTCACAGTTTGAATCACTGAGAATGCCTTTCATCATCATGTTCTCAATTCCGTTTGCATTTACCGGTGTAATTCTGGCTCTTGTTCTAACAGGTACCAGTTTAAGTGTGGTTGCAGCTCTTGGTGCGGTGTTGCTGGTTGGTATCGTTGTTAAAAACGGTATCGTACTGGTCGACTTTATCAACCTGATGCGTGACCGTGGAATCGAGTTATACGATGCCATAGCCTTATCCGGAAAATCGCGTTTGCGCCCGGTTTTAATGACTGCAGCTACCACTGTATTAGGGATGCTTCCGTTGGCAATGAGCACCGGTGAAGGATCCGAGATATGGCGCCCAATGGGTATTACGGTAATCGGTGGTTTGGTGGTTTCGACCATTATAACCATGATTATTGTACCGGTTATGTATGCTTCACTTTCGGGACGTGATGAAAGGAAGAAAAAAGACAGTGTAAGAAAGCAATTCCATTTTATGGATAAATAGTATAAGCCGGAAGTCAGAAGCTAGAAGCCGGAAGGTATAATTTGGTACTCTTCTCCTTGTCTTCAATCTTCGGTCTTCAGACAAAAAAATTGAAATATGAAAGCAATATTTATAGTATTTAACCAGGCTAACACTGAGCGTGTTGAATACATGCTCGATAAACTGGAAGTTAGGGGATTTACCTGGTGGCAGGATGTAATGGGCCGTGGGTCAGTTGATGGTGAGCCTCGTATGGGGACACACACCTGGCCTGAAATGAATTCAGCCGTACTGACCATGGTGGAAGACGACAAAGTAGATGTTCTTCTCGAAAAAATTAAAAAACTGGACGAAGTGAACCTCGAGGTGGGTGTCCGTGCCTTTGTTTGGGAAGTACTGAAATCTGTTTAAAACGATCGTCAACATAGCCTACTCTACCCTGTTCCTTTGCTAACAATGGAGCAGGGTATTTTTTTTAATGTAAAACAAGTGTGGTTCAATTGACTTTCGTTCTTGCTTATTTACTAAATAATTTATACCATTAAGTCCTTTTTAAAATTCATAGAAACATGCAACATTATCTTAAACTTTTTGTAGTGATTTTCTTTGCCTTTGGGATTACTCTAAAATCCTCTGCTGCAAACGATTCACGATTAATGCGTTTCCCCGACATTAATAACAATCTAATTGCATTTGTATATGCAGGCGATATCTGGACGGTGAATGCCACCGGTGGCGAAGCAAAACATCTGACCTCGCACGATGGGATGGAATTATTTCCAAAAATCTCGCCCGATGGAAGATGGATCGCTTACTCGGCAGAGTACTCCGGTTCCCGTCAGGTTTATATTATTCCTTCGGAAGGTGGATCACCAAAACAGCTTACTTACTATAATTCGGTTGGATTGATGCCGCCACGCGGAGGTTTCGACGATGTAACACTCGATTGGACTCCTGATAGTAAAAATATACTGATCCGTGCCAATCGTACCGAATTTGGCGAACGTAATGGAAAATATTTCCTGGTAAATATTGAAGGTGGACTTGAAAAGCCCTTACAGATCGTGAATGGTGGTTTCGCTGCACTGTCGCCGGATGGGAAAAAGATTTGTTTCACTCCGGTTGACCGCGAATTCAGAAGCTGGAAGCGTTACAAAGGTGGACGTGCCACCGAACTTTGGGTATACGATCTCGAAAAAAACGAAGCTGAACAAATCACTCATTTTGCAGGCTCCGATCAATGGCCGGTTTGGTATAAGAATAAAATATTCTTCGCTTCCGACCGCGATCTGAAACTGAACCTGTACAGTTACGACACCAATACAAAGGAAGTAAAACAAGTTACTGAATTTAAGGATTACGATGTGATGTGGCCTTCTGGTTCCAACGGACAGGCAGTTTTCGAAAACGGCGGTTACCTGTACAAAACAAACCTGGAAACCGGTGTAACCGAAAAGGTAACCGTGAACCTCAATTTCGACAATCCGAACCTGTTTCCTTATTTTAAAAATGTAGCTGACGACATTCACAGTTTCGCCATTTCGCCAACTGCCAAACGTGCTTTGTTCGATGCACGCGGCGATATTTACTCCGTGCCTGCCGAAAATGGTGTAATAGAAAATCTGACTCAAACTCAGGGCATTCGCGAGATTTATCCCAGCTGGTCACCCGACGGAAAATACATTTCCTATTATTCTGATCAAACGGGCGAATACGAAATTTACCTTCTCGAAAATAAAAAAGATGCTCAACCCAAACAGTTGACAAAAAATTCATCAGCATGGAAATACGATAGTGAATGGTCGCCCGACAGCAAGTACCTGCTTTACTCCGACCGAACGCTGAATTTGAAATTACTGGATGTGCAAAGCGGAAAAGAAACAATTGTTGACCACGCAACTTTTAACGAAATCCGCAGCTACAAATTTTCACCCGATTCGAAATGGGTGATTTACGAAAAAGAATCGCCAAACGAGTTGACTGCCGTTTGGGTATACAACATCACGGAGGGTAAAAACATTCAGTTAACTGATGATACGTACAATGATTACTCGCCTGTTTTTTCAACTGATGGTAAATACATTTACTTCCTTTCGAACCGCGATTTCAACCTTGATTTTTCCGCATTTGAATTTAATTACGTGTACAATAATCCGACAAGGATTTATGCCATGGTCTTAAAGAAAGATGGCGACGAACTGTTCAAATTCAAAAACGATGTAGAACCTTACAAGGAAGTTGTAAAGACTGAAGAGAAAAAGGATAAAGAGGAAGCAAAACCCGCGCTGAATGTTGAAATTGATGTGGATGGAATCAACAACCGCATCGTAGCTTTACCTCTTGGAAACAGCGATTACAGAAACCTTGCTGCGGTAGATGGTGGAATCGTTTACATCAGCGGTGGTAAGATGAAGAAGTTTTCTATTGCTGATGAAAAGGAAGAAGAAATTCTCGATAAAGTGCGCCAGTTCTTATTGTCATACGATGGCAAATCCTTCCTGTATCGTTCGGGAAGAGATTTTGGGATTGCAAAGGTAGCTCCCGGACAAAAACCGGATAATGGGAAACTGAATCTCAGCAACCTCGAAATGAAAATTGATCCGGTAAAAGAATGGCAACAGATTTTTAATGACGGCTGGCGCATTTACCGCGATTATTTCTATGAAAGTAACTTACATGGCGTAGACTGGAAAGCAGTAAAAGCAAATTATGAAAAGTTGCTTCCTTACGTCGGTTCCCGCCCTGATCTCGATTATATTTTTAGTGAAATGGTTGCTGAATCGAACACCGGGCACTCGTATGTAAACTGGGGCGATTTCAAGAAACCAGAACGGGTTGAAGGTGGTTTACTGGGCGCCAAACTCGTTGCCGATCAAAAATCCGGACGATATAAAATTGCTAAAATCTACGAAGGTCAAAACTGGGATGAATCACTTCGATCGCCGTTAACGGAACAAGGTGTAAACGTAAAAGAAGGTGATTACCTGATTAAACTCAACGGTTACAATGTTACTACCGCAGATAATCCATACAAGTTTTTGGAAAACACTGCAGAGAAATACATCGAAATTGTGGTAAACAGCGAACCAGAAGAAGACTGGTCGCGAAGTGCGATGATCAAACCCATAAAAAGTGAACTGGATCTGATGTATTTTGATTGGGTTAATGAACGTCGTGCGATGGTAGATAAACTTTCGGGTGGAAAAATCGGGTACATCCATGTTCCAAATACATCCACTGAAGGAAACCGCGAATTGTTTAAAGGAATGTATGCCTACCACAACAAGGAAGCGCTGATTATCGACGATAGATACAATGGCGGCGGTTTTATCCCTGATGTGATGGCCGACCTACTCGACCGGAAAACGCTGAGTTACTGGCATGTAAACGGTCTGGAGCCCATGCAGACACCTGCAATTGCCAACGATGGGCCTAAAGTAATGTTAATCAATGGCTACTCATCATCGGGTGGAGATGCTTTCCCTTATTATTTCAAAAAGAAAGGACTGGGCAAGCTCATTGGAACCCGCACCTGGGGCGGATTGGTTGGTATCTCGGGTAATGCACAATTTGTGGATGGCGGAAGTTTCTCTGTTCCCCGTTTTGGCATTTACGATGAGAACGGACAGTGGATCATCGAAGGAGTTGGTGTTTCGCCCGACATTGAAGTAGTTGATCGTCCGGAAGAATTGGCCAAAGGCATTGATCCCGGAATTGAAAAAGCGGTACAAGTACTGCTGGATGAACTGAAACAGAATCCACCTAAAAAAGTGAAGACACCGGCACCCCCGGATCGCTCAGGATGGAACGAAAAAGATATTCCAAATAAATAAAAATAATAGAGGCTGTTTCGAAAGGAGCAGCCTCTTTTTGTTTAATTAATTTTTTATAACGTCCTCCCAACGTTTAAACATTGTTAAATCATTGAATTTCAGTAAACTTTTAGATTCTCCATGTGTCTTAGTGCTGTTAGTTTTTTAAAGTTGAGAACATTAAAAAATTTAGTCATGAAAAAATTAATTATTTATCCAGCAACCATCCTGATGTTGATGTTTTCTGTAACATTAAGAGCTCAGGATAAAAACAAAACTGCAATGACAACAATGCGCAGTATTAAAAAATCAGAAACGAAAGCTGAAAGAAAAGAAATCCGAAAAGAAGATCGGAATTTAGTATCAGATATGTCGATAAATGCATTTATTGACGACTTCGGCAATATTCCAAATGTTGCCTGGGAAAAGGAATCTCCGTTTGATGTGGCAATATATCATAAAAGTGGTGTCGAACACAAGGCATTTTATGATTATAACTCAAAATTAGTAGGCACAACAACTGATGAAAAGTTTGCCGATTTACCTAAAAATGCTCAAAATAAAATAAAAAAAGAGTATAGCACATACAAGGTTGACCGAGTAGTTTTCTATAAAGATAATGAAGCCAATGATACGAATATGCTTCTTTACGGAACCGAGTTTGAAGATGCCGATAACTATTTTGTTGAATTATCGAATAAGGACAAACACATTATCATCCAGGTAAATCCGGAAGGACAGATTTTCTTTTTTGAAGAATTACCCAACAAAGTTTAGACAATGAGAATCTGAAAAAAATGCCGCTAAGTTTTTAGCGGCATTTTTTGTTACAAAATCCCCTCTTCTATTTGAACTTGAAGAGGGGAAAACTGTGCTTTTAACATGAAATGGATTAAATCTCAATTTGACAAATACGAAGCACAGTTAAATATTTGAGTACAATAAGTTTATTCTATTACCAGATTACAATTTTTGCATTCACATGCACTTTTCCATTTGGAGTAATAATAACCTCTTCTTCGCCTGCCCATGGATCATAGGCATCAATGGTTTTCTTCGGCAGAGGTAAATAATCAATTAAAATCCATCCACCGTATTGTGCTTCCGGATTTTCAGGATCCCATTTCCATACTTCCATATCAGTAAGAAAACCGTGTGCTTCCCAATTCAGTCTTCCACTTGGCGTGATTACCATATGCCATTCAAGTGCTGCATAAGCTGCATAAGTATCGCCATCAACATCATAGATCAATTCCTTCATTTCAGTGCCCTTATCATTTGCTATGACTTGTGCATTTAACTGACTTACAGAAATAAAACACAAAAAAAGAGCTGTAATACATAAGAATTTTAAAGTCTTCATAATTATAATTTTTTAGTTTTTATTGTTAGCATTTAAGAGGACAGTCGTTATAATTCTTCCGTGATTTTTCCTTTAGAGTAGTAAATAGCACCGCTTTCAGGAGTTCCATCAAAGTCCATAGTATATTTCCATCGTGCTGTTAAACCAAGTACTTCTCCTTCGGTGCCTGTTCCGGTGCCGTGCGCCACGATTTTAAAAGTGACACTTCCCGGGTATGTGTAGTTTTGATAACCCTTCCATGTCATTTCCCATTTACCAGCATATCGTCCATTAATAACATCATCTACTGTAACTGCACCAACAAATATCTCAGTCGTTCCTGTGAGTTCAATAGTAACTTCATCAATGGGTTCAATTCCTGTAAATACCCAGTAGGAAACTCCGGTAACTCTTGGATCATCTGTGGCATCGTACCATGAAATAATGTCATAGCCTAGATTATCGATAGGTGTACATACACCAGTAAACTGGGTTGGAATTTTCTTCGATTTCAAAGAATTTGCAAACTCATCGTTTTGGTTTAGGTCTGGTACCAGCGCATTTTTTTCTGAGCAGGCAGGCAAGAGAACAGCAACGCCTGTAAAAAGGCAAACGAATAAAAAGATTTTTGTTTTCATATCAGTAATTTTTTAGTTAAACATGTGGATTGAAGTTGATTTAATCCGAGAAAAAAGTTCAGAAAATAGTTAATACAGGGCATAGTAACTATGTTGCTTCTCTCGTAAGCATGTTTACGATTTTGAAATTATGTTGTAAAATGTAGGTTCCGGAGAGAAAATGGAGTTTGGTTTGTATATTTCAAGTGGGTGTTGAGCTTACTTTATATTTTTCCTGCAAGTCAATAAACCGGGGTTCGGAGCGAAGTTTTTTAAACTGAGGTTCTAAGAAGGATAAGGCGTCCAATTCATTAGCTTCATCAGCCTGTTCGAGGTTATCAAGTGCTTTTTCATATTCACCCGTTAAGGCGTAAATATATGCTTTTGTGCAAAAACTGAGATAATCAAAGGTTTCAATTATCCATATATCCAGGCCCCCTACTCCACTAATACAATAGATACTATCAGCCTCTTCCTGAGTCCAGGGACCTGAAAGAGCTCCTATTTTTTTGATAATATCCAATGCATCCAGATCGTCTCCACCGGCCGTGTAAATCCTGACAGCTAAATCCATCCAGCTAAAATGCGTTTCACTCTGATCCAGATCAAAACATATCTCAATTTCGGAGCGTGCCTTGTTATATTGCTCCAGAAAATAATAATTCCTGGCACTTATAAAGCGAATAACTACAGAAAACGGATCCAGTTGCACGGCTTTATTAATGTGCTTACCAGCTTCCTCCAATTTGCCCATATGAGTTAATATTTCGGCATAATACTGATGGGCCGTTGAAAAATTCGGGTTCAGATCAATAGCCCTTCTCAGTTCTTTTTCTGCCTTTTCCCAATTGTTATCGAAATATCCATCCATATCTCCTAAAACGGTATATGCCTCTGCCAGATTTGGATTCAGTTCAAGCGCCTTCTGAACCATTTCATAAGCTTTTTGAATATTCTCCGGCGCATTTATTTTCCTTACCTCTAAACCCTCTGAACTACAATAAACTAAAAGATGGTAATTGTCGGCTAGCCCGGCATAAGCTTTTGCAAAACCGGGATCTTCTTCAATAGCCTTTTCGTAATATTCAATGCCTTTTTTAAAATTTTCAACCGTTCGTTTAGAGGAATGAAAACGCCCTTGCTGGTAATATTCCAGAGCTTTCAAATTTTGGGTTAAATTCTCTTGAAGAGCTAAAGTCTCAGCATTGGTCAATACCAACGACAATTCAGAAGCTATTTCTTCAGCAATTTCACTTTGAACCTCGAAAAAACTTCCGAGGTTTCGATTATACTGTTTTGACAGAATATGGTCATCGGTTTTTGTATCAATTAGTTGCACGGATATACGCAGCTTATTTTCTTCTCTTTGTACCGTTCCTTCCACAATATGTGTGGCACCCAGAATTTTTCCAATTTCAGGTATTGTTTCATCTCCTTTATCCCGAAACATTTCTGAAGAGGTTCTCGAGATCACCCTCACATCTTTCAAAGTTGAAAGCCGGTTGAGCAAATCTTCCATAATCCCGTCTCCCAGAAAACGGGTGTTATCTATTTCACTTAAATTATCAAATGGAAGTATGGCTATTGAAATTTCCCCACGACTCGGTTTCTCTGAAATAAAATGTGTACCTGCCCATAATAGAAGCACTGCAAACAAAACAGAAAGTGCAATCAGAGCCGGAATTCTGATTTCGCGAGAAAAAGATTTACCGGCTTTTGTTTTAATTTGTGATTCAGGATGAATACCTTTTTTTACTTCTCCGGGAGCGTATCCATAATACTCGTGAAAACATCTACCAAAGTATGAAGGGCTGCCAAATCCCACATGATAGGCAATCTCTGAAACATTGTCACTGCCCTCCTCAAGCAGTTGCTTTGCTTTTCGCAATCTAATTTCCCTAATAAACTCACTAACCGATTTTTTGGTGATTGATTTTAGTTTTCGGTGAATGTTCGAACGGTTCATCCGCATTTTCTCAGCAAGCTCTCTCACTCCAAAATTCTCATCACCCAGGTTGGCATCAACAATGGAAGTCAAACGTTCTATAAAGACTTTATCATTACCTGAATCGGAGTTCATGGTTTTGGCTGTTGATTTAATCCATTTTGGATTACAAAATTTACGAAGAATTTCATTGATAAGCAATTACAACGAAAGGAGTATATATAATAAAACCCCTCCTTCAGTAAAAAAAAGGAGGGGAAAACCGCGCGTTTAACAGAAACCTTTGGATTAAATCAAAAAGAATGGGTCCCACGCAGGTTTTATTCATTTTAGAACATTAAATTTTTATGGATTCCATTTATTCATCGACATTTTGCGGACAGATGCCCTTTGTAAAATCCAATGTTTGACTTGCCCAGTCAAAATCAAAAAACATTATTACATGAGTACCTTTATCTCCTTTGACATGAATATGCATGGTAAATGTTTCGTACTCTTCATTTTCATCAAAATTGACTTTAGTTTGGTCGTTGATTTTAAACGTTTCTCCTGTTTGCAGGCCGGTAATTGTCAATTTGGAATGTACAATCATCCATACAAACTGGCCATTAATAAGGTGAGCTGTTATATGTACATTTTGACCAGTTACATCAGGTGCATATAAAAAATCGACGGTATCACCGTCGCAAATTACTGGTGTATAATATTCGCCTGTCCAATCAAAATTGATGGTTCTGGAATCGGCCGATTTTAACTGAGGTTCAGGATTATTGATTTCAAGTTCATCTTTTGCACAGCCTGCCAACAGGCCAGCAAAAACGAACATCAATGTTAGCATTTTTAATAGTTTCATAATTTTTGATTTTTATTATTAATATTATAGGAGACCAATATTACCTCTTCCCTTTTACAAGCTTAATTGTACGAGAGCAGTTGTGTACCAAAAGTTCATTGAGGCTTGTTAGTTTATTATAATTGATTAGCAACAGAAGCATAAAAGGGAAACCTGGATTTACCAATTATGGCACATTATTAATCCTTATTCTCTGTTAATGGAAAATGGAAAATATCTACCCAACTTAAATGTTGGTTTGTGTAATTATTCTTCTCCCTCTAAATGTCCACTTCCTTTAACAGTTCCATTCGGGAAAAATGTAATTACTGAAGGAACTTCATATATAGTTCCATCTGGACCCTCAGTAAAATAGATGATTTCAACTGTATATTTTCTGTAATCTACCCCTAACTAGCTACGTTTAATATTAGATTATTCCAGTTATTAT
>DAOPJR010000059.1:0-20995 GCA_035399765.1 Draconibacterium sp. | reverse complement strand
AAAATCATCAGAATTGTTGATGGAAGTTACCGGGGTATCACTTTCGTCCAGATCGGTTCCGTAACGGCCAACCGAAACAATGTAGCATGGTCCACCTCCGTTTGCAAAATACATTTGCAGCGAATAATACATCAGGAACGGTTCGCGCGATACCGGCTGTGTTACCACCAAATCGCGTTTTGTAACCCCGTTTACAAGTGTATCGTTGATGGTAATTCCAATGGTTGTTTCGGGTTTTGCATAACCAAAATACGTTTCGTATTCCAGCATCGAAGTGATTCGGGTTGGAACACCTTTCAGGTCGCCTTTTATTTTATTGGTCGCTTTTTCGGTGTAACCAATAAAAGCAGGGATAGCAGTCTCAACTTGCGCTACAGAAGGAGGTAATTTTGAAATTTCCTCGACGTAAACGCCCGGAGTTTTGTAGGTTGTTGCCATAACTGATTAATTTTAATGTTACATGTATATTTCTGAGTATATCTTGTTATCGGATATGTCCGGCTTAATAATTGAAGCATTGGGGTTAGGAAGTTCTTTCCCATCCAGTTCCACACGCACAAAACCGGTTTCAGTTAGTGGATGCGCCTTTTTTGTTATAAGTTGCCGTTTCGATCCGTTTTCTTTTTTTACATCGTCACTGTTTTTTACCTGCTGATCCTTTTCGAAAAAGTATCTCCAAATTGTTTCCCTGTTTCCAAAAACCACCTGGAATTCTCTGGCTGGATCATGGATTTCACCTTGATTTTTTATAATGTCCATTGATGCATTTTCTCCTTTCATACAGATTCGTATCAATCCAAAAAGATTTTGTTTTTCGGTAGAAGAAAGGCTGCTTAAAAGTTCAGAATTACTCTCCGACCTGAGGATGTAATCTTTATCAATAGGCTGTTTGTTAGCTATTTTGCCGATTAATGGAAATGAAGGAGCTTCAGTTGCTAAGCGTTTATTTGAAAAGAAATAAAGCTTGCCGGTATCAGAGATATCAAGTTCAGTGAAGTTATAGAATGTGTGATTTACAAGTGTCAACAAAAAGGTAAGTTCCAGAGTATCATTCAATGGAATCAAAGGAAGCGTTTCCTGAACATCTGAAACCTGGGTCCATACCGTAAAACCGGTATTCATCGTCTTAAAAACCATTCTGTGATTTAATAGCTTTTGACGACTTTCCGTTGAAGGTGTAATTTTCAAAAAATTCAATACGTCATATCCGGCAAGCTGTTTATTCGTTTCATCCGGGTTCATCCCAAAAAAATCATTCGTTCCCCTATTTAGGTAAAAAAGATGAAGCAGTTTAGTGGAAAACAGTGGTTTGTATTTTATTGAAAATGTCATGGTTCAATCTGGTTTAGGGTTCCGTCAATATGTGTAATCAGTTCACCGCCCGCCAGTTTTTTATCACGACTGATTTCAACAATCTGAATTTTATACAGAACTGAAGGCAACTGTCTGCCCCCCAGCATTCCCCAGATATTATTAAGTGTTTCGAAGCCCGGAGTATAAAGGTCGACAATGAACTTAAAGTAATCGGGTGGATGAATGGAAGGATTCGAGCGATTGTAAACAGTATTTGAAGAGGTAAAGATTTTCTTTCCCTGGAAAAACTCAATGGCACGTGAGATACTGTTGAGTGAAATATCGTAAGTACTGCAGTTGGCACTTACCAGTAAAAACAGATTTAAATTTACAGGAGGGTTGAAATACTCTGTTTTACTATTGACTACTTTTACTGAAGGTGTATTTTTCAGGGTCATTTCTTCTTCAACATTGATCAGTGAAAGAACCACCTTTCCATCCAACCGGTCAGCTTCCTGAGCGCCCGATTCCCAAAGAGCTATGTTATCTATAATGATATTCTTCGATAAACCGACTTGCTCAAAATAATCTTCCAGTTGTTCCTTCAGAATCTGAAGAGTTTCCAGAATCATTGTTCAATTTTTTAAGTTAACTGCATCCATTTACAACACACATGTTTAGCCTATACACATGTTTGCATACCAGTAGTGTACCTAAAAAATAATGAAAAAGGGCTTTGGCGTCTATCTTCTGTACTACTTAGAATTCACGTTGGAATTCAATTGATTTAACAGTGAAAGCAAGTTACAACAAATCCAAACGCGAGTCAATACATTGACTGATTCTAAATAAGAAGACCTCATGAATGGGCTGAAAAGACTATCCTTTTGAACGCAAAAAAAATTTTAGGGAAGATTATTTAAACAACTTTCTATTTTTCTAATAACTAGTTTTTATGTCAAAAAGGAGTTTGTCGATGTCTTTAATCAGTGCTGAATGCGAGCCTGAAAAATGATTGAACATGATTGAAAAAACCAATCGTCTGCCAGCATCTGTGGTTAAATAGCCGGAATAACACCGTACCCTTGTCATACTGCCACTTTTAGCCTCGAGCGTATTCCCGGGGAAATGCTCTTTACTGAACTGATACAAAGTGCCATCACCAGCTCTTGGCAAGGACTGTACAAATGCCTCTTCGCCATCCATAAAAGTCAATAATTGCGCAAAAAAACGTGGAGAAACAGCATTGAAATGCGAAAGTCCGCTTCCATCCTCCATAAAAAAAGATGCTTCTGATAACTTCTGTTTCCAATACTCCTGAACAATTTCAATGGCTTTTTCACGATCACCGATTCCATATTTTTCGACTGCCAACTGTTTCAGAAAATGTTCGGCAAAAAGATTCACACTTTCATAGTTTAACACCTTTGCTATTTCCGCCAGTTTTGGAGATTCCTGAAAGTAGACCATCTGATAATTTTCGGCGTTTCCTTTTTTGTACTTTGCTTCGCCGCTTATAAAAATGCCATCTTTTGCCATTGTTGTCCAAAAATCTGCTGCCAGTATTTCTTCGGGATGCTGTACCGAAGCTTTTATTGTAAAAGCTTTTCGTCCGGCAGGTATTGTTCCGCGAATCACCCGTACTTTATCCAGTGGACTTCCAAAAACATAGGCATTATCTGCATTTTCTTCTGAGGAAAGAACTTCATTCTGCATTTCAATGCCTTTAATTTTCGGATAATAATTGATGATCCTGGTCTGTTTTCCCGGAGTTGAAGATGATTGAAAGGTGATTCTAAACATGTTATCATACACTGTAAACGCATTTGCTCCCGCACCGTAATAATTGCCCAAATCTTCCCAAATCCAGGTTGCAGGCACTTTTTCGTTATCATAAACAGATCCGTCGAGAACCAGATTACCATCAACTTTCTTAATCCCCGAAGATTTTAATGCCCGTGACCACTTATTCAGAAAATCATAATAGTGCTTCTGAAAATACTCTGAACCAAGTGCAGGATCAGCGCCACCTTTTACAACAATGTCACCATGTAAAATTCCTTCTCTATCTATTTGGCCCGTGTATCCAATTTCAGTTATAAATCTGTATTCCGGGCCCAAAATCCGCAATGCAGTTGCTGTTGTAATGATTTTCATTGTTGAAGCAGGAATCAGTAATTGATCAGGATTATACTTTAGAATTTCCTCGTCATTTGCCGGATCAACAACCAACACTCCAACAGAAGCGTGTTTGTACTCTTCTTTACTCAGAATTTCCTGGAACGTATTTTCAATACTTGTTTGCCCTGCTATAATTAATGAGAACAGGCTTAAAACCAAAGTGCCCCAAAATCGTGCAATCATTTTTATTACTTTTGAATGACTAAAATAAATGAAATAATGCTGCGAACGATTTTTATTGTGGGTACAGGTGGATTTATTGGTAGTGTACTTCGGTACCTGGTTCAGGTTTTTGTTGAAAAAGAATTGATGAGTACCTTTCCATGGGGAACGTTTGTAGCTAATATAGCCGGTAGTTTTATAATTGGAATTGTATATGCGCTGGCCGAAAAAGGAAACCTCCTGAGTGCCGAATGGAGAATGTTTCTGGCAGTAGGAATTTGTGGTGGGTTTACCACCTTTTCATCTTTCGCCTACAACAACATGATGATGCTAAAAGAAGGTGTTTACGGACAGTTCTTTTTAAATGTAGGAGGAAGTTTATTTTTTGGTCTTTTGGCTGTTTATCTGGGTATGATGATGGTTCGCTTCGTACTCTAATTAAATCAAAAATACATTTTTGTGTTCGAGAACCTGTTCAGTTTTGAAACAAAGAACAGGCCATAACTGTAAAATCACTCATACAGTTCAAATTCAAAATCTTAAATCTGAAAAAAATGAAAATATCAGAAAGAACCGGAATACTGAAGATCTATGTCGGAGAATCGGACAAGATAAACGGCCGCGTGCTATTTGAAGAAATTGTTTTTGAAGCACGAAATGCAGGGCTGGCAGGTGCAACTGTTTACAAAGGAATTATGTCTTACGGAGCAAGTCATTCCATCCACACAATGAAGATCTTCGCGCTTTCAAACGATCTTCCCGTTGTTGTGGAAATTATCGATAATGTTGAAAAACTGGATGAATTTGTCAAGACCGTCAATAAAATTATGGATGCCAGCAAACGTGGCGGAATGGTAACCTTCCAGGAACTAAGTGTGCTACGCTACGAAAAAGGGGAAAAGTACAGGTAAAAAATCGGAATACTGGATACATGATTCTCGATTCTTGATAATCAAAGTTCGTAGTTCACTGCTCACACCTCAAAGCTTGAATCTTGTAGTATTAACACTTTTTAAGTTAACGCAATGTCAAATCGTAACGCCACAATATTGGGGGTCTGTTCTGGTGTTCGATAAATTACTAACTTTGGTCTGCTTTTAAAAACCGCAGTTATTTAATATCCTGATTTACTGCAAATAACAGCATAATAAGTTAAACAATAAAAACTACTCACAATGTTAATTAGCGACGTTAAAGCAAGAGAAATTTTAGATTCACGTGGTAACCCAACCATCGAGGTAGAAGTACTGCTCGAAAGCGGTGCATTTGGCCGTGCTGCTGTTCCTTCCGGAGCCTCAACTGGTGAAAACGAAGCGCTTGAATTACGTGATGGCGACAAAAGCCGTTACCTTGGAAAAGGTGTTTTGAAAGCCGTTGATAATGTGAACAACATTATTGCCAAAGAAATTATTGGTATGGATGCCACTGACCAGGTTGCTCTCGACAGCAAGTTGCTTGAAATGGATGGTACAAAAACCAAATCTAATCTGGGTGCCAACGCCATGTTGGGAGTTTCTTTAGCCGTTGCAAAAGCAGCTGCTGAATATTCAGAGCTTCCTTTGTATCGTTATATTGGTGGAACTAACGCCAAAACACTTCCTGTTCCAATGATGAACATCATTAACGGTGGTTCTCACTCTGATGCAACTATCGCCTTCCAGGAATTTATGATTCGCCCGATTGGTGCAACATCTTTCCGCGAAGGTCTGCGCATGGGGGCTGAAGTTTTCCATGCATTGAAAAAAGTATTAAGCGCGAAAGGTCTTTCTACAGCAGTTGGTGATGAAGGAGGTTTTGCTCCAATGTTAGGAGGAACTGAAGAAGCTATTGAATCAATTCTTACCGCTATTAAAAACGCCGGTTACAAACCAGGCCGTGCGGAAGATGGTGGTGATGTATCCATTGCAATGGACTGCGCTTCATCAGAATTTTACAAAAACGGAGTTTACGATTACAGCATTTTTGAACCAAACGGTGTAAAACGTACTTCAGAAGAACAAGCTGATTACCTTGCTGAATTGATCGCAAAATATCCAATCGATTCTATCGAAGACGGTATGGATGAAGGCGACTGGGATGGCTGGGTAAAATTAACCGAAAAAATTGGCGACAAATGCCAGTTGGTTGGCGACGACTTGTTTGTAACAAACGTTGAGTACCTGCAAAAAGGTATCGAATTAGGAGCAGCCAACTCAATCCTGATCAAAGTTAACCAGATTGGTACTTTAACTGAAACACTGGACGCCATTGAAATGGCTCACCGTGCCGGTTATACTTCAGTAACTTCACACCGCTCGGGTGAAACTGAAGATGCAACAATCGCCGACATTGCCGTTGCAACTAATGCAGGTCAGATTAAAACAGGTTCTTTAAGCCGCTCAGACCGTATGGCTAAATACAACCAGCTACTTCGTATTGAAGAAGAACTGGGTGCCAGCGCTATTTACGGGTACAAAAAGATCTACAAAAAATAAGATAGATTAGGTATATTTTCAAAAACCGTTTCATCAATTGATGGAGCGGTTTTTTTACGTTTTTATTTTCTTTAACAAAATACCCTAAACAAATCACACAACTCATTTGCTTTACAAGAAATAACTCAGTAAAAACAAAAAGCAGATGTTTAAAAAAACTGGCATTCTACTCCTTATTCTTCTACTCAACCTTGCAGCAAAAGCTCAAGCGCCCGGTGGAGTTCCGTATGGAGATCCCAAGGCAATACAGCTCAGCCCTTTCAACATAATAATTTATATCGTTTTACCCTTGCTGTTGATCCTCTTTTATTTTTGGTATCGAAACAGAAAAAAGAAATGAGAACAGTCTTTATTTGTCCTTTTTGATCGCTGAAAATTCAGAGTTGATTAAAACCTAATTTTGCAGTATCTTTCTATATAAAAGCGAAGAATAATCTTTAACCATTCTCAAACTTAACAAAATGAGACATATATTTTCCCTATTTGCATTAATGGCTTTAAGCGCATCCGTAATGGCGCAAAGTTTTGCTGATTTAGTTGAACGGGTTGATTCGACTGTTGTACAAGTTCAGGTGACAGAACAACGTAATGCAGGTGATGGGAAACCGGACAACCTCACTAGCGCTGAAGGTTTTGGAACCGGCACACTTGTAGGAAAGGATCATAAATACATTCTTACAGCTGCACATGTTGTAAGCGACGCCACAAAAATAAATGTGGTATTTAAAGACGGAACCCAGGTAGATGCCACGAACAGAAGAGTAGATAACATCGCAGACATTGCCATTATTGAACTGGCAGAACCAATGCCAGAAAAACCAATTGCTGTCATTGGGAATTCGGATGAAGTCCGGGTTGGTGATGATGTATTTATAATTGGCAATCCCATGGGATTATCCCATTCCGTTTCCAAAGGAATTATTAGTAGCCGGCATACAGAAAAAAGCAAACTCGATGATAAACGCCTTATGGAGTTTTTTCAGACCGATGCTGCCATAAACAAGGGAAACAGTGGTGGCCCGATGTTCAACATGAAAGGAGAGGTAATTGGTATTGTAAGTAGTATTCTTTCCTTTTCAGGAGGTTTTGAAGGACTTGGTTTTGCTGCATCGAGCAATATTGCAAAAGAGATTTTGAACCAGCATGGCCGCATCTGGCTAGGAACCGATGTGATGATGATGAGCCCGGAGATGTGTACAATATTCAATGTTCCGCAGGAAGGTGCACTGATGGTCCAAAATGTGGTTCTAAACTCTCCGGCTTATTTTATGGGTTTAAAAGGCGGTTACCTTGCCATGAACATTGGAGATACACAGTTTCTGGCAGGTGGTGATATTATACTTCAGTTTGACGATATTCAGTTCAATACCAACGAGAACCTGGAAAAATTCTGGGAATACTTAAACACCGTTCCGCAAGATCATGAATACACGGTTAAGGTTTTCCGAAATGCCGCAGTAGAAGAATTACATTGGAAGTTAGTTGAATAATACCTATAAAAAAGGCCGTCTCAATTGAGATAGCCTTTTTAACTTATTCATAAATAACTTATTTCGGTTCCCAGTAACAACGTTTTGGAGAAACGATTTTTTCTTCTGCCTTTAAAACCTTCATAGCCTTATCAACTTCTTTTTTGTCCAGACCGGCTGCTTCTGCTATTTGTCCTGCACTCATTGGTTTTCCGGCTGCCTGCATAGCCGACAATACTTTTTCTGTACTCATGTTATGATTTTTAATTAGTTAAAATTTATTCAGCAAATCGCTCCGAAATCACTTTCCAGTCAACAATCTTCCAGAAATCGGCAATATACTGCGGGCGCGCATTTTGCTTATCGAGATAATAGGCATGTTCCCACACATCGCAAGTCAACAATGGTTTTTTACCATCGCGTAAAGGATTTCCGGCATTACTTGTTTGTACGATTTCGATTTCACCATTTTCATTTATTACAAGCCATGCCCAACCCGAACCGAATAAGGTAGCTGCAGCTTTAGAAAATGCGTCTTTAAAAGCATCGAAAGTACCAAATTTAGCTTCTATGGCTGTTTTCAACTCATCCTTGGGTTCATGACAACCATCGGGATTAAACTGCATAAAATAGAAAGTATGGTTCCAAACCTGGGCTCCGTTATTAAAAATTCCTCCTTCGGTTTCCATAATAATTTCTTCCAGACTGGCATTCTCGTAAGGAGTACCTGCTATCAGGTTATTCACATTATTTACATACGCCTGGTGATGTTTTCCGTAATGATAATTGATAGTGTTTTCACTGATCACCGGTTCAAGTGCATTGGCTGCGTACGGAAGTTTTGGTAAGCTAAAAGCCATAATTATACGATTTAAGATTATTAATTAATGTTGATTTTTGTATTGTTATAACGAAATTAAAACAAAAAGGATTGATGCCCCAATTAATTTGGAAGGAATTTAAATAAATACCCATTGCCCTATACAATCAGGTTCACAGGCAACTAGTTATTTTTGAAGTTACATTGATAATCTAGGTTTTAAGAATATCTTTTCATACAATCAGACATGTTATTTTTAAGAAAGAATCTTTCAAAATTTTATTATGAAAACATAAAATCTATTTTTGTAAGGTAGTATCCAGTTAATGCAAACGAACAAACAAAACAAAAAAGTCGCGGTAATTATTCCATCATTTAAAGTAAAAAAACACATTTTAAATGTTATTGATGGATTAGATGATTTAGTTGATCTGATAGTTGTTGTTGATGACCAGTGCCCTGAACAAAGTGGTAAATATGTACAGGAACATTGTACTGATAAACGTGTCCATGTTATATTTAATCCAGTGAATTTAGGAGTTGGAGGAGCAACCATTAACGGATACAAAAAAGCATTAGAACTGAAAGCAGATATTTTAGTAAAAGTGGATGGTGACGGACAAATGGATCCAACCAAAATTTCAGATCTGATTAAACCAATTTTATCTGGAGAAGCTGATTATACCAAAGGTAATCGGTTTTATTTTCTGACTGAACTAAAAAGAATGCCGAAAATGAGACTGTTCGGAAATAGTATGCTTTCTTTGATTAGTAAAATTGTAACCGGATATTGGAACATAACTGACCCAACAAATGGTTTCACAGCAATTGAAAGTAAAATACTTAAATATCTTTCGTTAGAAAAAATTAATAAACGATATTTTTTTGAAAGTGACATGCTTTTCCGGTTGTCAACCTCCAGAGCTGTGATACAAGACATTCCCATGCATCCAAAATATGAAGATGAAATTAGCAACCTAAATATTCTTCAAACTATTCTAAAATTCCCTTTTCTGTATTTTGTACGCTTTGTTAAGCGCCTGTTCTATAATTATTTTCTTCGCGACTTCAATATCGGTACCATTCATTTAATATTCGGATTATTTCTATTTATTTTCGGAGTAATTTTTGGAAGTATTGCTTGGTGCAATAGTAATACAAGTGGGCATTTAGCAAGCACAGGTACAATTATGATTAGTGTTTTACCAATTATTTTGGGATTTCAGATGTTGTTATCATTTATTTCATATGATATTCAAAATCAACCCACAAAACCGTTAAGTCAAGTTGAATAAAATAGAAACAGACATATTAATTGCGTACGTTGTAAACAGGTAAATCTTTGTTTGCTCTAGTCAATTTTTAATAATTTTTTGATATAATGAACCTGAAAACAAAATACACTTCCTTGACAAGCACATTCAAATATTTTGGGTCAAAAAGTTTTTTAACGGAGTTATTTGATCCCAGTGCCAACAATAAACGAAAGCAAATCTACCATCTTTTAATGGTTATTATTTCGGTGTTTTACTTCATCTCAATGCTAAGTGTTACGAAGGATTATGGCGTTTCTGGTGATGAAGTAAACAGCCACGAGCAAGCAGTACGGGTATTTAATTATTTTGCGAATGGCGATAGTACAGCTTATGAGAACACTCCCGGCTACCTTAATCTTTACGGGCTTTCTGCTAATGTTATAGCAGAGTTTATTTCACAGAAGATATTTCCATCCGTAGATTTATATACAACCAGGCACTACTTTAACATTTGTGTTGCATTTATTGGGACCATTTATATTGGGTTAATCGGATTAAGGTTATTTGGTGGACTTGGAGGCTTAATCTCATTAATTTTCATGATTTTGTCTCCCCGATATTTTGGACACTCTTTTAACAACCTGCTGGATGTTCCATTTGCGGTGGGATACATTGTGTCAATTTACTATATAATTCGTTTTTTTGACACCTGGCCTAAAATTAAAATAAAACATGCCATTGGATTAATTCTTGGAACTTCATTTGCTATCAGTAATCGTGTACCTGGGGTAATGCTTTATGCCTATTTCCTTTTTTATGCTTTTATTTTTTATGTGGCTTACATCGGAAGAAAAGAATTTTGGAAAATATGGAAATTCAGATCTGATATCCTTCGATTTTCAATGTGGGCGGTCGGGATTGTGATAATCAGTTATGGCATGAGTTTATTAATATGGCCTTACGGTTTAAGAAATCCATTCATGGCAATTCCAAACGTATTGGAACATTTTTCAAAAATTCCGGTTAACATGACTACCATTTTCGATGGAGTACAGGATTTATCAAACAAAATGTCCCGTTATTATGCACCCATTTATTTGTTAATTGGGACACCTTTATTTATAGCCATTGGAATTTTAATTTACATAGTTCTTCTTCCGTTTAAAGCTTCAAAATTATCGCCTGCAATGATTTTCATATTGTTCACGGCGATTTTCCCGGTAGCTTATATCGTTTATAAGAATGCAAATCTGTACAGCGGAATGAGGCATCTACTCTTTATTGTACCTTCTTTTGTTCTTGTTGCTACCGCCGGATGGGTTGCCATCGTTAACAAGTTTCAAAAGAGTTATAAGCTAATACCATTGTCACTTTTATTCATTCTGTTTATGCTCCCGCTACGACATATGATTGTAAATCACCCAAACCAGTATGTATACTTTAATGAATTGATAGGAGGCATGAAAGGAGGTTATGCAAATTATGACATGGACTATTTCTATAATTCAATTAAGAGTGGCTCTGATTGGTTAATGGAAAATGAGGACATGAAAGATGACAGCATTATCGTAATAACCAATGCTTCGTATGCGGGATATTTTGATGGACAACATAATGTTAAAATGAATTATTGCAGATATTACGATACTTCAAAAGAAGACTGGGATTATGCCATTTATTCCAATGTATTTATACGAAGAGAACAATTACTAAATAAACGGTTCCCGCCGGTTGGTACTATTCACACCATTGATGTTGATGGTTATCCGGTGGCAGTTGTATTTAAGCGGATCAGCAAAGAAGACTTAGCAGGTTTTGAGGCTTTGAAAAGCAATAAAAATGAGGAAGCAAAAGCTCATTTTAAAAACTACTTAAAATTGAATCCTTACAGTGAACAAGTATTGGAAGGTTATGCAAATGTGATGTTGAAAGAAAGAAAACTTGATTCCACAATAATTTACGCAGATAGTGCCTTAGTTTATAATCCGGATCAAATTGGTGCTTTACTTTTGAAATCTTCTGCCTTAAATACAAAAAAAGAATATCAATCGGCTCTGAAAACCGCCAATGCCATGATTGATTTTAAAGAAGACTTTGCAGAAGGTCATTATCAAAAAGGTTTTGCACTTAAAAATCTCAATCAGCCAAACGAAGCGTTAAAAGAGTTTCAAAGAGCAATTACGTATAAGAAGGACTACAACCAGGCTTTTTTTCAAATGGGTGAAATACTCACCAATTACAAGAATTATAAAAAAGCAATTGAGATTTATGATAAATTACTGGCTGCCGAACCTAATGACTTTTATGCAAAAGTATACAAGGCAAAAACCTTACAACTTTCAGGAGACAATAATCAGGCTGAGAAAATAATCTTAGCATTACCTGCAGCTAACCAGAACAACCTGGAAGTTATAAAAGTTAAATGCAGAATTGCTCTGTCAAAGAATGATTATAGAACAGCAGCAAATTACCTGAATATGGCCAGGTTTATTAATTCAGATGCGGATTTATTTGTACTGCGTGCCAAATTTGCCCTTGTCCAAAATAATAAACAACAGGCTGAAGCCTATCTAAAAAAAGCGAATGAATTAGATCCGATTAACCGTGAAGCTCAGGAACTTTTAAAACTATTTCAGACTTCACCCGTTGTGTCAACCGAACAGAATACGGCGAAGAGTCAAGATCAGCAACAACAATCGATTATGTATCAGAAGCCTGAACCAAAGAAAACCAATCCTTTAACCCGAACAAGGAAATAATCCTATTTCTTTGACTAAGCCGGCTATTAATAGTCGGTACTAAAATTTTCAGGATGTTTGCCTTTGATACCAATTTCACGGTAAAAGTCTTTCATGCGTCGAATGTCAGCCTCAGCATCATCTGTTATTTCAAGACGTTTGTGAATTTTGATCTCCTTTTTCCCCCAGTCAAAAGCACTTAAATAAACAGGAATTCCGGTTTCACGGGCAATCATATGAAATCCGGCTTTCCAGCGAGTAGTGCGTTCACGGGTTCCTTCGGGAGCAATCGCTAAATGGATGTAGTCGTTTTCCTTTACCATTTGAATACTTTGCCGGATAATATTAGCACCACGCGAACGATCGATAGGTAGAGCACCCATTTTTTTTAAAAAAATTCCCATTGGCCAGAAAAAAAATTCCTTTTTCACCATAACATTAGCCTTCTTCCCTGCCGATGTGTAATACAACCACGAAATGGCGAAATCCCATGCACTTGTGTGTGGAACACCAATTAAAATACATTTTTGTTCAGTGGGCATTCCTTCATAAACACAACGCCAACCAAGCAATCGCATGATAAATCTGGCTAAATACTTCATTCTTTATTTCTAATAAGTTTTACTTCAAAATTAGTGGCTGTTGCATAATTTTCTAAAAGTTCAACAGCCATTTGTGTGGCATCTTCAAGTAAAGATGCAGTTCCGTAATCAATAATAATCATCAGGAAACGCTTTGTTTCAAGAGTTACACTCATACGAACCGAATCGCTGGTAGGTGTTCCAAAGGCTCCTTCTTCATCCCTGAAAACCGGCATCGACTCAATGTTGAGCTCTCCCCGACCAATCCCTTCGTAAGGTTCATCCTTTTCTCCGATTCCGAAAACGGCTTTCCCGGTAAGTTTATCCGCGTCGTAACCACCAATGGAAAAACCTGAAGAAATGGAAACCAAATTCAACGCGTCTACTACATTGTTTACCTGATAAAGCTCATTACGGTTAACAACTCTGCGTAAAAGTGCTTCGGCTGACAAACGATAACGTGCCGGATCTTTTCCACATGCTTTGTAAGCCAAACGCGAAGCTGCAATGGCCGGAAGCTTGCTAATATCCTCTACTATTAAAACACTATTGAGTTCTTTGATTTTTGAACTGATCAAAGCCCAAAGTTCTTCATTTTTTTCCCGCACAACTACATCGCACTCAATGCACGACAGTTGCAGATCCGGAATTTTTAAAGCCAATTCTTCTGATATTTCAACACCTGGCATCAGTTCAATTCCTTTTAAACTTCATCAAAAACATTCTTAAACCAAAAGATATTACTTTCGTATAATAATCGGTCAAAACTAATAATATGAAACGACCATGACAAAAATTTGCCATAAACAAGTATAATTAAAATCATGGGAGTTCCATCGAATGCCAACAAAATAAACAACTTTAATAAGATGAAACGACTTATTTACCTTTCGCTTATGATATTTATCGGATTGTCCGGTGCAGCTCAGGAAACCAATATCATTCCCAAACCATCGGAAGTAGCAGTGAGTGACGGTGTTTTTACACTCAACAAGAATGTACCCTTACAGTTTGATGCCAACAATCAGGACCTTGTTCGGATTTCCTCTTTTTTCAACAAGTACCTGCAAACGATGTACGGATTTAAACTAACTGAAAACGGAACTGGTTCAAATACTGTTTCATTGAAAATAATGCATCAGCTTAATCTTGGCGACGAAGGTTATTTGTTAAAAATTAGTCAGAACGGAATTGTAATCACAGCTTCTGCTCCTGCCGGAATCTTTTATGGTATGCAATCGCTGAAGCAACTTTTACCTGTTGACACAGATGCAGGTTCACTCGAAGTTCAGTGCTTGGATATAAAAGACAAACCACGTTTTTTGTGGCGCGGCAACATGTTGGATGTTGGCCGTCATTTTTTCCCGGTGAGTTTTCTGAAAGAATACATCGATATTCTTGCCATGTATAAAATCAACACCTTCCACTGGCACCTCACTGAGGATCAGGGCTGGCGAATCGAAATAAAAAAATATCCCTTACTGACAGAGACTTCTCACTGGCGCGATGAAACACTGGTTGGGCACAAAGGGAGCAATCAGGGAATGGACGGAATTGGTTACGGTGGTTTTTATACTCAGGATCAATGTCGCGAAATTGTGCGTTACGCAGCAGAACGATACATTACAGTTGTTCCTGAGATTGAAATGCCCGGACATTCGAGCGCCGCTCTCGCAGCTTACCCAAACCTGGGATGTACTGGCGGTCCGTACAAAGTACAAGGAACCTGGGGTATTTTTAAAGATGTGTATTGTGCCGGGAAAGATGAAACTTTCCAGTTTTTAAAAGATGTTCTGGATGAAGTTATGGAAATTTTCCCTTCCCCATTTATTCATGTTGGCGGAGATGAGTGTCCGAAAGATGCCTGGGTAGAATGTCCCGATTGTCAGAAACGCATTCAAGATTTAGGATTGGAAAACGAGCACGAACTACAAAGCTGGTTTATTACTCAAATGGATCATTACCTGAGTTCAAAGGGCCGTCGTCTAATTGGCTGGGACGAAATTCTTGAAGGTGGTCTGGCACCACAGGCAACAGTTATGAGTTGGCGGGGAATTAAAGGAGGTATTGAGGCGGCCAAACAAAATCACGATGTAGTGATGAGTCCGACCGATTTTATGTACATCGACTATTATCAATCAAAAGATACTGAAAACGAACCACTGGCCATTGGAGGCTTTTTACCGGTCGATAAAGTTTACAGTTACGAACCGATTCCGGTAGAACTAAATGCCGACGAAGCCAAACATATTTTAGGTGTTCAAACCAACATGTGGACTGAATACATTCCAACAACAAAAAAAGCGGAGTACATGTTACTTCCTCGCCTGCAAGCCGAAGCTGAAGTAGCCTGGACTCCAAAAGACAAAAAAGATTTTAATGATTTCGAAAAACGACTTGAAACTGATTATCAGCGATTAACTAAACTTGGAATCAATTTCAGAGACCACAGAAAATAACATACAGTATGAATTGGCCTGGATTTTGTGAACTAGTTGACTGATTTTCAAGAGAATTGTTATTTAATTTTAAGAATTGAAAATTAATAATCATGAAATGAGCATGATAATGGAATTCACGCCAAACGATATGCCTGCCAAACGTAGGCAGGATTAAATTTCATGCGAATTCCATCTGTTGCTATAAAAATTTAAAATTTTAAACAGATGAAAAATTTACTGATTGTAGTATTGATAGTAGTTTCAGCAAACATAGGTTTTGCCCAGGAAACCATGACGCGTAAAGAAAAAAGAGAAGCTCAGAAAGCAGAACAGATTAAAAAAACAAAATTGTTAGTTGAATCAAATGCATGGCAGTTTGATGCTGAGCAGATGCTTCCAACTTCAGGAAAGAGCAAGACACTAACTACTCCTTACAATATTGTTGTAAAGGATGGTGAATTGAACAGTTATCTCCCTTATTTCGGACGTGCCTATCGTGCTGATTACGGGAGTACAGAGTCACCACTTATTTTTGAAAGTGAAATCAGAGATTACAAGGTTGAGCCAGGAAAGAAGAATGACTGGAACATAACTTTTGAAACAAAGAATAAAAACGACGTTCTGAATTACAATTTATACATAAGCGAAAGCGGTTCTTCCAGTTTAAGAATTAATAGTACTGATCGCCAGTCTATTTCTTTCCACGGTAACCTGGTAGAAATTGAAGAAAAGAAGTAATCGATAGTTAAAATCCGAGTGGCAGTTTTTTAGCTAATCTAATTTCTTCCGGAGTAACGAGAGCTTGTATGGGAATAACTTCTACGCCAGCGCTCATGGCTTCTTGTAATGTATGAGCATAGTTCGGGTCAATTTGTACCGCAGGGGCAAAAATTTCTACATCGCTGCGCTGGACAATATACAACATTACGGCACGCATTCCGGCTTCTTTTACTTCAATTAGTGTTTTCAGGTGTTTTTGCCCGCGTGTTGTAACGGCATCCGGGAACAAGGCAAATCGCCCCTCTTTCATGCTCACATTTTTCACTTCAACAAAACACTTTTCATGCTCATTCTCTGCATAAACATCAAACCTGGAATCACCAAATTTCACTTCCCGTTGAACATGAGAATAGCCACTCAGTTCTGGAATTTCGTTATTCATGATTGCTTCGTAAGCCAGTAAATTCGGATTTGCAGTATTGATTCCTACCCATCCGTCGTTAATGCGGATCATTTCCCAGGTATAACGTGTCTTTCTTTTCGGATCGTTAACCGGAGTTAAATACACTTCTGCGCCTTCCTCCAGGCAACTTTTCATCGAACCGGAATTGGTGCAGTGTGCAACCACAATCGTTCCGTCGTCCAACTTCACATCTGCCAGAAAACGTTTGTATCTTTGGATCAATCTGCCGTGAATAAGTTTCTCCTTGAACTTCATCAAAAAAACAACAAAGAATTAAAGCTGAGTTCGTGCAAAAGGAACTACATCCTGTCCGACAAATTCATTCTGCAAGAATTTGTAATATCCGGTTATCGCAATCATGGCAGCATTATCCATCGTGTACTCGAATTTTGGAATCAGTAAATTCCATCCGTGTTTTTTTGCATTTTGAGTTAACGCATTTCTCAACCCGGAATTGGCTGAGACTCCTCCTGCAACCGTAATTTCGTTTATTCCAGTTTCTTCAGCCGCTCGTTTCAGTTTGCTAAGCAAAATATCGATAATAGTATGTTGTAACGATGCACACAAATCAGACTTGTTTTCTTCAATAAAGTTTTCGTTCTCTTTCAACTGATCACGTAAAAAATAGAGGAAGTTTGTCTTCAATCCACTAAAACTGTAATCGAGACCAGGTATTTTGGGTTTTGAGAATTCAAAACGATGAGGATCACCTTCTTTTGCCAAACGATCGACATGAGGACCACCCGGATATGGAAGTCCCATCACTTTAGCGCATTTATCGAAAGCTTCGCCGGCTGCGTCATCAATCGTCTGTCCAATCACTTCCATGTCCAGGTAATCTTTTACCAGGATAATCTGCGAATTTCCTCCTGAAACCAGCAAACATAAAAACGGAAAAGCCGGCGGATGAAAAGCTCCTTCTTTTTCACGAATAAAAAGTGCCAGCACATGTCCTTGTAAGTGATTAACCTCGATTAGGGGAATGTTAAGCGAAAGTGAAAAACCTTTTGCAAAAGAAGTACCTACCAGTAATGAGCCCAATAAACCTGGCCCGCGGGTGAATGCAACGGCAGAAATTTCTTTCCGGTCGATTCCTGCACGTTTTATCGCCAAATCAACTACCGGAATAATATTTTGCTGGTGTGCTCTTGAAGCCAGTTCGGGAACCACACCACCATATTCTTCGTGCACTTTTTGATTCGCCACCACGTTCGATAAAATCACTCCGTCGCGAATAATAGCCGCCGAAGTATCGTCGCAGGATGACTCAATACCCAATATCGTTATCTTTTTATCTGTCATAAACAATCCACTTATTTTAAATAAATAAACAAGTACAGATGCTACGGGTTTATATTTTAGCGTTATTAAACAGAATTCGTTAACAAGTCAGTTTAATTTCCACTGTTTTGTTGTTCGAAAAACGCTATGTTCGTTTAAAATTTGCAAAGCTATCAAAAAAGGCTGGAAAATTATCATCATCGTCCTGGCAGTGTTCGTTGCTGTACTGGCAGGAAGTGCTATCGCCCTGCAAAGCAGTTGGGTTCAAACCCGTATTACACAAAAAATTGCATCCATACTTTCTGATCAGTTAAATACCGAAATCAGCATTGGTCGTGTTGATGTCAGTATATTTGGCAAACTTAAATTCGAAAATATTTTAGTTCGCGACCAACAACAGGATACATTGATTTATTCTCACCTTGTTACTGCCCGTATTGATACCCTCAGGTTGAGAAAACATTTCATATCGGTTGATGAGTTAAAATTCAATACCAATCGGATAAACATAGAAAGAGACTCAGCCCAAAGTTTCAATTTTAGCTTTTTGATGGAGAATTTGAGTAGCGGAACAAAAGACACAACAAAATCAACAAACTGGAACATCGGTTGCCGTAACTTTTCTTTTGAAAAAATGAATATTACTTATCACGACAAACTGGTAAGTGGAATTAACCATTTCAATATCGATGATTTTAATCTGAACATCACCAATTTCAAATCGGAGAACGGAAACACACAATTCAGAATAAATAAATTCACATTTACCGAAGCAAATTTTCTGAATATGGAAAATTTCACCGGTAATTTTCAAATCAACAGTAAACAAATCGAACTTACAAATGCCAACCTCGAGAGCAGCCTCTCAACCATTGAAGATGCATCGGTAAAAATCGAATTCCCAACTGTCAGTGATTCTGTACAGGTTCCTTTAAATCTCGATATTCAGGTAAAAAAATCACATCTTCATTTTAGAGAATTAGCTAAAGTTTTTCCCAAGCTGGAAGGAATGGATCAAATTGTAAACTTCTCGGGACAGGTTTACGGAACCTTGCAAGACCTAAAAGGAAAAGATATTTCAATAGAAACCGGGCAGGAAACTAAAGCAATTCTCGACTTTTATGTTAACGAACCGGAGGATCCCGCAAACATGTACCTTTTTATCGATTTAAAAGAATTGCAAACCAGTTTTGTCGATCTTTCAAAAATTCGTCTGCCAAACAGTTCAACGAACCACTACATACAATTTCCTGATGGTTTTACCGAATCAGGATTGTTAAGATTCACAGGAAACTTCAGTGGCTTTCTAACTGATTTTGTTACCTATGGAACCCTGCATTCCGACATGGGAATTTTATCGACTGATATTCTGGTGGTTCCCAACAAAGACGGTACGATCTATTACCGTGGAAATGTATCGACGGAGAACTTCGATTTAAAGACACTTTTTAAAAACGAACGGCTGGGCGACCTCACTTTTTCAGGCTCAGCAGACGGAAATTACGACGAAAAAGGCAACAATATTTCAGGGGTTTTTAAAGGTGACATCAAAAAAATTGACCTGAATAATTACACTTACCAGGATATTTCATTCGATGGTATTTTACGCGATAAAATGTTTGATGGAGTTCTGGCAATCAATGATACCAACCTGCAGTTTTCATTTATAGGGCAAATGAATTTTAATCCGAAAATCCCCGATTTCGATTTTTTACTTGATTTAAAGAAGGCAAAGCTGGGAAAACTTAACCTGAGTTCTAAATTCCCCAATGCTGAAGTTTCCTGTCTTATGAGCGCTAACTTTTCGGGAAGCCGACTCGACAACATGGATGGACAGATTAAAATCGAAAATGGCTCGTACAAAAACCGTAACGGTGAAATGGACCTAAGCAATGTGATTCTTAAAACCTATCAAAACAGAGATGTAAAGACGCTTAGCTTTAATTCTCCTTACATGGATTTTGAAGTTCAGGGAGCCTATCATTTTTCTTCGGTTTTAAATTCACTTGAAAGAACGTTTAACCGGTTTATCCCATCGTATGTAGTGGCACCTGTTGCCCCGGGACTACAGAATGAATTCGAATTCAAACTGAATGTAAAAGAAATTAATTCAATTATCAGCGTTCTGGTCCCGGGAATCGAATTCGAAACGCCATTCTTATTATATGGCAAGGTTGATTCGAAAGAACAGAACTTTGAACTTGAAGGGAGTATTCCGCAAATCAGTTATGGTACAATGATGGCCCGGAATATCTTTATCGGGAATAAGATTGTTGGAAATCACTATGCGTCGAAATTTCGGTTTGGCGAATTACACCTAAGTAACCAGATTAAGATTTATAATTTTAAAATCGATTCCCGAATTGCTAACGACCAAATTGACAACACCATTTCGTGGAGCAACTACGACGAAATCACAAATAGTGGCGAAATTAACACCAAAACAAGCTTTACTTACAACGATACGACCAAACATACCCATATCGAAATTGAAGGAGATCCTTCGGTGATTTATGTAAACGACACAGCCTGGTACCTATCTGCCTTCTTTTCTACAATAGATACAACATCAATTGGCATTCAAAATCTCGAGCTCCGCAATGGCGAACAATATCTTTTGGTTGAAGGTAAAATACAAAAAGGACAAACCGATGCTTTACACGTAGATGTACGAAACTTCCAGTTAAGCAACCTGGATAATTACCTGAAACAGGACCTTGAGATTAGTGGCGTGGCAAATGGAACATTTAGTTTTACCGATCTGCTGGATAATCCGGTGGTGTTATCCGATCTTGTAATTGATAAGTTGACCTATGAAGATCAGCTTATGGGCGATGTATCTTTATCAAGTAAATGGAGGAGCGACGGCTCGGTTATCGACTCACGTTTAAATGTTAACAGACGCGGAAAAGTTCGGTTGGATGCTACCGGTTACTACGAACCATCAACCGGAGCGCTCAACTTTAATGCAAATGTCGATAGCGTATCTCTGATTGTTTTGGAAACATTCATCGGAGGGAGTTTAACGAATTTTCAGGGCTATGGTTCCGGGACGGTAAATATTGGAGGAACCACTGATAAAATACTAATGAACGGGGCACTCATGGGATCGGGTG
>DAOPJR010000058.1:0-21697 GCA_035399765.1 Draconibacterium sp. | reverse complement strand
AAAAATATCCTTCCTACTTAAGTTGGATTTCTGAAAATCACTACTTTCGTAGTTATCAGTATTCACTGGTAGTTTGTAAAATTGTACCACACTACTAAAGTTAAATGGCTCATGTCTATTGAAACCATTTCATATCTGGTTACTTTTATTCTAACAGCTGGCATATCCGCATTGGCTTTGGTTGTTTCGGTTCAACTGTTTCAGCAGTTTAGAAAGCCGGTTCTGGCGCAGCTATTGTATCAACAAATCTTTTTGTTTTCATTTCTTATCTACAGTATTTGGGGAAATATTCTTCTCAAAATCATTTTAAGCGACATTCAGATAGGTACCTCATTAAGTACTAAACTGGCTGTTTTTGTTCCTATGATAGGAATTCCATTTATGATTGTTAGTTGGTTTATGTTACTGAAAATCGCATTCGAATTGAATGGCCTAAATAATTCAAAAGTCTTTGGTTTTATCTTCTTTCCAACTTTGGTAGTGCTTATTTTGGTGATCGATTTTTTGATTTATCTCGAAATCATTCCGGTTTCAGAAGATGCTGATCTTTTTATTGTTCGCATACTAACGGCATTCAACTTCATCATTTACCTGATATTTAGCCTGGTGTTTCTGATTCATAAAAAACGTAAATATCAAAACCAAAGTGGATTTCATCTGAAAGCTTCTTTATTATTGTTGCTGGCAGTGTTTATTTCTTCAGCAGCCATGAGTTTTTTTAAACAATTTGGTTTTATTTCGATCTGCATCTCGATATTACTTGCCTTTGCTACTTCGGCATTACTTCCTATGTATATTTATCTGAATAACAGTTTTTCTGAAACCACTAACAAAAACATGAACTTTGATGCTTTTTGTCTTTTCTATGAAATTTCGAAACGTGAAGCAGAAATCGTATTGGAAATTTGTAAAGGATTAACAAATAAAGCCATTGCTGATAAATTATTTATTACCCTTCAAACGGTTAAGGACCATAATCACCGCATTTTTACAAAAACGGGTGTAAAAAGCCGTGTTCAGCTTACTAACCTGGTGAGAGAAAAAACAGGGCAAAAAATGTAAGTCTACTTTGTTTCTTTTGCGACAATAACCGTAGTTGGGCGTTCAAACAAATCTTTTTCTGAAAAAATAACCTTGTAATCAGGAGGCAGATCAACTTCATCCATCCATCTTGATGTTGAAATTATACGGCCGTCAGGATGCTGACTGAAGAAAGTTTTGAAATCAGTTGAATCAATTCGTTCAATTTTCTTTTGAAGATTAAAAGCATATGAAGAATTGAATTTTTGGTAAAACACAACATCCCTGTTTTGAAGCAAATCAAGGGACTTTGATACTGGGTTTTGCTGATCAATAGGAGGATAAATAATTCCAATAAAAACCAAAGTACTGATCACGCCGGCCAAGCCAATAACTAAAAGAAATTTCTGTAATCTCTTTCGTTGGAAATAAGCAAAAATCAAAACTACCGGAAAAATGAACAGGTATAAACCCAACCACTTAATTGACATAAGCGAAGGGTCGTATCCAAGAGCAATAAAAGCGACAATCGGCAACAAAGTTCCGATAATCAGTAAAACAAAGAATGCCACTTTTATCTGCTTAAAAGAATTTAATTTTTCATGAATAAAAGAAGCAATAATAAAAGCTAAAAAAGGATATGACGGAACGGTGTAATTCGGCAGCTTGGTTTGCGAAACAGAAAAGAATCCTACAATGATCAAGCCGGCAATTATACTGAATAAAACCAATGAATTAGCCCTACGTTTAAAAGCAAAAAATAAAGCTTGCGGCAACAAAAATGCGAAAGGCACCAAACCAAGCAATACATAAAGAAAGGTTATAAGGAATATTCCGCCATGGCCTTCCATTTCATCTGAAAACCGATTCAGGTTGTGTTCAAAAAAGAATTCCTGAGTCCACTCCCAGTTCGTTGCCAGCCCGTTAAAAATATACCACGGCAATACAATCACCAAAACAATTACAACTCCAACAAAAGGTTTTGCTTTTTTTATCACTAACCACTTCAGATTTTTTGAGAATACGAGGTAAAGCAGGAAAATTAACCCGGGAAGTAAAATTGCAACCGGACCTTTTGCAAGTGTTGCCAGAGAAATGGATATATACATCCATAACCAGTCGGTTTTTGAACTTCCACTGATAGCTGCAAAAAATGCAAACAAACTCCAGGTAATAAAAAATATAAGGTATGGGTCGGGCACCGCCAGGTGAAACTGAATAGACAAATGGATCGACGCCAACAAAATTACAGCTGTCCAGAATGCAGTTTGTACATTTGAAAACCTACGTGTATATAAAAAAGTTACCAAAATGGTAAGTGCACCAAAAACAGCTGAAAAAAAGCGAGCAGCAAAGGCATTCACTCCAAAAATACTGTACGACAGCATCATAAAAAAATAATGAAGAGGTGGTTTGTCGGTACGTAAATCATAATTAAAGGTAGGAACCAGCCAGTTATGAGCATCGAGCATCTCGCGAGCACAGCTTGCATTTTTTGCTTCATCAAGAATATAAATACTAAACCCCCACGAATTAAACAGGTACAATAAAAAAGCAATTGCAAAGAGGTAAAAAGCCAGGTAGTGCTTATTTGTTATTTTCTCAACCCACGTCATATTTAATATTCAGAACAGCTCAAATTAAAAGGCTGCAAGTTAATAAATTGAGCTTCTTGTTCAACTCCGTTAAAGTCAATTGACGTACAAATAATTTGAATGAAGTAAATTACTTAAATTCAACGCATTGATATTGTTTTTCATTTTAGTATTGAATTTAATTTTTTTTTCACCCGTTTAAATAATAATTTTCACGCCTCGAATTGAATGATTCATGAGTAAAAAATGAAACAACTCTTCATACAAAATCGCTACTTTATAATTCCCCAACTAATTTTCGTATTGGTGGGAACCGTTTTATTATTGAGTTTCTCGAAAACCGACCTGCACATTCAAATTAATGAATTGAATTCCAGCTGGCTGGATACATTTTTTCGTTTCCTTACGTACCTGGGAAGCGGGTATATATATATTCCTGTTCTTCTCATTTTATTCAATAAAGAAATAAAGTGGCTGATTCTTTATTTATTATCGCTGGCCAGTAGCAACTTACTACTTCTGATATTTAAGCAGGTTATATTTGCCGATTTTAACCGTCCGGTGCAATATTTTGCCTTAAACAGTAATTATAAATTACATCTGGTCGAAGGGGTTGACATGCATCATTTTTATAGCTTTCCTTCAGGGCACACAACAACTGCATTTATGGTTTTCTTTTTTCTGGCCATTCTGAGCCGGAGCAATGTATTGAAGTTTATTCTTTTTGTTATAGCGCTATTAACTGCCTATTCAAGGGTGTATTTATCCCAACATTTTTTCGAGGATATTGTTGCCGGATCTATTCTGGGAACAGGAACAGTCTTACTATCCTATTATATTTTGCATTTCTGGAAAAAAGAGTGGATGAACAAGAATTTCAAACAATATATTTTTCACAAAAATAAATAACACACAAAATATTTGTCGATTCCTATTCGTCAAAAAACAAATCTTCTTTGAGTTTCTCAATTCTGTCGAGCGCGTAGATGGTATTTTTAGCACTTTCTCCCGCCTCTCTTAAATACGTTTGATAATAATTGAGCGCCAGCGTTTTATTCGAGTTAAACTCTTCGTAAGTAGTGGCTATTTCAAAAAGGACTTCTACCTTTTCCGGATTTAGTTGATAAGCCTTTTGAAGTGCTTCCACCGACTCTTTGAATTTGCGTTCCTGACCATAGATTTGACCAAGATGATGGTACATTTCTGCCACATAATCCGGAATTGAACCTTCGATAGCCCATTTCATCAATTTTTCTGACTGTTCAAAATCCTTCAACTTTTTATAACATAAACTCTGATAATACATTACCAATGCATCGTTCGGATTCTGTTCGTATAATCCATTAAAGATTTCGAGTGCTTTATTCTCAAATTCGGCAAAATAGGTGGCAATCCCATAATTCATCAAAGTCTCATAATCAGGCTCTTTCTCCATTTCCAAATACTTTTCAAAACTTACCATGGCCGGACCATACCGTTTTGTTTTATAAAAAAACATGGCTTTTTCATAACAAAGTTCAGGGTCTGCGGGAAATTCCTTTTCACCTTTCTGTATTACCATCATAATCTGGTTTGCTTCCTTCTTCCAGTTGTACGCATTGATCAAATTAATATACGACGAATGATCACGAGGATAGACCTCAATTATTTTTTCATATAAACGGACTGCTTCATCGCGGTTAAAAACGCGAAATGCACAATATGCCAACTGTTTGTTCCAGTAAACATTACTCGAATCCTGCTTGTAAATCGAAGAAAAAACATTGTAAGCTTTTCGATATTCCTTTTCGTTGATGTATGTCCGGCCCAGTTTGCCAGCTAAAACCAGATTTTTGGGATTAAGTTGTTTTGCTTTCTGATAAAAAGCTATGGCATCTCTGTTATTTCCGAGAATTGAAAAACATTCTGCCGCCTCTTCCATAAGAGTTGTGTTTTCAGGTTCCAGTAACAAGCCTTCTGTATAAGCTTTAATCGCATTCTGGTAGTCTTGTTGCACCTGGTAAACCGACCCCTTTTTTAGAAATAAAACTGCCGAAGGTTTCTCGTTGATACGATTTTCAATCTCAGCCAGTGCTTTTGGATATTCCTTATTCAGAATAAGAATATCTATGTTTTGTTGGGCCTGTACTGAAAAGAAAAAAAGCGATAGAAAAAGATAAATTACTACAAACCTGACCATTGCTTTCTGTTTCTGAGATTTTATATAAAAAAACGCTAAGCGGATCGAAGCCGCTCAGCGCATTTATTAGTTCAACTATTGAAGAACAAAATTGATTGGCACGGTATAACTTACATTTACATTTTCTCCTCGCTGCTTGCCGGGTTTCCACTGTGGTAAACTGCTTACAACTCTTAAAGCTTCTTTATCAAGCGAAGGATCAACTCCGCGTGCAATTCTGGCATTCGCCACTGTTCCGTCTTTACTTACTACAAAAGTTACGTAAACTTTTCCCTGAATTCCTTTATCCTGTGCAATCTCCGGATATTTGATCGAATTGGCGATGTATTTACGTAAAGCCAAATCTCCTCCTGGGAATTCAGGCATCTCTTCTACTATAAAGAAAACATCTTCGCCATCAATAGTTTTCTGTCTGGTAACTTCAGGCTGAGGATTCGGGTTACTCCAAATAAATGTATTCCCCAGACTGTCTCTTGAAACAGTAATATTGCCGGCTTTAATAATAGCTTCAACTTTTTCCAGATCAGTGTTATCTCCACTTATTAATATTTTATCGCCATCAAGTTTCAGTTGCAAACTAACTGACTTTTCAGTATTAGGCATTTCGGCCACTTCCTTTTGCTCACAGGCAAAAATCACAATGAGCAACACAACACTTAATGCACCAACGATATATTTAAAATTGGCCATTTTTGAAGATTTTATTTTTGAAATCATTTTTATACGTTTTTTGATTAATGATGAATTAAAATTATTTGCCATTACAGGCTGAAAGCCAACCACCTGGTTAAGTAAGAGCTGCTTGTATTGCAGAACACTCATGCCGGTATTCAACACTGCGCGATCGGCCAGAAATTCGTGATTTTCACGAATGACTTTTTTCAGAATCCACATGAAAGGATTAAACCATTGCAGAATAGTAAGCACTTCCAGCACCAGCACATCAAAACTATGGCCTTGCCGGATATGTTCCAGTTCGTGTTTTACAATTCGCTGGTATGCCGGTTCTCCCCTTTTCCCGGGATTGATAAACACATAATTCAGGAATGAAAAAGGACTAAATTCTTTTTCAATAAGAACAAATTTTACTTTTCCGCTTTTTTGAACAGAGTTTTTACTTATCAATAAAGTAATCTGTCCAACACGCATTAAAAACCGAATAGTAAATACGAGCAATCCCAAAAGGTAAATGAATACAATGATCCGGCTTGAACTAATGGTTTTCACTAGCACTCCCGAAACATCCTGCCCGTATATGGTTACCGCTTCCACCAAATTGCGATATTGCGTTACAGTAACTTCCGGCAGCATTACTGATTGCGGCTCGTAGACCCTAAAGTGCATGAATGGCAACAGTATTGAAAAGGCAACGGAAATGAGCAGAAATACCCGGTTCAAACGAAAAAAGGTTTCTCCGCGAAGAAACAGAATATAAATCAGCGACAGCAAAGCCAGGCTGACTCCCGATTCCAACAGGAAATTAATCGCGCTGTTCATTGTCTTCCGGATTTTGATTTTCCAGATCTCGTTTTACATCCTCCATCAGTTCATCCAGTTCCGAAATACTCATGTTGTCCTCGCGGGCAAAAAACGAAACCATTTCCTGGAATGAACCACTGAAGTAATTACGCATGAAATTTTTCATATAAGAGCGCGTATAATCTTTCCTGCTAATCAGCGGAAAGTACTCGTGCGTTTTTCCATAAGCGTTATGGCCTACAAACCCCTTCCTTTCAAGGATTCTTATAATAGTTGATACAGTATTGTAGGCTGGTTTTGGTTCAGGCATCTCATCAACAATGTCCTTAACAAAAGCCTTTTCGAGATCCCAGAGGTACTGCATAACCTGCTCCTCTGCCTTGGTTAATTCTTTCATCTTTTAGATTTATAGATCATTAGCAACTTGTTTGCTTTTACAAAAATTATACCTAAATACTTAGTCGCAAAACTAATTTATTAGGTAAGCTGATCAAAAAAATCAGTTTAGTGCAAATTGAACGGGCAGTGTAAAAGACACTTTTACTGTCTTTCCACCTTCTTTACCAGGAGTCCATTTGGGCATCAATTTTACTACACGAAGGGCTTCCGCATCCAATTCAGGATTCACTCCTCTTGCAATTTTTTCATCCTGTACATTGCCATTTTCATCGACAATAAATGTTACATACACTTTTCCTTCCACGTTGTCTTTTTTAGCTTGTTCTGGATATTTCACATTGTCAACCAAAAGCTGCTTTAATGCATCCATTCCACCCGGATATTCCGGCATTACATCAGCAATGAAATAAACATCGCCATGTTTCTTTTGTTGCTCCTGTGCCTGAATACTCAATCCGGCAAAAAAAACGAGCAAAACAATAAATAATATCGGCTTCATAACTTTAAACTTATTACATTAATCTTGAACTTTAATCATATCCCGCCAAAGATATAACTATAAAATTAGTTCACAAACTAAACTATTAGTTTTATTTTGAGAATTTGAGCTAATTGATCCGTTTGATGCAATTATAGGAGTTAATATTTCATCTAATATAACCATACAACAACAAAGACTATCCCCGATTTAATCAGGGATAGTCCTTTTATGATTTATTCAAATTTTGTTTGCTCTGTTTATTGCAATTGAAAATTGATCAGGGCAGTGTAATATACCTGTACCGGTTTTCCTCTTTGTTTTCCGGGTTTAAACCGAGGCAGGCTACTAATTACACGCAGCGCTTCTTTATCTAATGAAGGATCAACAGGTCGTGAAACTACAGCATTTACAGCTTTCCCTTCCTTATTCACTACAAAATTTACATATACTTTGCCTTGAATTCCGTTTTCCTGTGCAATAACCGGGTATCTTACATTATCGTGAATGTATCGGTATAAAGCTTTATCTCCACCAGGAAATTCAGCTGGTTCTTCAATGACATTAAAGAAGATCTTTTCTTCCACCTCTTCTTCTTCCTTGCTTTCAATAACTGGCATAACATCTATTACCGTGTTTTCATCAGCTTCAGAATCGTCAATTTCAAGTTCATTCTCAATCACCACATCATCATCTACAATGTTTAATATCTCAACAACCTGGGGAGGAGGTGGCGGTGGTGGTGGTTTCACCTGTTGCTCGCGAGTAATCGGAATAATTTCCTCTTCAACTTCCTGTACCTGAATTCCACCCAATGAGTCAGCTTTTGTAGGAGTAGTCTTCCATTCGAATGCAGCTAGCATACTTCCCAAAGCCAATACCAAACCAATCAGAAAAAAGATATTTCGATTTTTTTCCAGATCGGCTTTCTGCGTTTTTTTTAGTTCCATGATTTTTCAAATTTTGGTTAAACAATACTTTACCGTTCAGTTATGTTTACCAACTATAAAAGCGATGTGCACAGTTCCCATGAACAAACATACAACTAATTATTTAGTTTTACAACTAACATATTAGTTAATATGTGATCATTTCATATAACTAATTGATTATATGAATTATAATTTTAATGAAGTTGAAAGTTGATTACGGCAGTATAATAAACCTTTACATATTTCCCGTTCTGTCTTCCAGGTTTAAAACGTGGCAGGCTGTTGATCACCCTTACGGCCTCTTCATCCAGTGAAACATCACCAGGTCTTGAGACGTGAGCATTTATGACATTCCCGTTTTCATCAACTACAAATTGCACATAAACTTTACTTTCTATCCCGTTTTCCTGCGCAATTGCAGGGTAATTAACATGTTTGCTGATGTATTGGTACAACGCTCTTTCACCGCCCGGGAACATTGGCATCTCTTGTACTGTAACAAAGATATCTTCAACGGGTTCTTCGGTTTTAGTTTCAATAAACACAGGGATGTCGTAAATAATATCTGATGGCTCAGTATCTTCAATAATTGGGTCTTCATAGATCTTCTGATCATCCGGGACAATTGTAATAACATTAGCTACAAGGGGTTTTGGAAGCAATGGCATTTTCTTCTTTTCATGAGTAGGTGGAATTACAAAATCATCTTCAAAATCTACTCTTATACCTCCCTGTAATTCGTTCTTTTTAGGTTCGCTTTTAAACTCAAAAGCCATTAAAACAATGCCCAGGGCAATTACCAAACCTAAGAGAAAAAAAGTGTTACGCTTTCTTTCCAAATCTGCTTTCCGTGATTTTTTTTGTTCCATGATACTTTAAATTTTGGTTTAACAATACTTTACCGTGCAGTTTGTACTACCATCTTTTCGTGCGTTAAAGCACTATCAGAAACAAAGAATACTATGAAACAAGAAATTGAACCGGCTCTCCACTGCAAATCGTTTGTGTGATTCAATTGATTAAACACTTTTTAACAATTACTATGCCGGGATTGGGGAGACAAACAGAGATTAATGAAGATTGAAGGAGATTGGTGAAAATTGATTGAAATAGTTGTTTATTTCTAATTAATAATCAGACCAATTATATTGAATCAAAACAAGTTACTACCAGTTACAAATATTCTTACTCAGAGAACATTATTCGCCACTGTTAGCTCACTTCTTACAGCTTAATTTCAAACTCATCGCGGTCAACTAACAAAGGAAACGTTTTACGAAAATCATGAAGCTGTGAATACGAAATTTCAAAGGTTTGAACCGCTTCCTGCTCAACCATAAAATCAGGGAAGCCTTTCGGAGAAACACAGGCTGAGTTACCCAGGTAATTCAATCCTTCCCCATCGGAGCCGCATCGATTAACTCCCAAACAGTAACACTGGTTTTCGATGGCACGTGCAGTTAACAGATTTTTCCAGACATGATGACGAGGCGAAGGCCAGTTGGCCATGTAAATCAATACATCATAGTCTTCGGCATTTCGCGCCAACACCGGAAAACGCAAATCATAACAAATTAACAGACAGAACTTCCATCCCTTGTATTCCACAATGGTTTTGCTTCTACCTGGTTCATAATGCAGGTGTTCCTTTCCCATCGTGTATAAATGGTGTTTGTCATACGTTTCCAGCTTTCCGTCGGGATTTACCCAGATGGCCCGGTTATAGATTTTCGCGTTATCTTCTATAATCAAACTACCAAGAACGGCTGCTTGCTTTTCTCTGGCTACTTTTTTCATCCATTCCACCGATAGCCCGTTCATCGTTTCTTTTAGCGTCTCGGGATGCATCGAGAAACCTGTGGTAAACATTTCTGGAAGAATGATCAGGTCAGTACCTTTTACTGTCTCCAGCATTTTGGAATATTTCCCGAGGTTAGCTGCTGCGTTTTCCCAAATTATATCGGGTTGAATAATGGTTATTTTCAGGTTTTCCATGTTGTTTAAAACTTATTAATTACAGTCACTCCCAAATGTTCAAACTTATCCATGTTAATCAGGACTTCGGGAGCTTCTTCGAGTGAGATAGTGCGCCCCAGCATTTTGGCAGGCTGCACTTTTCCACTTTTTATCATTTCAAATACTGCTTCGTAACGAAAAGCCTGCATACCATGACTCCCGATTATTTCCAGTTCGTGAGCCACTACCCTGTCCATTGGCACTTTGGGATGCTGGTGGTCGCCGGTCATTAATCCTACCTGGATATGTTTGCCTCGTTTGCGAAGACAGGACACTGAATTAAAACAGGTTTCCTGGCTGCCCAGCGCATCAATAGAAACATGGGCCCCCCGACCACTCAAACGCCTGACCTCTGCTGGTACATCTTTTATGTATCGGGCATTCACTACTTCAGTAGCTCCCATCATTTTTGCAAGGTTAAGCTTTTCATCATCAATATCCACAGCAATTACCTGTGCCCCCAAACCGGCTGCAATGTTGATTGCTGATAAACCTACACCGCCACAACCGTGTACTGCAATCCACTGTGCGGCACTTACTTTTCCCTGGTCGACCACGGCACGAAACGAGGTTATAAAACGGCAACCAAGGCTGGCAGCCATTACAAAGTCAATTTCATCAGGAAGGAGAACGAGGTTGTTATCTGCGTATTTGATTTCGACATATTCAGCAAAAGAACCCCAGGCAGTAAAACCCGGCTGAAACTGATGATCGCAAACCTGTTGATTGCCGCTCCGGCATTCGTCACAGTGTCCGCAACCGCTAACAAACGGCACAGTTACCCGGTCGCCCACTTTAAAGTTTTGAATTTGGTTGCCGATTTCTACAATGACACCAGCCAACTCATGTCCCGGGACATGTGGCAGAGCAATATCCGAATCATGCCCCATCCAGCCGTGCCAGTCGCTGCGGCAAAGGCCGGTAGCCTCCACTTTCAGCACCACACTGCCCGGCGAAACCTGTGGTCTGGGAACATCCCGAACTTCTACTTTCCCCTGAAATTCTTCGTAATAAACGGCTTTCATTTTGATGGATTTTGACGTGCTTTAAAGGTAATAAAAACAAAGGTGTATTAATTTTTTATTCGATAATATAAAAGTAATTCTAATAATTTGCTTGACAGATATAATCATTATTCTTTCTTAAAAAACTATAAATCGCCCCCACCGAAACCACATTCTCAATAAAAAACTGTTTTTTTGCCAAACAGAATAAAATCGAGATAACGAAATGAGAGCCAGCCCGTTTTTTCTGATTCCATTGCTTGTGTTTATGTTACTGACTGACATTTACACGTGGCGCGGTATTAAACCACTGATTGCCAGAATAAAGTATTTATGGGCACGAAAAACACTACGTTATATATTCTGGGGCATTTCAGTATTAATTTTTTCGGGTTTTATTCTGTTTATGCTTCGAATAAAGCATGTGAAACAAGCTGAAGCCTATATATTTGCGGGCCGTTTGGTAGCCTGGTTTGCCTTATTCTATATACCCAAGTTTGTATTTATTGTATTTGTAATGCTTCGGGATATTAAGCTGGCAATCTGGGGAACAGTTAGATGGATTAGAAAAAAAATAGTAAAACCAAAAGAAGGAGAAGATAAAGGGAGGAAGATGGATAGATCAGAGTTTTTATATCAAATGGGACTGGTATTGGCTGCCATTCCGTTTGCATCTATTTTATACGGTGTAACCAGGGGAAAATTCAATTATCGTGTGATTCGTGAAAAACTACATTTTGATAATCTGCCGGAATCGTTTCGGGGATTAAAAATTGTGCAGATTTCGGACATGCACCTGGGTAGTTTCAACCGCAAATTCGAACCCATTGAAAAGGCAATAGAATTGATTAACGAACAGGAACCGGATTTGATTTTTTTCACCGGCGACCTGGTTAATAATTTTGCGGAAGAAACAGAAGATTGGGCACCGGTGTTGAAAAAGATGAATGCTAAAATGGGCAAGTATTCCATACTGGGCAATCATGATTATGGTGATTATTCGGAATGGCCATCACCGGAAGCCAAAGAAAAGAACCTGGAAGAAATCAAAGCGTTTCACAAGAAAATGGGCTTTCAGCTGATGCTGAATGAAAATAAAAGCCTGAAAGTAAATGATGAAGAAATTGCACTGATTGGTGTAGAGAACTGGGGCAAACCACCTTTTCCGCAGCACGGCGATCTGGATAAAGCGATGGAAGGAGTAAATCCGGATTCTTTCAAATTGTTAATGAGTCACGATCCATCACACTGGGACGCCAAGGTGCTGGGTAAAACTGATATTAACCTGACTTTTTCAGGACACACCCACGGAATGCAGTTTGGTATTGAGCGGATTGGGATTAAGTGGAGTCCGATACAATACAGATATCCACGCTGGGGAGGTTTGTACAAAGAAAGTAAACAGTTTTTGTACGTAAACCGTGGATTTGGCTACATCGGCTTCCCCGGCAGAATTGGAATGCCTCCGGAAATTACAGTGGTGGAATTGGTATAACCTCAGAAAGTACATATTTTTCTTTCGGAATTAAATCAACTAAATCGATAACCTATGAAAAGACATTTTCTTCTGATCAGCCTCTTGTTGTCAGGCTTTTTTATACCTCAACATACACGTGCTCAAACTACAGAACAGAATACTGAGGAAACCACTTTTGTGGAATTTAATACAGAGCACATGTGGGATGCCAAAGTAAAGATTGCCGAGACCATTATATTAGGAGACAGTAAACGCGGCACTCGACGGATAGTACCGATTTTAGGAGGCACTTTTGAAGGAAACAAAATAAAAGGTGAAGTGTTGTCAGGAGGTGAAGACTGGCAAAATGTTCGTCAGGATGGCGATAGCGAATTATACGCCCGGTACTTGCTAAAGACAGATGATGGGTTTATTATCCAGGTAATTAACCAGGTTTTAATTCACATGGACGTAGGAAAGCAACCTTATGTTCGCTCTGTTATTGATCTGGAAGCTCCTAATGATAGCAAGTATGATTATCTAAATCATTCTATTTTCATTGGAACGCTACAGGTTCCTAATCTAAAAGAAGGTGAAGATCCTTATGTAATTATTGGTGTCTACAGACTTCTGTAAGTGAAATCAAACTTTTTTAAATAAAAAGTTCACGAAGTGCTCCGAAATAGTCTTCGTCCCAGCCATCAGAAATATTTTCAAAGGCTTCATCGGGAATATTGGTGTGAAGGAGTTCAACACTTGTCCCCTTTTTATCCGAATGTAGTTTGATTGTAACAATGGATGCTTCCTTTTCTTCTTCGCCAAAAAACCATTGCTGAACTATCTTTTTACCGGGTTCAAACTCCAGGTTCACCCCGCTGATGCTTCCATCCCACAATGAGAACTCGGAATTGGGTTCTGCAGTCATTACGGCATTTTCGCCAGTCCAAATCTCAATCATCTTCTGATTGGTCAGTGCATTGTAAACATCGCCGGGTTCGGCATGCAGTGTGTAATATCGTTTAAGATTTTTCATCCTGATTTATTTTCCTCAAATGTAGCGCTTCTGTTCTAAATTAGCATGCGGGCGACAAATTCAATTGAAATCTTTCTATTTTTGGCAGCTTAAACCGAAGATTCATTATGAGGAGACTAATTAATTACTCCCGGCTGGTAAAATTTGAACACACGATTTTTGCGCTGCCCTTTGCCTTAACAGGCTTTTTTATGGCTTTACAGGAAACATCGTCTTCAATTAGTTTGAAGTTGCTTGGCCTGGTGCTTTTATGCATGGTGTTTGCGCGAAATGCCGCCATGGGTTTTAACCGTTACCTCGATCGAGAATTTGATAAGTTAAATCCCCGCACAGCAGTTCGCGAAATTCCGGCAGGTGTGCTGGAGCCCAAATCGGTATTGTTTTTTGTTGTAGGAAATTCAATATTATTTACCCTGACAACTTTATTTATCAATAATCTATGTTTTTACTTATCACCAGTAGCTTTATTTGTTATACTGTTTTATAGTTACACCAAACGCTTCACTCCTCTTTGCCATTTTGTGCTGAGCCTGGGACTTGCCATTGCACCCATCGGGGCTTACCTTGCCGTTGCCGGAGAATTTAATTGGTTGCCGCTTTTGTTAAGTGCTGTTGTTTTCTTCTGGGTAAGCGGATTTGATATCATTTATGCCTTGCAGGATGAAGAATTCGATAAAGATCAGAACCTGAAATCGGTACCTTCGCTGCTGGGAAAACGTCAAGCTCTGAATGTTGCCAAACTGATTCACCTCACATCTGCAGTTCTGGTTCTTGCCATTGCTTTCCTGATGCCGGCAAGTATTCTGCAATGGCTTGCTTCCATCATTTTTATTGGCTTACTTATTTACCAGCACCTTTTGGTAAAACACGATAATTTGAGCCGTGTAAATTTTGCCTTTTTCACTATGAACGGCGTTGCCAGTGTGATTTACGGTGCCTTGATGATTCTTGGGTTTTACCTGGTATTTTAACGAATTCTGCGCGTGTGCATCACCTGTTTGTTGATCTTGTAGGTAAAACCAATCGTAATAAATTCTTCAATCTGTAATTTGGCCTTCTCCCCGATTTGGGTTCCGGCATTATCGTAAACCGGGAATAATACATTGTCGTCGTACAGGAGATGAACCATCATTTTCAAATCGAAGTAGGTAGTAAGCTGCAGTTTCAGATTATTTTCCCAGTCGATATCAAGCTTTCTGAAAGGATCTTTGTAGTTGATAAACATCTTGTACTTTGTTTCGAAAAGCAGATCCGAAGTGATTTGTTTTTTGAATTTCACATCCGTGTTTAAACCAGGCTCCCAGAAAGCTTTTTTATCAGCTTCCACACCATATTTGGTTTGATCAATCAACGATGTATCCCGAACGTACACGTTTTTAACCGACAAAGGCGATAAAAACAAAGAGAATTCAGAACTGGGTTTATAGTCCAAACCGATTTTAAAAATGGTTTTCGAAGGAGCCATAAATGCCGAAATAGGTGCTGGATTGTCGGCTTTAGGATATTTATACCCTTTAAAAAACTGAGTATTATAAGTTAATTCGGTGCTGTAGTACCATTTATTTACTGCTTTCAGACCAAAGCGAGTTGTAAGTTCCAGTTTATCATCTGTTTTCTTTAGCTCTGAATTTTTATCACCCGGACGCAGCCAACCATTGCGGATTTCAGCGTTGTTTTCCCATTTTATTTTTCCATCGTGGCTGGAGTAGTTGGCAAATCCTTTTAAAATCATCAACAATGAAAGTGCACTTTCACCCCCTTTTTTCCAGTTTTCATAGTATGTCTGAGTGAATCCAACAGACCCGTCGCCACCAATTCTCCAGGGGGTTTCCAGTTCATATGATTTCCCAACATTCGAAAATCTGGAATAATCCATTTTCAGCGATTCAAAGTCAAAATTTTTCGTCTGCCTTGCCGAAAAACGTGAAAACGTAACACCATCGTTGATTAGCATCTGAATGCCGCGTTTATCTGTTGATTTTACCAACACCAGCAATGAATCGTTTTGTTCATTCTTTAACCAGATACGGGCAAAATTTTCATTTCCGTTTTTCAGAACAATATCGCTTTTCTCGCCAACTCTGTTCACTAAAGTAAGCGTTGTTGAATCAATAAAATTGGCATATGAACCAAGAACACCAATCACTGCCCGGATTGAATCGTTTACCGATCTCATTACACTATCATTATGCGCACGAAGTACTTCATAATTGCGAAGTTCCACTGAATCGCGGTAGCGTTTAATCCGAAAATTCAGTTGATCTTCGAACATTTGGGCCCGGTACTGACCGGAAGCTTTTTCAATGGCTTCCATATTAACCGCAGCGTTGTACTCCTGACGTTTCTGTTCCACATACGCATTTCGTAGGCTGTCAATTTTTACCAGTTGACGGAATTGTTCCGGCGAATTCAAAATAGAATCGGGAATAACATCAGGAATATTGAGTTCATCAGGAATTTGAATCAGCGAGTCCGTAACCAGGATCATTCCTTTTCCTTCGGGAATGGTTGGTGCCAGTAATCTGGCTCGCTCAATCACTTCCATAGGAACCGGATAAGGGTTTTGTTGAACCTGCTTCAAAAGATCCGCTTGAATTTTTTGGATAGCCAACTGAGTGGCAGCTGCATCGCTATAACCTGGTACACTTAGACTATCTTCCACATCTTCGGGCAGACGATAAACAAAAAAGCCATCATTCTGACGGGCTTTGTCGAGATTTAATAACACGGTATCAATAGGCGCATCCTCAATAAAATGAATCAGTCCGTTTACATCGTTTTGTAACTCCGGTTTCTGCAAATGCCAATTGTGATCTTCGTAAAAATAATTCCGAAGAACACGTATACCGTCTTCCAAAACCTGTTTATCCTCCTTATCGGCGGAAGATTGTGCTATTGAAAATTGAGCAAAAAATAATGCAATAAGAATACTTAAAAGAAACTTCCTACCCGGTAGAAACATTGACCTTGTTTTTAGCTTTCAATTGAAACGCAAAAATAGTATTTATGTTATTTAGGATAAAATATTTTGGAGCAAACAATCCACAATGAATTGTTAAGAGAAGGATTTTAATAACTTACCAGTTTAAAAAGGGATGATTTGAAAGCCAGGCATTAAAATAGCGTTTATCGGTACTTACTTCCTCAGTCACCCATTCAGGAATCTCAACCGTTTCGCCTTCTGATTCAAGTTCCACTTCTGCCAGTATCAATCCTTTATTCTTTCCATCAAAAACATCTATTTCCCAGATTTTACCCGCGATTTCTTCCCTGTAACGTACCTTTTCAATCGGATTATCCAGGCACATTTCCATTAGTACTTTAGCATCTTCCACTGGAATTTCGTATTCCATTTCGGTTCTGGAAATACCTTGCTGATTGCCTTTTATTGTCAGAAAGGCTTTAGCTCCTTTTACACGAACACGAACGACCCGTTCTTTATCGGTAGATAAATACCCTTGAATGATTTGTTCACCTGTCGATTTAGGGTTCCATTTTTTGGCATTTACCAGGAATTTACGTTCGATCTCAAGCATCTTACAAAATCTTGTTTACAGCCTAAATTTATTATTATTTTTATGCAAAATAAAATTCTGTTATGATCTCAAGAGAAGAAGCTATTCAGCTTTTAGAACAAAATATCCAGGCTGACAATATGCGCAAACACTGCCTGGCTTCGGAAGCCGTTTTAAGGGCAATTGCAAGACATTTAGGTGAAGATGAAGACGAGTACGGGTTGGCAGGTTTATTACACGATATCGATGTGGAAATCACCAATGCCGATCCACATACCCACGGTCCCTATGCTGAAAAACTGCTGAAAGGGATAGTGAACGAGAACATGCTCGATGCCATAGTAATGCACAATGAAATGGCGACCGGGCTGGAACGAACCATGCAGTTCCAGCATGCGTTGGCTGCAGGCGAAACCATCACCGGACTGATTACTGCTACAACGCTGGTTTATCCCGACAAGAAACTGGCAAGTGTAAAAGCCAGGTCGGTTACCAAACGGATGAAACAAAAAGCCTTTGCAGCGTCAGTAAAACGCGAGAACATCATGGAATGCGAGAAGATTGGTATTCCCCTTGATGACTTTGCCGAACTTTCGGTTAATGCCATGCGTGAAATCAGTGATCAACTGGGACTATAAAAATCAAAAAAAAGAGCATTAACTATTCTTGTAAGTAATAACGGATTCGAAATTATTGCAATATTTGCATGGTTAATCAACTGCATTTTAAACTTGCTTTAACTCATTTAGAATAACCAGAGCATGAAAACAATCAGAATCCTATTGCTTGTTTCCTTTTACGTTGTAACTATTAGTGCTTTTGCACAGGATGACCTCAAACAACAAATTATCAGTTTTACAGATTCAACTGAAATAATAATTCGTAACGGCAGAAAGCTGGCTGTTGATCAAACCATTAAAGGCGACAGCCAGAGCGCCATCGAAACCATTAATTACCTGAAAAAAAATGTTGATAAGGACTATGTGATTTTTTATCCGGTGGAAGAGCTTTTACTGGCTTTAGCCAACAGTAATTTTGAACAATTCCTATACACTGCCGCAAACTTCAGCAATCTGCTGGAGGACAAAACAAAAACCATTCAAACAGAAAATATTACAGGGCAGATACATGGATTCCTTGCCAATGAGCTGGTTTTGATAAAACAGGATTTGGAACGTTCGAACCTGAATCCCGAGGGGAAAGAACTGATAAAGCTGTACATCCGCTATTATGAAGGAGAAGACCGCTATAAAATAAACAAAGCAATCAAACAATATGAAAAAACATATCCTAATTCTGAATACAAATCATTTCTGGTCTTAATTGCAGATTACATTGAACCCGGGGGAATGAATTTTTGTCTGGGATACGGACACGAGTTTCTGAACGGAAATATTACCAATTCGTTTCCATCACATTTTCAAAGTATGAATATGGAAATTGAATGGTTTTCAGGGCCGCATTATTTTTCATTTTACATTCAGGGAAGCGTGGGAACCCTGCATTCGAAAAACGATATTCCTGTTATGAAATTTGATCTTATCAACACGCCTGATGATGATGTATCCAGTTTAAAATATGGCATTAGGTTAGGAAGATCATGGGTTTCAAACCGAACTGTCAATCTTTTTTCATACGTTTCGGTTGGCGGATATCAGATGATTTCCCAACATTCAAATTTTGATGTTTCGGATATTGAAAATAAAAAGCTAAAACTCACCAGTGTTTTTAGCCCGGGAATAGGTACAGCTTGCGATATTAATCTAAAGCATTTCAAAAACAAGCAAACCGGAGAAACCGTAGGAAAATGGTTTATCCGGCCAAATGTTGGCTACGATCTTTTTGTAACCGGAAAAGAACTGGCCAAAGGTGGCAGCCTGTTTATGAATCTGACAATGGGAATTGGTTTGGGAAATTAATCCGTTCCTTGCAGGTTTAAAACCAAAAGATGCTAATCTGGTTCCAGCTGTACAAAACACATAAAGAAAAGAATCCGATCCGTCAACTGACAGATCGGATTCTTTTCTTTTAGATCAACTTACTCCTTTTAATATGTGTAAGAAACAAAAGCAACTTTCTTTGAATCCGGGCTCCACGAAGGAACATTCAACGTTCCCTGTCCGCCATAAAGAAAAGCGGCTACTTTTGGCATTTCTCCTCCACTAACTGGCAAAGTACGAAGCATCACGCGCTGGTTATGCGGGTGAGAGCCGGCCGGCACAGTTGTAGGATACGAAATCATGATCATCTGTGTACCGTCCGGTGAAATGTGTGCAAACCAATTCTGATAGTTGTCAAATGTCACTTGCTCCTGACCAGAACCATCAGGTTTCATGCGCCAGATTTGCATCAAGCCGGTACGTACCGAATTAAAGTAAATGTATTCGCCATCAGGTGAATATTCCGGGCCATCGTCTAAACCTTCTGTAGTGGTTAAGCGGATTTCTTCTCCACCTTCCACAGGAATCTTATATACATCGTAATTCCCGTTTCGTTCGGCACAATAGGTAAGCCATTTTGCATCGGTTGACCAGCCATGTAAATATGAAGGCCCTTTTTCGGTTACCCGTTTTGGAACTCCACCTTCAACCGGCACGGTAAAAACAATGGAATAGCTTCTGTCGTTTTCGCGGATAGAATTACTGATTGCCAGCATCTTACCATCAAATGACAAGACGTGGTCGTTATTGCATGAAGTGGCAAAATCGGTATTAATTTCAGTTGATTTCTTTGTTTCCAGATCAAATTTGTACAATTTACCATTCGAATTATAAATCAGGTATTTTCCATCAACTGACCAGTTTGGTGCTTCAATATGGTCGTCGGTTTCATAAATCACTTTTCGAAGACCGGTTTCCACATCCAGTATTTCCAAGCGACTTGGTGAAGGTGTACGATAACCATCCACTCCTTCTGCAGCCGGTACTTCAACCCGAACATTACTAAACTTTGCCGTTTCAACTACATCCGGATCATGCGAACAAATAAACATACCAACCATTATTTCATCGCCCAGATCAAATGTCTTTTCTGCAATGGTAACCAGCGGCTCCTCGTCCTTTGAAACCCGCACTGTGTAAGAATTTCCTTTTCTCTCGATTTGAATAAATTCTGGTGCTGAAATATAGGATTTAAACTCATCGGTGTTGTTTCCATTTTTCTCGCGGAACTGCATGCCGGTTAAACCGTCACCATGAACACAAACATCAACGTATGCCGAACCGGCATCAGCTGATGAACGGACCATCAAACCCAACTTGCGGTGAGGATTAACGCCTTCGCCAACAAATTCAACACTGGCCGAAAAAATAAAATCGCCTTTGATTTTCTGAAATTCGAACCAGAACTGATCGTTATCGAACCACACATTTTCGCCTGCTCCTTTTAAAGTAAAAACCTGTTTTACTTTGTCATAACTGGTACTTCCAACTATTTTAGGATTCCCAACCGATATTCCTGAAAATTTAGAATACATATTTTGAGATTTTAACTGGGAAAAGCTTAGTAACAGAATAAAGCTTAAAATTAGGTACTGGTTTAGTCGTTTCATTTGTGTAATGATTATAATGATTCACGTAAAATTAATGAAGTTGTTAATATCCGAGCAGTTTTCCTTTTGTTTTTTACAAAAAGAGCTGCTTCGCGGCCCATTTCTTCAAAGTCGGTTGAAATAACAGAAATACCATTTCCAACGATTTCTTTCATTGGAGTATCATTATACGAAAGTACACCGATATCTAAGCCAAGTTTATAACTTTTTGAACGACATACTTTAATCACTTCCACCAAATCAGAATCACGAACCACAAAATAAACTGAACCAGCTTGCACCCGATTTGCCTCCAGCTTCGCTATCTGTTTGAATGGAATAAAATTATTATCACAAAATTGCTGTACTGCTTTTACAATGATATCCGGATGCGGTGTAAAAGCATGATCGTAAACCAACACCAACTGCTGGTACTTTTTTAAGCTTTCAGTACCTTTCTCCAGACAAGCAATAAGCGACTCGTTAAAGTCCTGTAAAAGGTAATTTGTTTTATCATTGCCGGGAGTCCCCATATCGAGCAATAACAATTTATTCGAATCAATCTTATTCAAAACCGGAGCCATTCCATGCTCTTCAATATTCATTACAATGTACATGCTATACCGTCCCAGGCTGTTCTCAATCAGTTGGTTAAAAACTTCGTGGTTGTAATGATGAAACAGCAAATCCACCGAATAAGAATCGGGCAGGTTCTGACGAAACGACTGATACAATTGTTCTTTGAAAGCACTGAAATCGTCAAGCAGCATAAATACTTTAAACGACTCTCCTGCCACAAAGTAGCCTTTCATCGGTGCAGATTCAATGATACTTCGCTGTTTCAGGATATTGTACGCCTTAAAAACAGTATCGCGTGAAAAACCACTCTCGCTGCTCATCTGATTGACAGACGGCACAGGGTCGCCGGCTTTCAATTCTCCATTCGCAATTGCTTCAGTAATTGCATGAACAAGTTGCTGCAATTTGGTGCGCCCTGCCTGCTCTTCAATATGTAAATTTGGAAATGTCATTTAATACTGAAAAGGATGACATCTTTTAAAA
>DAOPJR010000057.1:18230-21822 GCA_035399765.1 Draconibacterium sp. | reverse complement strand
CCTTCCATTTTTAACTTCCAATTACAACGATTCAGTAAAAAGAAAAAGGCCATCCGTCAAACGACAAACAGCCTTCCTGCATATTGTAAGAATAAATTCTATTCTGCTTTATCAGCCAGAAGTTTATCTGCCATTGCATTGGCCAGATTTATCAATTCTTCAGTTGTATTGGGTTTCATGTTTCCTTTTTCCTCGATAGGCTCGTAAACCAGCTCCCACTTAATATTCTCGGCAAAAGTCTTCAAATTCTTTACACCACCGCCGTTCCACGAGTAGTTTCCGAAAATTCCGAGATAATGATTTTTGGGTCCCATGTGTTCCACTGTTGTTAAAAGTGTTTCAACATTTGGGAACATGGCATTGTTGTAGGCAGCGCTTCCTACAATAAATCCTTTGTATTTAAAGATGTCGTTAATGATGTACGAAGAGTGTGTTTTGGAAGCATCGTAAACACGAATATTTTTAATGCCTCGAACAGCGATCTGCCTTGCAATGGTTTCTGCCATTTTCTTTGTATTTCCATACATCGAACCGTAAACAATCACAACACCGCAGTCGAGGTCGTATGAACTCCATTTGTTGTAGCGCGTAAGAATCCATTCGAGATTGCTACGCCAGATCGGCCCGTGTGTAGCTGCAATCATTTTAATATCGAGCGGGGCCAGTTTTTTAATCGCGCGTTGTGTGTGAGCACAATATTTTCCAACTATATTGGTGAAATAACGCATCACCTCTACTTCATAAAAATCGAGATTGACTTCATCATCAAAGATACCGCCATCCAGGGTTCCGTAACTTCCAAAAGCATCGCCTGAAAACAAAATTTTGTTGGTCTCTTCGTAAGTTACCATTGTTTCAGGCCAGTGAACCATTGGAATGGTCTGAAACTGCAAACGGTGTTTTCCCAGCTCCAAAACCGCATCGTCGTAAACCAGCAATGTATTATTGGGTTTCAGATAATAACTTTCGACATAATCAAATGTCTTTTTATTTCCCACGAGTGTAATCTCAGGATATTTGTGTACAATGGCTTTCAGCGCCCCGGAATGGTCGGGCTCCATATGGTTGATGATCAGATAATCCACTTTCCTGTCGCCAATAATTTCTTCAATCGAATCGAGATAATCATCGATAAAGGCACGTTCAACGGTATCAACTAACGCTATTTTTTCATCTACGATCAAATAACTGTTGTATGAAACTCCGTATGGAATCGGCCAGATATTCTCAAACAAATGGGTACGGCGGTCGTTAAAGCCGAGGTAATAAATATCTTTGGCAAGATTGACTTGTAGCATATTCTTAGTTTTTCTGAATTACCGCGCAAAATTAGTGATTTTAGATTGACTACGCATAAAAGATTTTTTGCAGCGCGATATTGTAATAGGAGTTAATGAATTTTTAGGATTGCAGTCAAAATTCCAATGAGATTGAGTTGGAGATTGAAGCAGATTGAGGTATAGATAAATTGCCTATTTAGATACTCTTTTCCTCATCGATGCCAATATTTTTACGAATTCTAAACTATCTGTATGTAACTCCTTTATGAATGAAGAGCTTAATACTTCAGACGAAATAATTAAATCCAACCACATTTCGGTTTCATCTGCTTCTTCAACAGCCACTGATAATTTGGAAAAAAATTCTGCCTTAGACCTCCCTCTTAGAGCAGCACGATAATTTGCATATACAGAGGTGCCAGATCTTGTAATCTGGTTATTCAAAATTCTGCATCTTTCTGATTTTGGAAACAATTCAGACAATTGTAAAATTCTGATAAAAAAAGCTTTAAGCCTGTTCCTGACCTGTATTTTATATTCCAGCCAATTTTGATTAGTCATTGTTTGTTTGAGTTCTATTCAACCTTCAATTTAGTTAAATGTTGCCGAAATATCAATCTTTCTCAGACTTTTTCAATCTAAAATCAATCCCTTCAATCTTTTAATAATCATCAATCATTTCGATCTTTTCCCAATCTGCGTCAATCTTTATTAAAGTATTTTATCTTTGAAACCAAAATGTAGATTCATTATTTATGCCGATTGAACAAAAAAACCGTGCAATGGCGTTTCCAAGGGTTGGAAAAGCAATTATTATTGTTTTTGCTATTGCTTTTCTGGTTGCAGGAGGGCGTGCCTATCAGCTTTACCATTATATTTTTGATGCCAATGTAAAGTCCGATTATGTATTACTGATCCGTGAAAAAATGAGTTTTGATGATTTGTATTCAAAACTTGAAAACGATAAAGTGTTAACAAATTACAAAGCATTTAAATGGGTAGCCAAAAAGAAACAATTCGGAAAGAGCGTTAAGCCCGGCAGATATGAATTAAAAGCCGGAATGAATACCAATGAGTTAATTAACAAACTGCGCAGCGGCAATCAGGATCCGGTGGATGTTACTTTTAATAACGTCCGTTTTCAGGAAGAACTGGCGGGTAAAGTATGCAAATACATTGAAGCTGATTCTGCCTCTATTCTTGCACTTTTTTCAGATACAAGCCAGATCTCCCAATGGGGTTTTAATAAGGAAAATTTCAGGACAATGTTTATTCCGAATACCTATCAAATGTACTGGACTACTTCTGCCGAAGAATTTGCTGAAAGAATGCACCAGGAATATGAGCATTTCTGGAGCGACCAGCGCAAAAAACAGGCTGAATCCATTGGGCTATCCCCTGCAGAAGTTTCTACTCTGGCCTCGATTGTTGAATCGGAAACAGCTAAAAGCGATGAGCTAAAAACGGTGGCAGGCCTTTATATTAACCGCATACACAAAGGTATTCCGCTACAAGCCGATCCTACCGTAAAATATGCGGTTGGTGACTTTTCGATTAAACGCGTATTAAACAAACACCTCGAAATTGATTCGCCGTACAATACCTATAAATTTGCCGGATTGCCACCCGGGCCTATTTGTTTTCCGTCAATCACTTCGATTGAATCGGTGCTTAACTACGAAAAAAACGATTACATATACATGTGTGCCAGAGAAGATTTTTCGGGTTATCACAACTTTGCAGCCACATTAGCCGAACACAACCGCAATGCAGCCAAATACAGGGCAGCGCTCGATCAGAACAAGATTTACAACTGATGTATTCCGGCAGACGCTGAATACTAAATTCTTAATAACAAAGTGTTCTTGAAAGGATTCCTGCGTTTGCAGGAATGACTTTTTAAAACAACATTGCTCGGTGGTATATATTCAGAATAATGCTACTTTTAAAACAAAAACCAACCTTATGAAAAGCTGCCTAAATCGACATAGAAAATTCCTCTTGACCTTTGCTGTTTTTTTCTTTTTACTGCTGAATGCAAATCATTTGGAAGCCCAACAGAAGCAGTCAACTAATCCGGGATATTATGTTGCTGCATACGTCTGGCCATCGTGTCACCACGATGAGCGTTTTGGCGATATGCTGTGGCCCGAAGGAATTGGCGAATGGGAAGTGATTAAAAAAGGTAACCCGCGTTTTGACGGGCATTACCAGCCCCGGCACCCCTTGTGGGGCTACGAGATGGATGACGATCCGAAAGTGGTGGAAAAATGGATTGATGCTGCGGTTGATCATGGGGTAAACATTCTGGT
>DAOPJR010000057.1:0-18130 GCA_035399765.1 Draconibacterium sp. | reverse complement strand
GGCAAACCGGTATTCTCTATTTTTAGTATCGAAAATTTGCTGCAAGGTTTTGGCGGCAGTGTGGAAGAATCGCGCAAAGCGCTGGATTATTTCAGGGAAGAGGTAAAAAAAGCCGGTTTCCCGGGTTTGCATATTCAGTGGAATCAGGGCGGTGGTTCGATTATGTCGAAGGATGCAGCCAAAAGATTTTCTGATCAAGTGGCTCAAATGGGATTTAACAGTGTTGCTCTATACAACATGGGTGGTACAAACGAAGACTACCTGGTTTATGGTGCCAATTCAGTAAATATACGGACACAAATGGATTCCATACTGGATGTTCCGCTGTTTCCCTGTGTTTCCATTGGCTGGGACGATACACCACGGTTTCCTGCAAAAGGAATCCACGATGTGGTACATTATCACAATACTCCCGATAGTTTTGCTGCTTTGCTTTATAAAGCTAAAAAATACGCCGACAGTCATCCTGAACAGCCAAAACTGATTACCATTAATGCCTGGAATGAATGGGTGGAAGGCAGTTACCTTTTACCTGACATGTTAAACGGATATGGTTACCTGGAAGCGGTTAGAAAGGTTATGAGTGGAGAATACGGGCAGTAGCACCTTGCTAGTCTGAAACTTATGATAAGGCAAATTGAGTTCGAGATATGTAGAACTGACTGATTTACTTACACTGTCCTTTAGGCGGTGACGTAAGAAAGACGCCAGAAAAGGATTTTTGAACTCACATTAAATACAATTCACTTCGCGTTCGAGCGAAACACCAAATTTTTCAAAAACCGCTTCTTTGATTTTTTCTGAAAAATCCCAGACCTCTTTCCCGGTGGCGCCACCGTAATTGACAATAACAAGCGCCTGATCTTTATGAACGCCCACATTCCCTTCGCGTTTGCCTTTCCATCCTGACTGTTCTATCAGCCAGCCTGCAGCAAGTTTAGCTTTCTGATCCGCCGCCGGATAAAGCGGCATATTTTCATATTCAGCATTTAAACGATCAGCAAGTTCTTTTTCAACCAAAGGATTTTTAAAAAAGCTACCCGCATTTCCCAAATCTTTTACCGAGGGTAATTTACTGTTCCTGATTTCAATTACCGCTTTTCGGATATTTTGCAAAGTCACATCACCGTATTCTTTTACTTTTTCTTCCAGGTGACCGTATTTCAGGTTGAATTCCGGAAATTTATCCAAACGAAAAACCACCGAAGTAATAATAAAACGGTTTTTCAGGTAGCTTTTAAAAATGCTTTCGCGGTAGGCAAACCGACATTCATCTGCTGAAAATTCAGCCATTTCCTGTTTTTCCAAATCATAGCCTTTTACCTTTTCGACCACATTGCAAACTTCCTGGCCATAAGCGCCAATATTCTGAACCGGTGCAGCCCCAACCATTCCGGGGATCAGTGAAAGATTCTCGACTCCTCCCAAATTGTATGTAACACAAAATTCCACAAATTCATCCCACACTTCACCGGCACCCACTTCAACCCGGTAAAACGAACGATCCTCCCCTACGGTTTTTATTCCCGGAACTTTTGGATGAATCACCAGCCCGTCAAAATCATCCAGAAAAAGAATGTTGCTTCCCTGACCAATAACAATCAGTCGCTCATCTTTCCAGCTTTGATTTTCATTCAGAAAAACAGCCAAATCTTCGGGTTCGGTAAATTCAAAAAAGTAACGGGCTTTCGCGTCAATTCCAAATGTATTATAATCTTTCAGCGAGTGATTTTCAAAAAAGCGGATCATGAAAAAAAGTTTTGCGCAAAGATAGCGCATTCTCGCAACTGAACCGGAAATAAAAAGTCTCATTTGTAAAACGACAAAATATTATGGCAGGTTAAAAGTTCTATATTTACATACCGAATTGATTATGCCAACTTGAAAACAACCAAAAAGAAAATCATTGTTTCCGTTACCAATGACCTGGTATCCGATAACCGGGTACACAAGGTATGTACTACCTTGATAAAAATGGGTTTTGATGTTTTGTTGGTTGGAAGAAAATTACCACACAGCGCTGACATTCAACGCGATTATGGCATTAAACGAATGCGGCTTATTTTCAAAAAAGGACCGTGTTTTTATGCTGAATACAATTTCCGGCTTTTTTGCTTTCTTCTCTTTGCGAAGAGCGACATCTTACTCTCAAATGATTTAGATTCGCTGACTGCGAATTATCTTGCGGCACGTTTGAAACGAGTTCCGTTGGTTTACGACAGTCACGAATACTTTACTGAGGTCCCTGAGTTGATTGAAAGACCGCATGTTCAGAAAATATGGGAATGGTTGGAAAGAAAAATGTTGCCAAATGTAAATTATGCCTACACGGTTTGTGATTCAATTGCAAATATCTACCGCAAAAAATACGGAATCGATTTTAAGGTAGTTAGGAATCTTCCGCAGACCCAAAAATTAAAATCACACAAAAAGGAATCTGACAAAAAGCTGATTCTTTACCAGGGAGCAGTGAATGTGGCTCGCGGTCTTGAACAAGCCATCCTCGCAATGAAATATATCGAAGGAGCAGAACTCGTGATTGCGGGTAATGGCGATATCAGAGCTAAACTGGAAGAACTGGTAAAAGCAGAAAAGCTTGAAAATAAAGTACGTTTTACAGGAAGACTTCCGTTAGAAAAACTAACCGAGTTAACAGTTCAGGCTGACCTTGGACTATCGATAGAAGAAGATCTTGGACTGAATTACCGTTTTGCGTTGCCTAATAAACTGTTTGATTATATCCAGGCACAAGTCCCGGTGCTCGTTACTGATTTGCCCGAAATGACCGCTGTGGTTAAAAAATACAATATTGGCGCTGTTACCAGTTCGTTGGAACCAAAGCAACTGTCCGAAAATATTAAAGAGGCACTTTTCAATCAGGAAAAAAGAAAAATCTGGAAAGAAAATCTCCCGGCGGCAGCCAAAGAACTGGTTTGGGAAAACGAAGAAAAGGTACTAATCCAGTTATTTGAAAGTTTCTCGTGAATCAATCGTTTTCTTCCAACAAACTTTCAAATTTTATCTCCTCTTTGATTTTAGCTGAGTCAGACAGTTTTTTGTCGGCACAAACCAATGTTCGGGCCGGCTTTTTCGCAATTACAGCATAATCATGTGTGGCCATCAAAACCGTTTTTCCCTTTTCATTCAAATGAATAAACAGGTCGAGAATTTCTTCCGAGGTTTCAGGGTCGAGGTTTCCGGTGGGTTCATCCGCAAGTATAATGTCCGGTTCATTTAATATTGCACGTGCAATCACTACTCGTTGCTGTTCTCCCCCACTTAGTTCATGTGGCATTTTCTGTGCTTTTTCAGTCATTCCGACAATAGAAAGAACTTCAATCACACGATTGTCGATATCCGCTTTTTGTTTCCATCCGGTAGCCTGCAAAACAAAAGCCAGGTTAGCATGAACATTCCGGTCACTTAACAAACGAAAATCCTGAAAAACAACTCCCAGCTTTCGGCGCAAAGCAGCAACATCACGGCTTTTAATTCCATTTAATCCGATCCCCAAAACAGAACCATTCCCAATCAATAATGGTAATTCGGCATTAAGTGTTTTTATCAGGCTTGTTTTCCCTGTTCCAACTTTACCGATCACATAAATAAATTCTCCGGCGCTTACTTCCAGATCAACTGAAGAAAGGATCAGATTATCCCGCTGATAAATCTCGGCACCGGTAAGTTCTATCACTTTTTGACTTTCCATTTTTTTGAAATGTTGAAGCAAGTTAAAGGGAAAAAAGTTAACCAACAGTATAATAAACAAAAGAAATAAACAGTTTCTTGTTAAGAATTACAACAATTAGTGACCATACGACAATTCGATATTCTGTATTTTCGATTTCAAATAATTTCCTAAAAAAATAGTGAGTCGGAAAATTGAAGTCGACAGCTAATTCACTAAAAATGAGAAACTAAAAGCATGAAGACAATCCGGAATTTTATCTTTTTCGCTTGCATCTTCTTTTTTGTACATCCCATTCAGGCACAGGAAACTGAATGGTATGATCAGGTGCAAAAGGACATTGAAGTAGCAAAACAACTTTATTCCAAACAAAAATACGTTTCGGCATACCATGAATTTGAAAAGATTCAGAAGAAAGTTGAACCAAAATCTGAATTGTATTCTGAAGCTGAATTTTACCGTTCAGTTTCAGCTTTACATGCCGGTTACCGTGCCGGGGAAAAGCTGTTGGAAAATTTTATCGGCAATTATCCCGAAAGCCCGTACATTAACACTGCCTGGTTCAACATGGGAAAAAGCCAGTTCGACCGCAAACAGTACCTGCGTGCCATCCGAAGTTTTAACAATGTTGATCGCAGCGATCTTTCTGCAAACGATCGTATTGAAATTGCCTATGAAAACGGTTATGCCAACCTGATGCAAGACAATACCGACGAGGCTTTGAGAGATTTCAACATGGTTCGGAACTCGAATAATCTGTACAGCAAACCGGCGACTTATTACTGGGCACACATTCAATATTTAAACGAAAATTATGCAGCTGCTCTCGAAGGATTTTCAAAACTGAACAACGATCCTTCGTATTCACAGGTGATCCCCATTTACGTCAGCCATATTTACTACAAGCAGCAGAAATACAGCGAAGTGGTGAATTACACTACTCCGATTATGAACGACGTTCAGGAAGAACATAAAAGTGAATTATCCAGAATTGTCGGGGACTCGTACTTTCATTTAAAAGAATACAAAAAAGCCATTCCTTACCTCGAAACATACTTTGAAACTTCAGGTCCAAAAACCCGCGAAGAGAATTACATTTTAGGATTCTGCTACTACCAAAATGATGAGTTTACGAAAGCGGCTCCGCTACTCGAACAAGCTTCTACCGGAAATGACGAATTGACTCAGAATGCCTATTATCACCTGGCTGATTGTTTTATCAAACTCGACCAGAAGGAAAAAGCAAAAACGGCATTCAGTGCAGCTTCTGAATTTGATTTCAATCCACTGATAAAAGAGGACGCGCTGTTTAGTTACGCCAAACTTTCGTATGAACTTTCATATTCTCCTTTTAACGAAACCATCAAAGCATTCGACAAATACATCAGCCTGTATCCCAACTCCGACAGGAATGCCGAGGCATATCGCATTCTGGTTGAAGTGTACATGGTTACTAAGAATTACAAAGATGCCATAGCATCGATTGAAAAAATAAAAAACAAAACTCCGGATATATTGAAAGCTTATCAGCGAGTTACATTTTATCGTGGGCTCGAGTTGTTTAATAATTCGGATTATAACCAGGCAATTGAATACTTCGATTTGTCGCTTGATAACGGGAAATACAGTCGTGAACTGAATGCCCGCGCACAATACTGGAAATCAGAAGCTTTGTACCGCGTGGGAGACTATGATAATGCGATCCGTGCTTACAGCCGCTTCGAACAGTTATCGGGGACTGTTTCTGTTCCTGAAGCCGATGGCGCGGATTATAATCTTGGTTATGCTTATCTGAAAATGGATGACAAGGAAACGGCTTTCACACATTTCAGAAAATATGCGCAGAGCATGCAGGGGAAACGCACACCCAAACTGGCAGATGCGTACAACCGGATCGGCGATTATTATTTTCTGCACACCAATTACCAGGAAGCTATTGATTATTACCGCCGGGCCTACACCATGAAAATGTATGAAGCGGATTATGCCTTGCTGCAAATGTCGTTTTGCGAAGGGTTGCAACGCAATCAGAATGAAAAAATTAATGATCTGGTGAGTTTGCTCAATGAATTCCCCGAATCGGAATACCGTGATGATGCCTTATATGAATTGGGTCGTGCTTACGAACGAATCGGGAAAAACTACGAAGCCGTTCAGCAATATCAACAACTTGTAAGCAACTATCCGGGAAGCTCGTATTACCGGAACGCACTTTTGCAACTTGGTTTGGTAAGTTACAATAACGGCGATTTTAATAAAGCATTGCAACAATACAAGGAAGTTGCTGAAAACTATCGGGGAACTCCCGAAGCAGAAGCTGCTCTTTCGGGGATTAAGAACTGTTATGTGGAACTCAATAACGTGAATGCTTACTTCGCATACGCCCGCCAGTTTGGTAGTGGAGCCGATGTAAGTTCTACCGAACAGGATGATTTGACTTACCGTGCTGCCGAACGTTTATATATGGATGGCGATGCCAAAGCGAAACACCAGTTGGAACAGTATATCAATCAGTTTCCAAATGGCAGCAACGCCGTGGATGCCCATTTTTACCTGGCCGAATTGCAATACAAAGACGGAGAATTCCAGAAAGCAAATGAAAACTACACCTTTGTAGCAAATCAGCCTGACAATCTTTTCAGTGAACAAGCACTTTCAAGAGCTTCTGAAATGCAATTTAATGCAGGCAACTACAGCGAAGCGCTTTCGATGTTTAACCGGCTTGAAAAGCTTGCCAATAATAAATGGAACGTGCTACGTGCCAATACCGGCCAGATGCGTTGCTACATGTTGGGTAAAAATTACCAGCAGGCAATTGAAGCTGCCAGAAAATTAAAAAAACTTGACATCACGAATGATGCGTTGAAATACGAAGCTGATTTCGCAATAGGCAAATCAAATTACGAACTGGGCAACCTAAACTCAGCTATTGACCCACTGAAAGACGTGGCAAAAGACACCAAACTGGAACAGGGTGCAGAATCGAAATACCTGTTGGCTGAGATTTACTACAAAGAAAATCAGAAGCAAAAATCAGAACAGGAAATTATTGATTTTGTGGACAAAGGAACACCTTACACCTACTGGCTTGGAAAATCCTTCCTTTTGCTTGCAAGTATTTATGAAGATAATAACGATCAGTTTCAGGCAAAACACACTTTGAAAAGCCTTGCCGATAATTATAATGTTGAAGACGATGGAATCATTGCAGAGGCTACAAGACGTTTAAACCTGATTACTGCGCAGGAAGCACAGCAACAGCAAAATGCCATCGACAGTTCGTTCCAAATGCAGATCAAACAAAATTAAAACCGAGGACCATGCAGAAAACATCAAAATATATTTTACTGATTTTATTTGTTTCAGCTTTCCTGGGAGTGAAAGCCCAAAATCAACGAGACACTCTTCGACGCGAAGTGGAAGTGACTAAAGCCTACACTCCTACTGTTTCGGATGCCAACAAACTAAACAGCATGCCTGAAATAGATGAAACAGAACATCAAAAACCAACCTTTAATTACAACATTAAAAGTCAACCGGTTTTTAGTTCGTTCACGGTTGCTCCACTCAAGGCAGCTACCATCGAAACAGAACCTCATATTCAAAAAGGTTATGGACTGGTTCGTGCCGGGCTTGGAAATTACTACAAACCTTATGGCGAGATATTCTTTAACAACCTGAACAGTAAAAACTCGGTGTTTGGGATTCATGCCAGCCACCTGTCATCGTTTAGTAAAATTAATCTGAAAGGTGGAAACAAAGTGGATGCTCCGTTTATGAATAATGAACTGGAATTATTTGTAAAGAATAGTATCCGAAACTCAATACTTTCTGTAGATGCAGACCTTAAACACGATGCATTTAATTACTATGGTTATCCGCTCGATCCTGTTCCGGCTCCCCTGTTGCAGGATAATCAACAGATTAATTATTTTGGCACCAAACAATCATTTGTTAAAGGTGGATTTCATATCAACCTCGATAATCCCGGTGCAGAAATGGATGACCAGGAAGTAGGCTTTGACTTCGATTATCACTACTTCGGAACCAAAACAAATCAGCGCGAGAATTATGTGAATTTTAAGGTGAATTACCGCCAGCCGTTAGTTACAGGTGTTGGAATGATTGAAGGCGGTGTAGAATATACCAATGCCAGCGAAATTTACATGCCGGCTGATTCAACGCTTGGGAAAAAATCGAGTACCATTTTATTAGCCAAACCAGCCTGGTACATCGGCGATAAAAAAGCCAATGCTATGCTTGGTGTAAGTACGTGGTTTATTATGCAAAGTGACATGGACACTGAAGCAAAAATTGCCCCCAACATTAAAGCCAACTGGTCGCCTGTGGAAGAAATTATTACTTTATTCGCTGGAATCGATGGTGAGTTCAGGAATAATTATTACTCTAAAATTGCTTACGAGAATCCATTTGTAAATCCAACTCACAACATCAGGAACAGTATGCAGCGCATTCGTTTTTACGGCGGATTTGATGGTAAATTTTCGAAAAAAACAGCTTTCAAAGTATCGGGAGAATATGCGGTCATTGCTAATCAACCTCTGTATTTTTTAAATGAAAGTTATTACTTTGATCCTTTGTATAATCCCGCTCCGTTAATTGTTGACAATACTTTTGATGTATTGTATGATGATATGAATCGCACGAAGTTGAATGCAGAGATTTATCATGCATCTTCAGATAAACTGGATCTTTTGCTTTCAGTTAATTACTACACCTACAAGATGAAGGAGCAGGAAGAAGCATGGAATATGCCTAAGTGGGATGCTAAAGTTACCATTGGGTACAAAATTACGGAACAGTTCAGCGTGAATGCAGATATGTTTATGATTGGTGAACGGAAAGCACAGATCATTGAAAATCCAGTATCAGATATTCCGGAAGACTTACCGATTAGGCATACGTACACCCTTAACTCCATTTTCGATATCAACTTAAAAGGCAACTATCAACTGACCAACAAATTCAGCTTATTTGGGCAACTAAATAACCTGGGATACCAGGGATATGAACGCTGGTTGGGATACCCGGTTCAGAGCTTTAATTTTCTGGCCGGAATCAGTTATGCGTTCTGATCAATCAATTCGGTATGAAGAGGGAGCCACAGTGCTCCCTCTTTTATTTTTTAACCAATGCTATACCCCTCATTTTCAAGTTTATAATTTGTTAAAAAATACTCTCTGAAAAGCCTTATAAAATGAAGACTCTTTCGCATATTTTTTTATCTTTGTCGGGTGATTTTGAAAGTATTAAATATACATATAAAGAGCCTGAAAATCAATTAGTTTCCTTTTGAGGACCTTATCATCTTCAATACAAGGGAAACTATTTTATTTTAAAGCTACAGATTGAGATAAATTTAGAAGAGAAATGAGCGAAACTGAAAAAAACGGAGTACACGGAAACGGCAATGGAAATGGCAATTATGGTGCTGATAGTATCCAGGTACTCGAAGGTCTGGAAGCGGTTAGAAAACGTCCGGCCATGTACATTGGAGATGTCAATGAAAAAGGTCTTCACCACCTTGTTTACGAGGTAGTTGACAACTCCATCGACGAAGCCCTGGCAGGTTACTGTCAGAACATCGATGTCTTCATTCATGAGAATAACTCGATTACCGTAAAAGACGATGGTCGTGGAATTCCAACAGAAAAACATACAAAAGAAAATAAATCGGCGCTTGAGGTGGTTATGACCGTTTTGCACGCCGGTGGTAAATTCGACAAAGATTCTTACAAAGTTTCAGGCGGTTTGCACGGTGTGGGGGTTTCGTGTGTAAATGCACTTTCCACACACCTGAAAGCCGAAATTCACCGCGAAGGAAAAATTTGGGTGCAGGAGTACCAGATCGGTAAACCGCTTTATGAAGCCAAAACTATTGGCGATACCGATCACACAGGAACCATCGTGACTTTTACACCCGACAGCAGCATTTTTCTTGTTACCACATATAAATATGAAATTCTGGCTGCCCGGTTGCGCGAATTAGCTTTTCTAAACGCAGGTATAAGGCTCAATCTTACCGATGAGCGTACAAGAGATGAAAATGGTGAATTCAAAACCGAGTCATTTTATTCGGAAGAAGGATTAAAAGAATTTGTTGAATACCTCGATGGAACACGCGAAAAACTGATCGATGACGTAATCCATATCACTACTGAAAAAGCGGGGATTCCCGTAGAACTCGCGCTTCAGTACAACACTTCTTTTTCTGAGAATATTCATTCGTATGTGAATAACATCAATACGATTGAAGGCGGTACCCACCTGACAGGTTTCAGACGTGGCTTAACACGTACATTAAAAAACTACGCTGATCAGTCAGGAATGCTTGCCAAACTTAAAATCGACATCAGCGGTGATGATTTCCGCGAAGGATTAACAGGTATTATTTCGGTAAAGGTAGCCGAGCCGCAATTTGAAGGACAGACCAAAACAAAACTGGGTAACTCCGAGGTGAGTTTATCAGTGGACCAGGCAACCAGCGAAGCACTGCAGATTTATTTGGAAGAAAATCCAAAAGCAGCCCGCCAGATCGTAAATAAAGTGATACTTGCTGCTACTGCACGTCATGCAGCCCGTAAAGCCCGCGAAATGGTACAGCGCAAAAATGCCCTTTCAGGAGGAGGTTTACCAGGTAAACTTAGCGACTGTTCAGAAAAAGATCCATCCAAATGCGAAGTATTCTTGGTTGAGGGTGACTCGGCAGGTGGAACAGCCAAGCAAGGCCGCGATCGCCGTACACAGGCCATTTTACCACTTCGGGGTAAAATTCTGAACGTAGAAAAAGCTATGCAGCATAAAATCTTCGAAAACGAAGAGATCAAAAATATTTTCACGGCATTGGGAGTAACCATAGGAACCGAAGAAGATTCGAAAGCATTGAATCTGGATAAGCTGCGTTACCACAAAATTGTGATCATGACTGATGCCGACGTGGACGGAAGCCACATTGCTACGCTGATCATGACTTTCTTCTTCCGATATATGAACGACCTGATCAAACGAGGCCACCTTTACATTGCTGCTCCACCACTCTATCTGGTAAAAAAAGGAAAAAGAGAAGCCTATGCCTGGACTGAGCAGCAGCGTCTGCAATACATTCAGGAATGGGCCGACGGAAACGAAAGTAACATTCATACGCAACGCTATAAAGGTTTGGGAGAGATGAATGCTGAACAATTGTGGGAAACTACAATGAATCCTGAACAACGTACCTTACAACAGGTAACAATTGAAAATGCTGCAGAAGCAGATCACATTTTCTCGATGCTGATGGGTGACGATGTACCGCCTCGCCGTAAATTTATTGAGGACCACGCTACCTATGCAAATATTGACGCATAAAAACGAAGGCAAAATAATAGTTATAAAAATTAGAAACCGGGAACTTCCCGGTTTCTTCGTCTAAAATCCAGTACCTAATTATCAAATATCGAGTAAATGAATATCTGTGTATTCTGTTCTTCCAGTAATGCCATTTCGGACGTTTACTTTCAGGAAGCCAATAAACTGGGAACTTTAATCGGCGAAGGAAACCATATACTTATTAACGGTGGTGCCAACGTTGGATTGATGGAAGCAGTAACCATTGCAGCCAGTAAAGCCGGCGCCAAAACCGTTGGAATTATTCCTGAAAAGATGATCCATCGTTCACTGGCATCAAATAACTCGCACGAGGTAATCGTTACTCCCGACATGATGGAGCGCAAAGCGAGAATGCGCGAACTGTCGGATGCATTTGTTGCGTTACCCGGTGGTTTTGGAACACTGGAAGAAATTCTGGAAGTAATGACACTTCGGCAGCTTTCATATCATACAAAGCCTATTGTATTTGTAAATACCAATGGTTTTTTCGATGATCTTTTTAGGCAGTTTGAACGCTCATACAATGAAATGTTTGCCAAAGACGTTTATAAGAAACTCTATTTTGTAGCAAATACCGCAGAAGAGGCATTCGACTATATTCTGAATTACGAAGAAGTAGAACTGGACTCAAAATGGTTTGTAGTTCCTAAAAAATAAGATTGATATTGTAATCCTTTTAAACTTTATTTACTAATTAAACAAAGTCGCTTAAACTGACAATTTTTCAGGAACTAAAAAAAACTTTTCAATTTTTAACAAAAGGCAGATATGCTTGTTAAATTATGCAAAATACAACACAAACAAGCGAAATCTGGCCTTACATGGCAGTAAATTTGCGGAAAGGAACGCGAATTATTAATTTAAAGGAAAGACCATGAAAAAATTTGGAAGAATTTCATTAACATTTTTACTGGTGATTGCCGGAGCTTTTATTGCCGTATGGACATATAGCACCTTTTTTAATGCCCCCCAGGTAATACATGTTAAAGATGAACAGGCCGCATTAAAATATACAAGTTTACCCGCCGAGGGCGAGCAAACTCAACCCGACCTGACTTATGCTGCTGAAAATTCAGTGCATGCTGTTGTTCACATTGCCACTAAATCGGTTTATACTGGTGAGTGGTCGAGCGGAAACCCTATATTTGATCAGTTCTTTGGACTGCAAAGGAGCCAGCCGCAAGTTCGACAGGGATTTGGTTCAGGCGTTATTCTGAGTAAAGACGGTTATATCGTAACCAATAATCATGTTGTCGAGGATGCCCAGGAAGTAAAAGTAATTCTGAATGACAAACGTGAATTTCAAGCTAAAATAATCGGAACAGATCCATCTACTGATTTGGCTCTGTTAAAGATCGATGCCGATAATCTTCCATTCCTGACCTACGGAGACTCTGAAGCATTAAAACTGGGAGAATGGGTGTTAGCGGTTGGAAATCCTTTCAACCTGACATCAACTGTTACTGCAGGTATTGTAAGTGCCAGAGCTCGTAATTTGGGCATCAACCAGGATGCATATTCCATCGAGTCATTTATTCAAACCGATGCTGCCGTTAATCCTGGAAATAGTGGAGGTGCACTGGTAAACCAGCAGGGTAAATTAGTAGGGATCAATGCTGCTATTGCCTCCAGAACAGGCTCTTACACGGGCTATTCATTTGCCATTCCGGTATCCATCGTTAAAAAGATAGTGGAAGACTTGAAACAATTTGGCGAGGTTCAGCGTGCATTATTAGGTGTTAATATTGGCGATGTTAATGCAGAAATTGCGAACAAATTAAACCTTAACCGTGTTGAAGGAGTATATGTAGGTGGCGTTGTAGATAATGGAGCAGCTAAAGAAGCCGGCATAAAAGCTGAAGATGTGATTGTGGCTATTAATGGTGAAAATGTAAAAACATCAGCCGAATTACAGGAAAAAGTAAGCCAGTATCGTCCGGGTGACGATATAAAAGTTACAGTGCTTCGTGACAATAAAGAGAAACAATTTACAGTGACATTGCGTAATAAGCACGGTGACACGCAAATTGTGAGAGATAATACAGTTGTATTGGGTGCAGAATTCGATCAGGTTGCAGAAAATGTTAAAAACGAACTCGACATTAATTCCGGCATCGTAGTTACAAGTGTTAAGGACGGAAAGTTAAAAGACATTGGTATTAAAAAGGGTTTTATTATCACTGCCGTGAACAAAAAACCCGTAAATGATGTCAATGACTTTAAACGTGAGATAGGAAATGCAAGAGGAGGAATTTTTCTGGAAGGGGTTTATCCCAATGGTGAATATGCTTATTATGTGTTACCCGCAGGGGACAGATAAATTCAATAAACACTTTTAAGTTTGTATTAAATACAGGCACATTGATTTTTTCTCCTTGAAGAGTAAGTATTTAGTGCTATATTTGCACGATTTTTTAAGAAAACCATATGAGACAGCTAAAGATCACAAAGTCAATCACTAATCGTGAAAGTGCCTCTTTAGACAAGTATTTGCAGGAAATCGGTAAGGAAGAACTGATTACTGTTGAAGAAGAAGTTGAATTGGCCCAGCGGATTAAGAAGGGCGATCAGGCTGCTTTGGAGAAACTCACAAGAGCGAACCTTCGTTTTGTGGTGTCGGTTGCAAAACAATACCAAAATCAGGGATTGAGCCTGCCCGACCTTATTAATGAAGGAAACCTTGGATTAATCAAAGCAGCAGAGAAATTCGACGAAACCCGCGGTTTTAAATTCATTTCTTACGCAGTATGGTGGATCCGTCAATCGATTCTTCAGGCTTTAGCCGAGCAATCGCGTATCGTTCGCTTGCCATTGAACCAGGTAGGTTCGTTGAACAAAATCAACAAGGCATATTCAAAATTTGAGCAAGAACACGAGCGCAAGCCCTCACCTGAAGAACTGGCTGATTCACTGGAGTTACCTGCTGATAAGGTTGCCGACACATTGCGCGTTTCGGGCCGTCATGTTTCTGTTGATGCACCGTTTGTTGACGGTGAAGATAACAGTTTGCTTGATGTGCTGGTAAACAACGATTCGCCAAATGCCGACCGCAGCCTCATCATGGAATCATTGTCAAGAGAGATTCATCGCGCATTAGCTACATTGACCGAGCGTGAGAGCGACATCATTCGACTGTTTTTTGGCATAGGGTGCCAGGAAATGACTTTGGAAGAAATCGGTGAACGATTTGGATTGACCCGCGAAAGGGTTCGACAGATAAAAGAAAAGGCTATACGGCGATTACGACATACATCGCGAAGCAAATTACTAAAATCATATCTGGGATAAAAAATAAAGGTTGCCGACAGTGGCAACCTTTTTTATTGGATTTAATCGATATTATTCTGAGAATTCTTCAAGCCCTTCTTTTTCAAGAAAACCTGTTCTGTATCCGTCAATTTCTTTTTGTTTTCCATAAGCAATCAAAGCCCAGGCCATAATAATACTCGTTGCAATAATTACCAGAAAGAGAATACCGTTTTCAAATCCTTCGTACCTGAGTGAATCCGGTATGGCAAAGAATAGTAAAATAGAAATTAATCCTCTTGGTGCGATAAAAGCCTGTGGCATTGTTTCACGACGGTCGATCACAAAAAACAACCCAAAACGCAACAAGTAAGTTACCACAATAAACAGGAAACTAATCAGCCAGACATGCCAGCTTAACAAGGAAGCTAGCGGCAAAGTCATTCCAAAAACCACAAAAAAGAACGTTCTGACCAAAAACGACGTTTCCACTGTAATCATTTTAAACTGATCAAACAGGGTTTCCATGCGTTCATCCTTTAACCATTCTTCCAACTTCCAGAATAAAAGCACTTTGTGGTTTCTCAATAACAAACCAAACATCAGGATAATAATCAGCGATGACAAATGGAAAAGTTTTCCTACTGAATACAATAAAACAAGTACTGCCAAAAACAGGAAAAACTTGGCATCTCCCCTGATGTTCTGAATAATATATAGCAACACGTAACTTAGAATAACCGAAGCAAAAAGGGTTAAAAACAAATTACCGGTAATTACAAGACTCAGCTGTCGCATTCCTTCCACATCCACGTTTTCAACAATCATATAAAAGACCATGATACCCAGGATATCTGAAAAGGTACCTTCGTATATCATAAATTCCTTTTTGTATTTTCCCAGATGTGCCACGCTTGGGATAACAATGGCGCTGCTCATTATTGACAAAGGAAGTGCATACACCAACGCTTCCAAAAAAACCATATCGGGTTTGAAAATCATGAGTAACATGGAAAGGGAAACCGAAGTAAAAGCCAGCGATAAGGAGGCAATTGTAAATGATTTCCAGATGATCGGCCATTTTTCCTTCGTCAGTTCCAGATCGAGTGCTGCTTCCAGAACAATCATAATTAAACCGACGATACCCAGTATTTCCAGGAGGCGGTTAAAATCCGGCTGAACATTTACACGAACAAGCAACTGGTTTAAACCGATACCCAAAGCAATAAGCACAAGTACACTGGGAATATTTGTTCTGCGTGCCAGGATATTAGTAAAAAACGACAGAATAACTATTAAACTTAAACCGATTACAAAAACGTATGCATTCATAAATCCAAGGTTTATCTTATTGTTTTACCACAAAGTTTGTAAGTGAAAGATAAACAGAAAAATTCCATTTAACAGCATTCTTTCATGAAAGTAATACATAAGATTCTTCTATTCTTGATAGAGATTACCCGCTATGCACAGAATGACAAACTATCTGGCATCAGTTAGTAGTAGAGATGTTTTGGAAATTTTGTCTCTTAAGTATCTTCAGCACTAGCCTTTATTCTTTTAACTCTCTGTCGTTCTAAGCGAATCCGTCAACTGACAGTGAAGCGAAAGATAAATCAGTTTAACAGGAAAAGATATAAAAAAACCGGGCGGTATTTATTCCCATCCCGGTCCATCACGATTTTCAAAAAACAGAATACTTTCCTAAGCATTCAGAAATATTATTCCGAGGTCAGCATCATAAACGGAGCTGTGCCTGTTTGATATTCTTTGATTTTTGTTCCTGATTCTGAATAACTTACCATTTTACCACCGCTGGTTACGGTTTCTGCAATGAAACAAATTAATTGATTGTTGTAGAACGTAATTCCGTTAAGGCCGGAAATTCCATCAATTAGTGAAGAACTTTCAAAAGTTTTTGAAGCCACATCAAATACAGAAATTCCTCCGCTTAAATTGTAATTGGCATCATAACCCGAGGTCATCACAAATAACTTTGACGCATCTGAATTGAAAGTCAGCATATTGTCATAAGTAGTTCCAACTCCGTCGAGTGCATAAGTGGCTTCTATTTCACCGGTGCCGGTATTTAAATAAGCAATCCCGGTTTGCGTAGAATAATCGTCCCAGGCGCGGGTTAAGGTTACATACAAATTATTATGCTCATCTTTTTCGAAATAAGTCGGGAATGCCGGAGTTTCGATATACGAAATAGCACCACTGCCTAAATCCATTACCCCAACACTATCCATAAAACTTAAAGCGGCGTATAACTTATTATCCACTATTGCCAAACCTTCAGGACCACCGGGCAGGCTGATTTCCTTTTCTACCGATTTGGTTTCCAGGTTTACTTTAGCAATGTACGAGATGCTCAGATCGCCATAGAATATATTATCACTCCCCCAGCAGGAAACATACAAATAATTCCCATCAGCCACACAATAACGGGGCTTGTTTACATTTTGAATGCCATTTTCAGTTTGTTTCAGCGTTTTGGCATCGACCCAGAAAAGCTGGTCGGCCACATTACCGAGCATAAAGATTTTATCGTCGTAATTATATGCATATTGCACATTCGAATTCAACGTAGTGTTATTCACATACTCATAGTAGTTGTTTGTTACCTCATCCGTGTATTTATTAAAAGCCGAAATCGTTGAACTTGTAGAGTTATAACTTCCATAATTGATTATAAATGCCAAATCGGCGTCCACATTAATTTGTTTGGTAACAATATTTGAAACATTTTCATTAATGGCAGTGAGTGTCACGTCGTAAATTCCCGGAGCTTCAAAAACATGAAACGGTTCCGTCTCGGTTGAAGTGGTTCCATCACCGAAATCCCAGGCAAAAGTAAGCGCATTTTCAGAGCAATTACTGAAATATACCGTGTCGCCGGCCTGCAGGTCAGACTCAGGTGAATAAGTATAACAGGCGCTTACATTCAAAGTTTCTGTATTATCGCATGATGTAAACGCGATCGTACTAATTAACAGCAGGAGTAAAAGGTTGGATTTGTTTTTCATTTTTCGTTTTGTTTTATTTCTAATTGAATTGATATGTCAAACTAATTCGGTAACTGATGCCGGGCATCGCGTAGCCCCAACTCGACTGATACGAGGTGTTCAGCATATTTTGGATCATTCCACTGAGCAGAACTTTATTTTTAGCATCTATTTTTACTTCATACGAAGCATTCATATTTAACAGGAAATATGGATTCAGAACATTTTTATCTTCCTCGTCGGTGTATTGTTCTCCGGTGTAGGTTCCATCCACGCCCAATACCAGTTTTTTCCAGCTTGTGTTTACAAAGAAATTGCCGCTGTGCTTAGGCACATATTCCATCTGGCGGTCGATTGCATTGGTTTCGTTGAGCGATTTTACCCGCTGAGTGGAAGTAAGTGTGTAATTTACCCCGGTTGAAAAAGGAAGATGAAACAAATCAAATTTCCAACCGGTCATAAATTCAATTCCCTGGCTTACCATATTTTCCACGTTTTCAGCATACCAGAAAGAACCGCCGTTTTTCCATAAAATCCAGTCGTTAATATTCATGAAGAAAGCATTCAGTTTTATATTACCCGAAACATTCCCGTCAGTATAACTCCAGCGGGCTCCCCATTCATAATTCATACCGCGTTCCGGCTTTAAATCAGGGTTACCACCCGGCATCCAAAAACGATCGTTAAAAGTCGGAACCCGGTAACTCTGCGAAATATTCTCAGACATATTCAACACCCAATTTTCTCCGGACAAAGCCTGCCAGCTTAATCCCAGCGAAGGAGTGAACGGTACTTTATA